>JASFVL010000250.1:0-6017 GCA_050049875.1 Anaerolineales bacterium
CCCCACATCGTGCCGTTTTATGACTATTGGCGCGATGAGCTGGGCGCCTATCTGGTGATGCGCTGGCTGCCGGGTGGCAGCTTGCGGCTCGCGCTTGAGAAAGGCCCATTGGACGTCGATGCTGCGGGTCGACTGCTGGGTCAGATCGCCGAAGCGTTGGATGCGGCCCATAAACAGGGGGTGGTGCACCGCGATATAAAGCCGGAGAACATCCTCTTCGACGGGAGTGGTAACGCCTACCTGACGGACTTCGGGATCGCCAAGGATTTGGGTGGTGAGCGGCTGACCAGCACTGGGGATATCGTCGGGTCGGTGGATTACCTGGCACCTGAGCAGGCTAAAGGTGAACCTGTTACCCCAAAAACCGATATCTATGCCTTAGGAATAGTCCTTTACGAGATGCTGGTGGGCGAGCATCCTTTCCCCAAGTTGACAACGATCCAAATGCTCCAGAAGCATCTTAATGACCCGCTTCCATCGCTGCATGTATCTCGACCGGACCTGCCGGTGGGGTTAGACGATGTCATCCAAGTAGCCACCGACAAGGGCCCTGATGAGCGATACAGCCACGTATTGGAGCTGCTGGAAGCTTATCGCCGAGCCATTGCCATGGAGGATGTCCCGTATAGCAGGCGCGTCGAGCTCCCAGGTTTCTTAAAAGAGGATGCAGAGGGGCGCGAGGTGGAACGATCGGTCTTTGTAGCCCGTGAATGCCAGCTGACTAGGTTAAGTGAGTTCCTCGAAAATGCGCTCGCCGGTCACGGCCAGGTGGTCTTTGTTACCGGTGGGGCAGGGAGAGGCAAGACAGCGTTGGTGGATGAATTCTGCATGCGTGCTCAAGAAGCGCACCCAGATTTAATTGTCGCTACTGGAAACTGCAACGCTCAAACGGGTGTTGGTGATCCATATCTACCTTTTCGTGATATCTTCAGCATGCTCACAGGGGATGTGGAAGGTAGGTGGGTTTCAGGTAGTCTTACAAGGGAAAATGCAAAGCGTTTATGGGAAGTGCTACCGATTACACTTGATGCCTTGTTATCGCGCGGTCCTTTCCTTATTGATGTCTTCATACAAGGTAAGGCTCTGCTCACTCACAGCAGAGGCGTGCTACATCCTGGTGAAGAACTGCTGAAGCAGTTAGAGGAATTTCTCACGCGAAAGAAGTTTGGAGTTAGTGAACTAGAACAATCATTACTCTTTGAACAGAGTGCCAATGTTCTAAATATCATATCGAAACAGTGTCCTATGTTGTTATTTATCGATGACCTTCAATGGGCCGACGATGCTTCCATAAGTCTGCTGTTCCAACTTGGACAAAGGATCACAGGTAATCCTATCTTGATTCTTGGCGCTTACAGACCGGATGAGGTAGCTTTGGGCAGAGGAGGGCATCGGCATCCGCTCGAGAGCGTAGTGAACGAACTAAAGCGGAAATACGGCAGCATTCTCATCGATTTAGCAATCGCAAAGGAGGAAGAGGATCGCGCCTTTGTTGAAGACTTCATCGACACTGAACCCAATCAGCTTGGGTCTGAATTTCGTCTAGCCCTTTATGAGCGCACAGGTGGACACCCCTTATTCACTATTGAGCTGTTGCGGGCGATGCAGGATAGGGGAGACCTCGTCCGCGACGGAAAAGGTAGATGGGTTCAGGGACCGGGGTTATCATGGGTTGAGCTGCCAGCTCGAGTGGAGGCAGTGATCGAGGAACGTATAGATCGACTCGATGTCGAATTGAGGGAGATGCTCTCAATTGCTAGTGTAGAGGGGGGGGAATTCACGGCTCAGGTTATCGCGCGTTTACATAACATACAGGAACGCCCCCTGCTGCATAAATTGTCGCAGGAGCTGGAGAAGCGACATCGTTTAGTACGCGAGCAAGATGAGTTGAGGGTGGATGGTAGGGTGCTGACTCGTTACCGGTTCTCCCATCAAATGTTCCAACACTATCTTTACAATAGTCTCAGTGTTGGGGAGTGTAGGTTGCTGCATGGTGAGGTCGCAGCGGTGTTAGAAGACCTTTATAGGGCAGAAACCAGAAAGATAGCAGTTCGATTAGCGCACCACTACATGGAGTCGCAGGATACCGAAAATGCAGTCAAGTATCTGCTGGAAGCCGCTGAACTCGCTCAGGAACGAGGCGCAAATGTGGAGGCACTGAGTTCTATTGATCGAGCTTTAAAGATCCTACCTGATACTGATTATGAGACGCGTTTGCACGCCTTAGAAAAGAAAAGCGATGTCCTGCATAATCTGGGCGATTATGAAGCCTGTTTATCGAACGAAGATACACTGCTGACACTAGCACAAGAATTACAGGATGAGAATCGATCAGCAGAAGCGTATTATCGAAAGGGTGTGACATTGCACAGCTTGGGGAATCTTCAGGAATCTGTACATGCTCTTGATCAAGCAGTGGCTGTAGCAAGACGTGTGGGGAATCGCCTGGTTGAAGCTAAAGCGCTTGGGTACAAAGTGGTCCCACTTACCCGTTTGTGTGAGATCAATCTAGCGGAAAGACTAGCGGAAGAAGCCATCAGATTAGCGGAATTGGTCGACGACGACCTGGTGCTGGCTAGAAATCTTACCAACGTATCTTTCTTCTACGGAGAAGCGGGTGACTGGTCGAGAGCAGTGGAAATGTTGCAACGCCAACTCGAGATAACAAAACGAATAGGATCTTTAAAAGGTAGAGCGGCTGGGTTAGGAAACCTCGGCTTTTATTACATACTATTGGGTAAGTACCCTGAAGGTGTCTCACAAGTCGAACGTGCCATGCAGATTTCAATGCAAATTGGGTACCACGCCCAGGTCATACACAACCGCTGGAATCTCAGCCTGGCTAACCTGCGGATGAGTAATCCGGAAACCGCGGTGGAAATCCTCGAGCAGGCGGCTTCTGATGTAATGGGGAAAGGCTTCTTGGAAGCCTATCATTCGTTCTACAGTGGGTTGGCAGAGGAGGGGGTGGGGGATCATACCAAAGCCAAGGTTAATTTCGATGGTAGCTATAAGTTATTCCTGGAGATGGACTTTAAAGCAAACGCTTTTGACTCACTAGCAGGAGTCGCCCGATGTTCGTTGAATTTAGGGCAGCTTGATGAAGCGGAGCAATGTGCTGAGGAACTTTGGGTTTATTTGAAGAAAAATGGATCAAATGGCATGGAACTCCCTATTCTGTCATACCGCACCTGTGCTGATGTATTTAGGAAGATAGGAGATGCTGAGAACTACGCTGTGGCGACCAATGAGGGCTATACAGCGTTGATGGAAATGGCTGGAAAAATTAGTGACCCGGACGTTCGTCAATCATTCTTAGAAAATGTACCAGAGCATTGCACGATGGTTGAGATGTGGGAACGGACGGCTGGATGGTCGATATCAAATCAAGGAGGATATGGTCATGGTTTATAGTAAGGTAAAGGAATACCTTGAAGATGGTGTTAAGATAACATTTGACGACCAACATAAGGGGGTTTTTGTTGAAAGGAAAGACCTATACAAGCCACCTAACACAAGAGTATTCACTCTCATACGTGAGGTCGTAAATATTGGCTTTTTCAAGAAAAGCCGACCGAATGTATACGAAAAGAGTATTACGCCCGCGATTAAGCTTCGGGTTAAATACAAACAAGCTGATATGAATGAGGCTAAGAGCCGAGGGCAACCGCTGAAATTAGCCTGGTGGAATGGTAAGGACTGGGTGATCTTCACTTGTAAGAAGAGCTACTCTAATTCCCAAAACTGGTCAGGCCATTTCGATACTGAGATTTCCGATTGGGGCGACCCGCCTATCGCATGGGGCACCTGAGTCTTGAGACCTTAACCACATAGAGCCATCGTAAATCAGACCTCCTCTCCATATTCAAGCGTGGAGAGGAGGTCTTTTTCGTAAATCCAAAAACAGCAATTTGTTTTTCGATTGCTAAGCTGATGCGGGCTGAAGAAACTCTCAGGAGGCCTGGTGGTCACCAAAGAAATCGTCCGCTTGTGCTAGACCACCAGCGCTGACCAGTTTCAGCCTTAGAAAAGTGATGCTCGCTCTATCGGGGTCTTAGGCTGGGGTTGAAGACCTCGTCCAAGGTGCGCGCCACCATGTAAAAGGCGCCGCAGAACAGCATGATGGCGATCGCCGGGGCGAGCAAAACGTGCCACTGCAATCCCACCGCGGCGCCCTTGAAATTGTCGATGGTCTGCCAGATCATCGACCCCCAGCTCAAGCGGAAGTGCGTGCGGTCCAGATAAGACAGCAGAGCCTCGATCATCACCGAGCCGGTGACGATGAACATCATGTTGACCATGATCAGTGCGGCTAGGTTCGGCAGGATGTGAACGCGCAGGATGCGCCAGTTGGTGCCGCCAGCGATGCGGGCGGCGAGGATGTGCTGCTTGGTCATGATGGCCAAGGTGTGCGCCTTCACCATGATGGCGAAGGAGCCCAAGCCGGCGAAGACGCCATAGAGCAGGCCCACGTGATACCAACTCATTTCAAAGAGCATGCCAACGCTGAGCAGGACCACGGCGGGCGGCAGCATGATGAAAACGTCAGCCATGGTCATCAGGACCGTGTCGACTTGGTTTAAGTAATAAGCCGAAGCCACACCGATCGTCGTCGCTACGATTGTCCCCACCAGGGCGGCCACTATGCCGACGCCGAAGGAGGTGCGCGTGGCGAGAGCCAGTTGGCTCAAGACGTCACGGCCTTTATAATCGGTCCCCAAGGGGTGACTTATCGAGGGCAAGGCTGGATGCTGAACCTCAGGATCGTAGCCCATAATGGGATCGTAGACCGTCCCTGCCCATACCGTCGACAGCAGCAAGGGTTGAACCAGCGCCAAAAGGGCGAACAGGACGATAATAACGACACCGACCAACCCGATGGGGCTTTCCATCAGGGGTCGCCACAGCCTGCGCCAGTTAATATAGCGACGGCGCCAAAGATTGAACTGGCTGCGGAAGAAACCGGGTGGTTCCGGAGGGTAGATGACTTGCGGTCTTGGTTGATCTTGTTGCATGATGATCACCTGCCTCTAAAATGTGATTATGCGGTGATTATTCTATAAATTGCGGAGTTTCACGCGCAATTTATAGAAAACTAAAAACAAACTCTAAAATGTTCTTTCCGCTTGCGCCAATCCCCGCAAGCGCGGATCGAGCCAAACGGTAAGCACGTCAAAAATTAGATGGGAAAGCAGAATTCCTATCCCCACCATAGAGAGCACTCCCAGTATCACGGGAAGGTCATTTTCATTTGCTGCTCTAACAAGCTCTTGCCCCATGCCATCCCAAAAGAAAACGTGTTCCAAGACAAAGCTGCCGATGATCACGTAAGGCAAGTGTACAATGAAACGGGATAGCACCGGGATGATGGCGACGCGCGCCGCGTGTGAGTCGCGCACCCTCGACTCTCGCAGCCCCTTGGCATGCGCCGCTTTTACATATTCCGACCCGACGGTTTCGGACATCATCGTCTTCATGACCAGCATGGTCTCGCCGAAGGAGAGCAGGGTCAGTGTCGCTAAGGGCAGGACTAAGTGATATAGGATATCCAGGGCTAAAACACCAATACCGGAGACGGCCCAAGCGATCACCGCGATGGCAACGATCGCTAATCCCCCGAGGGGTCGCAAATAGGGGTTGATCTGAGCGCGCTTGCGTGTCAGCCAGACGAGTCCAAGATAGGCTATGCCCACCGTGGCCATGGTCAGCAATAGTCTGATGATCACCGCATTTAAGGTGAGATCCTGAAATGCCCACTTCATGGGATCAATGAGCTTTTCCGGGGGAAACCAGTTCAAAGATAGGCCAAATGCGTTGACCATGACGAAAGCCAGCCATGGGGGGAATGAAGTATAAAAAGCCGTCCCACCGATGGTCGCCAGCGATCCCAGCCAGCTTCTTCGACGCCAGGCGACACGCTTACCCAAGGCGTTGCCGAGCAGAAAACCGGCCGCGGTTGCCGGCAGCAACAACATAAGTGTGCGCGGCAGCCTAGTTGCCAGAATGTCCATCACCGC
>JASFVL010000036.1:0-20836 GCA_050049875.1 Anaerolineales bacterium
CCAAATCGTTGCCAAGTTTGGCAACCTCTTCCCTGGGAAGCCCCCATCGTTCCGAATCAAACACGTTTTTTTTACTTCACTCATAACCGCTCTTCTACCACATTTTCGCTAATCTGACATTGTCAAAGTAGTATCGATTAATCATTCGATCAGTTAAATGAGTGGAAAACCTCGGCTAACACTAAACTTGAGCTCCATCGAACTGAATATAAAATTCCACACATCTATGAGATTATATCCTAATTTGTTTATCTTAGAAGATGGTGGTATATGACAAGTTGCCCTTCTAAAGTTATCATATACAATGAGGTTTAGTAGTATTAGCCTGAGCTTTAAATTTCTGGATTGAAAAACTTAATCACAATAAAACCTTGAGCAAACGAGTCAGCATCCAGCAACCCTCTCTCTGAAAAGCTTAGCTTCATAACCAGCCACTATATTCTTAGCTTGCTTGGCTTGGTCATTAGTTGACAATCGAGTTAGAATTATTCAAACTAAATGAGCAAAAAGAGCATAATATCTAGATCTGGAGACTATCTAATACGATCTTCATAATGTCGGAGAACGAAAAGTTGCGAATTTAATAGAACTCTACATACAAAGAAAATCAATACTTAAAAGGACTTAAAATCAACAACGCAGAAGATTCATTTGTTGGATGGAAGCTCTAAAAATCCATACTTGGAGGGCGACCCCGAAAAATCGATGTGAATTGGAGGAAGCATCATGACAAAAAAATTAGACCAAGAATTATCCTTTGAAGAACTTCGCAAAGTCTGCGATCCTGCAATTTTTTCATTTGAAACCACAAAATCATTATCCCCATTGGAAGAGGTAATCGGTCAGGATCGTGCCGTCCGGGCGGTTACATTCGGTATAGAAATAGAAAGTCCTGGTTATCATATGTATGCGCTAGGACCAGCTGGTACGGGAAAAACAACAACCATCAAAAATTTTTTGGAGCGAAAAGCTGCTGATGAGCCGACACCTAGTGACTGGTGCTATGTCAACAACTTTGAAAATTCGGACAAGCCCCTAGCATTACAATTATCCCCTGGGAAGGGATGCGTATTCCAAGATGATATGGATCGTTTGGTCGAGGAATTAAGAACCGAAGTTCCTCAGGCTTTCGAAAGTGAAGAGTATGAGAGAGAGCAAGAACAGATTCAGGAGAAGCTACAAAGTCAGCGACGCGAACTCTTCCAAGACCTCGAAAAGAAGGTGCAAGATAAAGGTTTTTCCTTGCTCCAAACCCCACAAGGGTTGATTATCGCACCGGTAGAGGATGGAGAGGTGCTCTCTTCTGAGCAGTTCAACAATCTCGACACTGAAAAGAGGCAAGAGATTGAGAATCGCCAAGGGGAGTTACAGGACGAAATGCGCGAGACAATGCGACAAGCTCGGCGATTACAACAAGAAGCCCGAGAAAAGGTTCGAGAACTTAACCGTGAGGTGATCGGTTTTGCAGTGGATCATCTTATTGAGGAATTACGTCGAAAACACAAAGAGAATGAAGCGATCGTCGATTTCTTGGATAACGTGCGCGCTGACATCCTTGACAATGTGGAAACCTTCAAGCAGACCCAACAAGACGAACAAACATCGTTTCCGGGTCAAATCAACCCGCTTCAATTGTTTCAAAGTCAACAGCAACCTACCTTTGATAAATACAAGGTAAACCTACTGGTTGACAATTGTGAACTACATGGCGCCCCAGTTATTGTGGAAAGCAACCCAACCTACCACA
The DNA here is from genome assembly GCA_050049875.1 of Anaerolineales bacterium. Classification (GTDB taxonomy): domain Bacteria; phylum Chloroflexota; class Anaerolineae; order Anaerolineales; family UBA11858; genus JASFVL01. The sequence continues at coordinate 1,748 of JASFVL010000036.1, forward strand.
ATCTGGTGGGTAGAGTTGAACACCAAGCTCAATTTGGGGCACTGATCACCAACTTCATGCAAATCAAATATGGTTCTCTCCACAAAGCAAATGGTGGTTACCTGATGGTTGATGCCCGGGACGTTTTGGCAAATCCATTCTCTTGGGACGCTTTAAAACGAGCTTTGAAAAATAAAGAGGTGAAAATCGAAACTATGGGGGAGGCTTTGCGCTCTATCACAACTCGCACTTTAGAGCCCGAACCTATCCCCTTGGATATTAAAGTCATCGTTGTAGGCGATCCTATGTTGTATTACATGCTATATAGCCTTGATGAAGATTTCCAAGAACTGTTCAAGGTTAAAGCAGATTTCGCTATCCAAATGGAATGGGATAGCGATACTCCCCATCAATATGCCCAATTTATTAGTTCAATTTGCAATGAAGAGGGTTTGAAACATTTCTCGCCCTCGGGGGTTGCTAAAGTGGTCGAACATGGTTCACGAATGATTTCACACCAAGGGAAGTTAGCGACGAAATTCGGTGAAATTGTGGATCTGATCCGCCAAGCTAGTTATTGGGCGGACAAAAATGACCATACTTTGGTTCAAGATGAGGATGTAACAAAAGCAATCAACGAACGAATTTACCGCTCGAACCAACTGGAAGAACGTATCCAAGAGATGATCGACGAGGGTACGATTCTAATCGATACACAAGGCGAGTTCATTGGTCAAGTGAATGGCTTATCCGTATTGCCCCTTGGAGATTATGCATTCGGTAGACCCTCGCGCATCACAGCCCGTACTCATGTTGGCAGTGCTGGTGTGATTAATATCGACCGGGAGACAGAACTTGGTGGTCCAATCCACAATAAAGGCGTATTGATTCTATCAGGTTACTTAGGCGGGAAATTTGCCCAAGACTATCCCTTAGCACTCTCCGCAAGTATTACGTTCGAACAGAGTTACCAAGGTGTCGAGGGCGATAGCGCGTCTTCAACAGAACTATACGCACTTTTATCCAGTCTCTCAAGTGTTCCCATCCGGCAGGATTTGGCAGTCACCGGATCAGTCAATCAACATGGTGTTGTACAAGCTATTGGAGGCGTAAACGAAAAAATTGAGGGCTATTATGATGTGTGCAAGATGAAAGGTTTAACCGGTACCCAAGGCGTTCTCATTCCTGAAAGTAACGTAAAAAACCTTATGTTGCGAGAAAATGTGATTGATGCAGTAATGGAGGGCAATTTCCACATCTACCCTGTCTCCAATATTGATCAGGGTATTGAACTCTTAACCGGAAAGGAAGCAGGAAAACGCCAGGCCGATGGTACATATCCAGAAAATACCATCAATTGGATGGTCCAGAATAGACTGAAAGAATTGGCCAAGAAGGTAAAAACCTTCAGCCGCGAAAAAGGAGAAAGTAACAAAAATGCGTAGTGGATTAAATATAGGGCGGATATTTGGAATAAACATTCGAATTGATTGGAGTTGGCTATTCATTTTTTTCTTGATTAGCTGGAATCTAGTATCAATGTTTGGACAACTCCATCCCGGTTGGGGATTAAGTCTAAGGATCGGTGTTGCCGTGGGAGCAGCAATTTTATTCTTTTCTTCTGTGTTGGCTCATGAGTTAGCTCACTCCTTGATGGCTAGAGCACAGAACGTCAACGTTCGCAGCATAACTATGCACCTATTCGGTGGTGTCTCTAACATTGAACGCCATCCCCCTTCTCCGTTAGCCGAGTTCCTTATCACAGTCGTCGGTCCCATAACCAGTATTGTGCTTGGTGTCGTTATCATCATGTTAACTGGAATGAGAGTTAGCATCGGTACAGCAATCACGAACCCGAAGGAGATCATCGCTGGACTTGACCCGCTAACAACACTTTTACTTTGGCTGGGACCGATTAACATAATTTTAGGTCTCTTTAACCTAATTCCAGGTTTCCCATTGGACGGTGGACGAGTCTTGCGATCTATATTATGGGGTATTCTCGATGACTTGCGGAAAGCTACTCGATGGGCTTCGGGTGTAGGGCAAGGGATCGCTTGGTTAATGATCATTGCGGGTATCGCGATGGCATTCGGTTTTCAAGTTCCTTTCTTTGGTTCTGGATTAATCAACGGATTATGGTTGGCTTTCATCGGTTGGTTTCTAAATACTGCCTCAGCTCAGAGTTATAGGCAAATTGTCATCCAAGATATTCTTGAAGGTGTACCAGTGGGACAAATGATGCGTTCTGATGCCCCCACCGTTCCGCCTGATTGTATAGTTAATGATCTCGTTCATGAATATGTGATGGGGACGGACGATCACGCTTTCCCAGTTATTGAAGATAACCGCCTTCTCGGTATGGTCACATTAGAGGACGTTCGCAGTGTTCCCAAAGATAGGTGGGAGACCACACCTGTACGAGAAATCATGACTACCACTCAAGACCTCGTTGTTGTCCAGTACAATGAGGATGCTAGTGAAGCTTTAAACAAATTAAGCCAGCGAGATGTACGTCAACTTCCCGTTATTCATGATGAAAAATTAGTCGGATTGCTACGTCGACGCGATATCATCCGTTGGCTTCAAGTACAGTCTGATATGTCCTTAAGATAAGAAATTGGAAGGAATAAAAGTATGACTGAGAAGATCATTGTTCGAGTAAATGCCAATTTTGAAACCGAGTTCTTAGTATTGGATGGAGAAAAGGGTGACGATGGTGAGTATCACCGAGTTGGACGAATCCACGCATTGAGTCCCTATGAGATGATGCTCGCGAGCCTTGGAGCTTGTACGGCAATGGTGGTTCATACTTATGCTCAAAACAACGATGTGGATCTAAAAACAATCGAATTGTGGCTCAGCTACGATCGTACTTTCAATGACGATTGCTCAGATTGTGAAAATATTGATCGCTATAAAGAATCAATTGAGGAGTCTATCTCCTTCGGAGGTAATCTATCTCTGGAAGAGAGAAAGACACTATTTCGGGTGGCTCACCACTGCCCAATTCATAAAATGTTCGAGGATGGTATTAAGATCCACAGTCATGTTGAATCAACTGAACCAATTCCTTAGGATTCTGGATACATATAAAGCATCCCAGTAGTTAATTCATCGAATGTAGTGGAAACGATCAAGTCGTGACGACGCCACACCAAAACAAGCTGAAAGGCAATGGAAATATGCAGGAAAATGAAGCCGAAATTCACTCTAATCCAAGCGTAACAGATTATGAGCAATTCGTTGGACCAGAAGCTATAGAAAGAGTTCAAAAAAAAGCTAAACCTCTTCAAGATCTCCATGTAGCGCATGTGAACTCGACATATTATGGTGGAGGGGTAGCGACATTATTGGCACCCCTTTCGATATTAATGAACGATCTGGGGATTCAGACTGGTTGGAGAGTGATTCAAGGATCACCCGACTTCTTTAGCGTAACCAAAAAGATGCACAATGCACTCCAAGGGGGTGACATTAATTTGAGCGCACTTAAGAGGGAAATCTACGAACAAGTCGTCTATGAGAACGCAGTTAGAAATCACTTAGATCACGATCGTGTTATCATCCACGACCCACAACCCCTCCCAATGATCAAACATTATGAAAAAAAAGGACCTTGGATATGGCGCTGCCATGTTGATTTGAGCAATCCTAACCCCGACCTTTGGGAGTACCTCAAACAATTTATCGAAAATTATGACGCCGTCATCGTGAGTCTCAAAGAGTATAAACAGGAACTTGATCTGCCCCAGGTTTTTTTCTGTCCAGCTATTGACCCTTTCTCTATTAAGAACCGCAAGTTAAGTTCCGAACAGATAAAAGAACGTCTTGATTATTATGATATTCCAACAGACCTGCCCATTATCACCCAAATATCTCGTTTCGACCGTTGGAAAGACCCCGAAGGCGTGATTAATGCCTTTAAAATTGCTCAAAAAGAGATTGATGCCACTCTAGTGCTACTCGGAAACATCGCTACCGATGACCCTGAAGGGGAAGAAGTATATCAATCTCTACTAGACTACCGAGACGATCGCATCATAATTCTCTCGCGTGAGGATACGGCTCTGGTTAATGCACTGCAATCTAAGGCTGCTGTAGTTGTACAAAAATCTCTTAAGGAGGGTTTTGGTTTAACCGTTACTGAAGCAATGTTTAAGGGTACACCCGTTATCGGGGGTAATGTGGGAGGAATCCGCTATCAGATAGAGGATGGTATTAATGGCTTTTTGGTCGACTCTGTAGAAGAAACTGCACAGCGGATGATTTTTATGATCAAGGACAAAGACTTACGTAAAGAGATGGGAACAAAAGCTCGGGAAACCGTAAAACAAAAATACCTGATGATTCGCTTGGTTGAGGATTATCTGAACCTGCTTAGCTCCTTTGAAACTCGCTACCTACTTCATAAAAGAATAAACTCAGTCTGTTGATTCCATCTATCGTATCTCTGATAGAGTATTGTAAGGACAAGAATATTCCCTTGAGCTATTTTGCTCACATTTCTGCCGACGACCTTTATGTCTTGAGCATTGGATGAGCAACTACATAGTAACCATTAAATAGGCGGAATATTTAATCCTTATATGAAATCAGTTTCCGCGATCGAAAAATTGAATCAGTTAAAATAGCTGACATTCCCCAAACCAACAATTTTCCTTTTGATAATATTTGAGTGCACATTCTCAATACCATGGAGTTTTATTTCCTTGGTTAAAATGATAAAATCCTGGGACAATATTTATCAAAGATTTTTATGGATACTCCAAACTTTTCTAAGATCGAAAATTCAATTTTCTCTGAGGTGGTTAAATTGGAGGATGGGACAGAGGTGTTAATCCGTCCGATTAAGGCCACAGACGCTCCTAAATTGCAGGCTAGTTTTGAACGGCTTTCCCCGAGAAGCATCCGTTTACGATTCTTAAGTGATAAGAAAGAACTAACTGAAAAGGAAGCGCGCAGGTTTGCTACAGTTGATTACAAGACCAATATGGCATTTGTTGCTGAGACTGTTGATCCCAGTAGTAAGAACATTGTAGGTGTTTCCCGCTATGCATCTAATCCGAATCACCCCACAGAAGCAGAAGCTGCCATCATAGTAACTGACGCTTACCAGGGACGCGGCCTGGGGAAACAGTTAATGATGCGCCTCGTGGATTACGCCAAAAAATATGGTATCCGCTATTTTCGAGCCACCGTCTTGTTGGGTAATGATCGCATCTTGAACTTCATCCAGAAAAGTGGCTTATCTTTTGAAAAAAAGTTTGAATATGGAGCATGGGAGATAAAGGTTGATATCGGAAATAATAATTAGCAGGGTAATTTCAAACGAAGGTTTGTTGAAAAATATCCCTGCTAACTATTGTTTAATAATTTCGAAAGGAAAAAGGAGATAGGATTAATCACCAACAGCCGGTTGGGATACTGCTGTTTCAGCTTGCTTCTCCTCTATCGGTGTCGTCGCCCTAAGGAAACCCAAAAACATCAAAATAGCACCGATTAACTCACCAATATAGAGAGCAGCAGGAACACCCATTCGGCTGAATGCACCACCAAATGCGGGAGCAATTGCACCTGATGCGATTAATATGTTGCCTATCGTTCGGTGCAACAGCACCCGTTTGCGGAAGAATATCCAAGCCGACCAGACTGCCCCACCAACCAACGTTACTGTGCCATACAGGTTAAACAGAGGTGTGAGTCCCCGAACACCGGGAGTTATTATGGCGTGACCACTTAATTCGCTTCCCGTGTGAACACTGGTAGTCAACAAGGTTGGGTCTAATTGAGCCGTGAAGACTCTATAAGCTCCGTACAAGGATCCTAGACCCAAGATCACCATCATCACCTGAGCCCATCGCTTCCTAGCCAACAAAAAGACCGTCCCCTGACCTAGCCAAGCAGCAACCAAAATAGCGCCAAAAAGATACCACAATCGGTAAACCAAAGAATTCCAGCCGAAGAAACCATAGTACCATTCACAAAATCCACCAATACCGTAGAACGTCATACCGATACCCCAAAGTAATAAGTGGGAGCGATTCCGGGATAGATACCGTTTGAACACAAAATAAGCAAAAATGAAACTGATAACGGAAGATGTCAGTGGCAACCAAGTATTAGCAAAAGTCATGGAAAATTCTCCTCTAGATTTTTTGAATCCTTACCCAAAATTTAGGATACCCACACCGACGGCAATCGTGTAAATTAACATGACAAAAATGATCAACGCTAAAATCCCAATGACGATCGGGATGGTCTTTTCATAAAGTTGTGGGTATTTCCTTTCAGAGTGGGTGCTGCGATTTTTATCGGGCATACTAACTCCTGAATATCTCTTTATGGCTTATATATCAGTTTATCAACCGAAATCTAAGGTGAAAAGTTAGTTTTACATAACTTGAGTTTAGACAATGATGAGAATCACTCTAAAACGACAAAAATAGCTCAATCTATAATTGATGATAAATGGTATCTCGAGATAAATGGGATAGTTGAATCTTTAGATACCCATTTTGGGATAGATACGATGAATAAACATCCTGATGTACCATCAACTGAAACCGTCATCATTGGGGCAGGTCCGATTGGAATAGAACTAGCGGCAGCGTTGAAACGTGCTCGTGCAGATTACTTGCACTTCGAAGCTAAACAAATCGGTCATACAATCTCCTGGTGGCCGCGAAACACCACCTTTTTTAGTACCACCGAACGCATCGAAATTGCAGGTATTCCTATCTCTAATCAGTCTCAAGCGAGGACGACTGGGGAGGAGTATTTAGCATATCTGCGATCTGTTGTTGAACAACTTGACTTACAGATCCGAACCTACGAACCTGTAATCGACATCCAACGCATAGCAGGGAATTTTGATATTCGCACAAGGTTAATAAATAGTAAAGAGCGCAAATACGTCTGTAAGCGAATCGTATTAGCGAAGGGTGACATGGATAAGCCAAACTTGTTAGGCATACCTGGTGAATTCCTTTCGCATGTCAGTCATTACTTCACTGACGTACACCCTTTCTTTCGCCGGAAATTATTAATTGTAGGAGGTCGCAACTCAGCAGTAGAAGCTGCGCTTCGCTGTTGGCGAGCGGGGGCGAAAGTAACGATCAGCTACCGACGTGAAAATTTCGACCCAGATGTTGTCAAACACTGGTTACTTCCTGACATTCAAACCCAAATTAAAGAAGGCAACATCGAATTCCTACCCAACACGCTTCCTGTAGAGATCACGTCAGAACATACTGTTCTAAAAAGCCTCACCGACGATAAACTACATTACATAAGTACTGATTTCGTACTGCTCCTAACAGGGTATGTCGCGGATATGACATTATATAAGTTGGCTGGGGTTAATTTGCTCGGAGATCAATCCATCCCCGAGTATGATTCTCAAACAATGGAAACCAATGTTCGTGGAATCTATATCGCTGGAACTGCCGCAGCGGGTGCCTACCAAGGCGAAAACAAATATACCCTATTCATAGAGAATACCCACCTACATGTTGGTAAAATTGTCCAGCACATTACTGGAAAATGGCCTGATAAATTGGGAACGATACCCGCTCGAAACTACAACCTGTCACTGGATAAAATTCAATCAAACTAATGCGCTTATTTATGGGAGAGTGATATGAGTATAAAACTGACAAAAATTGAGGTCGGTCCCTGGCCAATGAACTCATATGTAGTTACCTGCAGTGATACGCAGGTTAGCGCAATTGTCGATCCCGGTGATGATGCTGACAAGATATTACAAATATGTACTGGCACTAAAGTGTCGGTAATCTTATTGACACACGGGCACTATGACCACGTTCAAGCATTGGATGAGGTAAAAAAGAGGAGCGGTGCTAAGGTATATCTTCATCCATTGGAGGCGAAAAAATTTAACATCGAATTTGATCTGCCATTAGCAGATGGCGATATCATCTCAATAGGAAATCAATCCTTGCATGCTATCCACACACCTGGTCACACCCCAGGGATGACTTGTTTCCATTTGGGTGATAGAAAAATTTTAGTAGGGGATACAATCTTTGTAAATGGGCCAGGAAAAACTTGGTCACCAGAAGAATTTAACACAACCATACGGACTATGAAAGAGGTGGTCTTCCAATGGTCAGACGATACAGAATTCTTCCCAGGTCATGGACCAAGTGGAATAATTGGCATCGAACGCTCAAAATTTGAAGCTTTTCTCGAGGATGGATGGTCTGAGGATTTATATGGTGACGTAACTTGGGTATGAAGTACACAAAATGATACTGAATCATCTCCAGATGTTTGCAATTTTATAGGTAAACTCCGCTGGATCGAGTTCAATACAGGAATACATTTTTGGGAGTTAAATCAATCCATATTCTGCGGTTGTGTAAATTGTTCTACGATATCCAGCACCAGCTCTTTGATGTCACCTCGATTAGGCAGCGAACCCATCATTCCATACATCGCCGCGGAACGTTGAGGCAGAGAAGCTCCCTTAACCCCCAAGAAGGTGGATGCGCGTGATGTAAGCCGGCTGACAATATTTTTAGGCAAAATATCCGTTCCGGCACGAGCTGCTCGTAATAACATTGCGTTACCGACCTTTCGTACACTAAGCCGTTTAGCCTTCTTTGTGGCATTCTCTAAATCGGTTAAAAATTCATCTAATAACATTTCATGACCAGGATTAATTGTCAAATGCAAGGATGGTGGGATCTGCTGACGTTCTAGATACCACCCATTTAGGCTTAACTCATCTCCGACTTCATAGATATTCAACCCCTCACCTGCTAAAGCCATGATACCCGTCACTGGTTTTCCCAATATCCTCAAACCCTCTATCGATTTGATTCCCTCTTTTAAGCGGTTGGAAGCTCTCATGATCGACTCGGTGAGGTTTAAATAGCCTTGCAGCCCCAAATGGTTCATAATCGCCCACGCTGCAGCGATTGTTCCCCCTGGTCTGCTACCAGCCATCGTCGGGGAGGCGTAAATCCCTCCAGCCCAATCGATATACGCAAAGATTTGGTGACGTCGGATCGATTTGTTCCGATATAGGATTACTGAGGCTGGTTTTGCCGCATAACCATACTTATGAAGGTCTGCCGATATTGAAGTTACACCAGGTACCTGAAAATCGAACTCAGGAATAAGAAATCCAAGCTTACGGACAAAAGGTAAGAGATAGCCCCCCAAACAAGCATCTACATGAAATAGTAGGTCGTTTTCTTGAGCAATAATCGCTAATTCAGAGATTGGATCCACCACACCATGAGGATATGATGGCGCAGATCCAGCCATTAAAATTGTATTTGAGGAAACATATTCTTTTACCACTTTCAAATTAGCTCGGAAATCTTTATCCACTGGGTATTGAACCACCTTGACATCGAAATAATCCCCCGCTTTTTCAAAAGCGGGATGAATAGTCTCGGGTAAGACCATCTCAGGTATAAGTATTGATGGTTTATTTACACGTGCCCAATCCCTCGCAGTCCTTACAGCCATCAGAATACTTTCAGTACCCCCAGAGGTCATGTTTCCCACTACATGCGAGTCGCCTCCAAGCAAATTTGCGGTCATGTGGATGATTTCAGTCTCCATGCGCCGTAAGCTTGGAAATGCAGTCGGATTGAGCGCATTTTCAGTGAAGAAGAGGTTAAAAGCTTCTATTAACAATTCCTTTGCTTTCTCACCGGGATCGTAGATCATCGCAAAAGATTTACCTTCTCTCCAGCGGATATCTTGCTGACGCATATTTCTCATACGATCCAAAATATGCTCTTTGGATGAACCTTGGGTTGGTAGTTCGATTTTATAATCATCCATGACTTTCTCCTCAATCCTTCTATTTCTCCAAAACAATTTGTCTCTATAATTCTGCGATCCCATATTAATTAGTCCAATCAAAGAATAACTCGAATTGAGTCTACAATATAATTAGAATAAAAACAAACCCTTGAAGGAGATCCTATGCAGGTCGTTTCCAACCCTAACTACCCTGCTATAATATCCCTGTTTTGTTGTAAAAATGTCTGCCTGCCAAACAATTACGTGTAGGCGGGGATATTTCTCAAACAATAAGATATCAAGGATACGGAGATATGGACTGGATTACAGACCCGCAGAGTTGGATCGCTCTTGTCACCTTAACCGTCCTGGAAATCGTTCTGGGCATCGATAATATCATCTTCATCTCGATCTTATCCGATAAACTTCCCGAAAACCAACAAGAAGCTGGTCGAAAGATAGGCCTAGCTGCGGCTATGATAACCCGCATTCTCTTGCTCTTTTCTATCGCCTGGTTGACTCGACTGACCAATCCGCTATTCTTTGTGTTTGAACATGGTATCTCTGGTAGAGATATCATTCTTTTAGCAGGTGGTTTATTTCTGCTAGCCAAGAGCACCTACGAGATTCACGACAAGCTAGAAGGCGAAACTGGGCGTACATCAGCAAAAGTCCCTCCCACCTTCCTCGGAGTAATAATTCAGATCATGCTTCTGGATATCATCTTCTCCTTAGATTCCGTTATCACCGCAGTAGGGATGGCTGATGAGTTAGCTATCATGATCGCAGCAGTTGTCATCGCGGTTGGGATCATGATGTACGCGTCCAGTCCGATCAGCGATTTCGTCAACGAACGCCCGACTCTCAAAATACTTGCGTTGAGCTTCCTACTGCTTATCGGTTTCGCGTTAATGGCTGATGGGCTTGGTTTACACATCCCCAAAGCATACATTTATTTCGCTATGGGATTCTCCGTTTTTGTAGAGATACTCAACCTGCGTATAGCGTCGAGATCGAAAGAACCTGTCCGTTTGCACCAACCCTACGAGAAAAATGGCGAAACAGGATAGGATCTATACAAACTAATCATCACATCAAAGTCAAATGCAGTTGAAGATGGAGGGGAATTGGTCAGATTGTGATCGTACAAATAATACAACATCCCAAACTGCAAACCAAGTAACAATAAATGATAACAATGGAATTCTTAAACAATACTTATTATGGAAATAGCATTAAGTCCTGGCTGATCGCCCTAACGATCACAATCGTTTCATATTTAGTCTTACAAATAATCAAACGGTTTGTTTCGAAACGGATCACAAGGTGGGTTAAAAAGACACAGACAGATATTGATGATCTGATCACTAGATTGTTGGCTCAAACAAAGTCATTCTTTCTATTGGCGATTTCTATATACGGCGGAACTATTATCCTAGATCTCCCAGAAAACGTTTTAGAGATCATCCAAATCTTGATCATGGCGATCATTCTTTTTCAAGTGGGGTTTTGGGGCAATGGTCTGATCAGCTATTTCGTTCGAAACAAGGCGAAAAAAGAACTGGAATTAGAGAAAGACGCTGCAGACGCGACAACTATCGAGGCGTTTGGTATCGTCTTCAAAATTGCATTATGGGTAATCATCACCCTCCTGATTCTAGATAATGCCGGTGTTGAGGTTAATTCCTTAGTTGCCAGTCTTGGTATTAGCGGCATAGCCGTCGCTCTCGCTGTGCAAAACATTCTAGGCGATTTGTTCTCTTCTCTCTCCATCGCATTAGATAAACCATTTGTGATTGGGGATTTTATTATTGTAGACGACTATATGGGAACAGTAGAACATATTGGACTGAAAAGCACTCGCGTTCGCAGTCTCTCTGGCGAACAACTAGTCTTCTCCAATTCAGACCTACTAGGCAGCCGTATACGGAACTATAAACGCATGTCCCGTCGTCGGGTGGTTTTTTCAATTGGTATCACATATCAAACTCCTCATCAAAAGGCCGAAGCCATACCAGAGATGATCAAAGAAATCATCGAAAAACAGAAATCAGCCACTTTCGACCGCTCTCACTTTATCGAGTTCGGTGATTCATCTCTCAATTATGAGACTGTCTACTATGTTGAGACACCCGATCATAATACGTATATGGATATCCAGCAGTCTATAAACCTAACAATTTATGATCGATTTGAAGAGGAAGGCATTGAATTTGCGTATCCTACTCAAACCCTGTTTATTGAGAAATAATGGATAATAAACGCGTCATTGCTAGAGGGTAATATGCCGGAAGATAAAGACCCACGCCGCATCATTCACCTTGACTTAGATGCGTTTTTCTGCTCAGTAGAAGAAAATCGAGATCCAGAATTGCGCGGTTTGCCGTTCGCGGTTGGTGGGAGTCCTGACGGCCGTGGTGTCGTAGCTTCCTGTTCATACGCAGCCCGGCGATTTGGTGTACATTCGGCTATGCCGATGGCACGCGCCCTCGTTTTGTGTCCTCAGCTAATTGTCATCCGCCACCATTTCGAGGATTATAAAAGGGCTTCCCGTCAGGTAATGGACCGCTTACACGCTGTCTCTCCCCTCGTAGAGCAGGTCTCCATCGATGAAGCCTTTCTGGATGTCAGCCAGGTAAAGAAATCTACCAAATCTTTGGTGAAAATGTTACAAAGCTCGATACGCGAGGAGTTGGAATTACCCTATTCCATCGGTGTAGCAACAAACAAGCTTGTTGCCAAAATCGCTAATAATGTTGGAAAGAGTGAAGTTAAAGGACTTGGTCCACCCAACGCTATAACCATCGTCCAAGCTGGTGATGAAGCAAACTTCCTAGCCCCCCTGCATGTAGAAATGCTATGGGGAGTCGGACCAAAAACCGCCCTGAGACTCGCTGATCTTGGCATAGAAACAATCGGCGACTTGGCACGCACCCCCGAAGACCATCTAATGGAGCGATTCGGTAAAATTGGATGGCATTTATCTCAACGCGCAAAGGGGATTGATAACCGTCCTATTGTTACACACCACGGAACAAAATCTATCAGCAGTGAGACAACCTTCGCGAAAGATATCCATGAGCAAGAAAAGCTGCTCAAGACTTTACAAAAATTATCAGGACGGGTAAGTCGTCGTTTACAAAAACAAAATCTGAGTGGAAAAACGATAAAAATAAAAATACGTTGGCCTGACTTCACGACATTGACAAGACAAACTTCAATTACCCAACACACCAACGATGAAGGTGTCATCTATGAGCTTAGTCGCCGCCTGTTTGAGTCGGAGTGGGAAGCGAGGCGACCGGTTCGATTGTTGGGCGTGGGAGTCAGCGGACTAACTGATCAACCACGTCAGCTTGGGTTGTGGGATGAGGATGTCCTCAAAGAGGTGCGATTGCAGGATACCCTGGCTGATCTGAAACATCGTTTCGGGGAACAGGCGCTAACACGAGGGTTTCAGGAATAACCAATTTAATGGATACCAAACCTCTGCGATTCATCAGCGAACCCATCCAAGTTCAGTTTGAAAAACCACCAACAATGGAGAAGAAACCTGGTTGTCCTGATCGTTTTATTTGGCGAGACGAAACCTACCAGATAATTAACAAGTTGGGTGAGTGGTTTGACTACTCACGGCGTGGTCATATGGCTTACAATATGACACCAAATCACGCCGCGACTGCCGAATTGAGGGGTTCATGGGGAGTAGGACGTTTTTACTTTCGAGTACAAACCAGCGATGAGCGGATATTCGACCTGTATTACGATCGCGCTCCGAAGAATGTTGACAACCGCAAAGGTGGTTGGTACTTGTTCAGGGAATTATCTCTAAAAGAGTGATTTGTAATCCCCCGATTAGTAATTTTATGGATAGAAAAAGAATAACGATATGCTAACTGGACGGTATAGTATATGCCCAAAAGTGAAAGTTTAATTCGATCTTACACCACATGTTGAGCATGTGTTCGTGCTGCACGTTGTGCAGCTCGCATTCCCACCAGAGATAACTCGGCTATCACTATGAGCATATACCAAAGATATCATCCTTGAGGTGTTTTCCCCCTGACATTCCTCACATGAAATGGGATCATCCGCTTTCGACATCGGTCTTAATGTTTCAAAAACGTTACTACAATCCGAACAATAATACTCGTAAATCGGCATTTGTCTTCCTACCTTCCTTCCAAAACAACCCAAACAATAACCAACATATCAAACCATTAAACGACTTAAGCCGATTCTAACCCGAGGTTTGGCGGAGGTCAATACGTGTATGCGTTTGGTTTTACCAACGGTTTAGAAAGGTGACAGGTCGCAGCCTTTTTTGTGCCATATATAACTTTATTCCCCTGACTTGAGAGGATAAACTATCTCTCGGAGTTAGTTTATTGTTTTAACGTGTATTTTAACGCGTCAATCATTCGAAACCTTATTTTGGGGGCCACCTTTCCAGGTTGTATCTCTAAAATGGGAGCATTCGAATATGCAGATTAAACGTTTTAAGAAATGACAGCTATAGACGGAGAAAAAAATGACCAGAGAATTAGTAACCATAGACGGAAATGAAGCAGTCGCAAAAGTTGCTCATAAAATCAACGAAGTGATTGCGATCTATCCGATCACACCTTCTTCACCGATGGGCGAACATGCTGATGCTTGGTCAGCGGTGGGTAATACGAACATTTGGGGGACTGTACCCCTAGTGGTGGAGATGCAAGCAGAAGGAGGCGCAGCAGGTGCTGTACATGGTGCCCTGCAAACAGGATCACTGACTACGACCTTCACAGCATCCCAAGGGCTGCTCTTAATGATCCCAAATATGTACAAAATCGCTGGTGAGTTGACCTCAACAGTATTCCACGTATCCTCCCGGTCAATCGCTGCTCAAGCCTTGTCGATCTTCGGGGATCACTCGGATGTTATGGCAACGAGATCCACCGGGTTTGCACTGTTAGCTTCAGGTTCAGTTCAAGAAGCACATGATTTTGCGCTGATCGCGCAAGCCGCAAGCCTAGAGTCCAGAGTTCCATTCCTACACTTTTTTGAAGGATTCCGAGTTTCCCACGAACTCAACAAGATTGAGCTACTATCTGATGACGATATGCGTGCCCTAATCGATGGAGACTTAGTTCGAGCTCACCGTGCGAGAGGCCTCTCACCAAATCACCCAGTTATCCGCGGTACTGCTCAAAATCCGGATGTTTTCTTTCAAGCTCGTGAAAGTGTCAATCTCTATTACCAGAAATGTCCAGAAATTGTACAAAACACGATGGATCAGTTCGCTGAGCGGGTTGGAAGGCATTACCATCTCTTTGATTATGAAGGATCACAGGACGCAGAGAGGGTTATTGTTGTACTTGGGTCAGGGGGTGAAACTGCAACCGAGACCGCTAAGTATCTTACAGAACAAGGGGAGAAAGTGGGTGTCTTACTCGTACGCCTATATCGCCCATTCTCAGTACCTCACTTCATAGCTAGCCTACCATCAACAATCAAAGTTATCGCCACCTTGGATCGTACCAAAGAACCTGGTGCAGCTGGAGAGCCCTTGTACCAAGATGTAATCACTGCAATCAACGAGGGTTTATCAGAGGGTATCGCACCATTC
The DNA here is from genome assembly GCA_050049875.1 of Anaerolineales bacterium. GTDB lineage: Bacteria > Chloroflexota > Anaerolineae > Anaerolineales > UBA11858 > JASFVL01. The sequence goes on from JASFVL010000036.1 coordinate 17,121, forward strand.
GATAAGGCTCCACGGATAATTGGAGGGCGGTATGGTCTCTCGTCTAAAGAATTCACACCTGCGATGGTGAAGGGGATCTTCGATGAGATGTCTTCCGAGAAACCGAAAAATCATTTCACAGTGGGCATCTTTGATGATGTGACTAATACGAGCATCGATTACGATCCCTCCTTCTCCATCGAGAGCGCAGATACCATCAGTTGCTTGTTCTTCGGGTTGGGGGCCGATGGAACTGTAGGAGCGAATAAAAATTCTATCAAGATCATCGGCGAGGAGACAGATAATCACGCTCAGGGTTACTTTGTTTACGATTCAAAGAAATCAGGTGCTAAGACAGTTTCCCATCTAAGATTTGGTCCCTATCCAATCCGAGCTCCTTATCTCATCAACCAAGCCAATTTTGTAGCTTGCCACCAATTCCAATTCTTGGAACAAATTGACATGCTCAAATACGCGAAACCTGGTGCAGTCTTCCTTCTAAACAGCATCTACGGACCAGATGAAGTATGGGATCACCTCCCGCAAGAGGTACAGAAGGATATCATCGACAAAGACCTCCAGCTTTATGTGATTGATGCCTATGAAGTCGCAAAGAAAACCGGAATGGGGCGGCGAATTAACACGATCATGCAGACCTGCTTCTTTGCCATCAGTGGAGTCCTCCCAAAGGACGAAGCGATTGCTGCCATAAAAGATGCGATCAAGAAGACGTACGGCAAGCGTGGTGAAGCTGTTGTACAGAAGAACTATGCAGCGGTAGACCAAGCACTGGCTCATTTGTATGAAGTCGAATATCCTGAGAGGATCACCAGTAATTTATCCCGAAGAAGCCCAGTACCCGCTGAGGCTCCGGAATTCGTGCGGGAGGTTCTGGGAACGATCATAGCTGGTCAGGGAGATGAACTACCTGTTAGCGTGTTTCCTGTTGATGGCACCTATCCCCCAGCCACAACCCAATGGGAGAAGCGCAATATTAGCCTAGAGATACCCGCTTGGGAACCAGATCTGTGCATACAATGTGGGAAATGTGTTTTCGTTTGCCCTCATGCAGTTATCCGCCAAAAGGTTTTCGATCCTGCACATCTAGAAAGTGCGCCTAAGACCTTCAAATCCGCCAACGCTCGCTTCAGGGAATTCAGCGACTGGAAATATACTCTGCAAGTTGCACCCGAAGATTGCACAGGGTGCACCTTGTGTGTGGATGTCTGCCCTGCGAAAGATAAATCTCAGGTTGGGCGTAAAGCCATCAATATGGCTCCCCAGCCCCCTCTGCGTGAACAAGAGACCGAAAATTGGGACTTCTTCCTATCCATTCCAGAGGTTGATCGTACCAAGATCAAATTAAGTACCATCAAAAACTCTCAACTTCTTGACCCTCTTTTCGAGTTCTCTGGGGCGTGCGCAGGGTGCGGTGAGACTCCCTACCTCAAATTATTGAGTCAACTATACGGAGACCGCACCGTTATCGCAAATGCCACAGGGTGCTCGTCAATATATGGCGGTAATCTACCCACTACGCCTTGGGCTGTAAACAATGCTGGTCGCGGCCCAGCTTGGTCCAACTCTCTCTTTGAGGATAACGCCGAGTTTGGACTGGGTATGCGGTTGACCGTTGACAAACAGCTTGAATACGCTAAAGAATTGTTAGCTCAGACATCCCATGTGTTAGGTGATCAATTAGTCGACGAAATTCTTACCGCTGACCAATCCGACGAAGCCGGGATTCAAGCTCAGAGAGAACGTATTGCATTGCTGAAAGAGCGCCTCTCAGGAATGGACGATCCAAAAGCCAAAGATTTACTTAGTCTAGCAGATGTTCTTGTGAAGAGAAGTGTATGGATTGTCGGTGGAGACGGTTGGGCTTATGATATTGGATATGGTGGGTTAGACCACGTTCTAGCATCTGGCAGGAACATAAACGTTCTTGTGCTGGACACCCAAGTCTATTCCAACACGGGTGGCCAGTCATCGAAAGCCACTCCAAGAGCAGCGGTTGCTAAATTCGCTGCAAAAGGCAAGGATCTCCCTCGTAAAGACCTGGGGATGATTGCTATGTCCTATGGCTATATATACGTTGCCCAGGTAGCTATGGGAGCTAGTGATATCCAAACCTTGCGTGCATTTTTAGAAGCGGACGCTTATGATGGGCCATCTTTGATCCTGGCATACAGTCACTGCATCGCTCATGGTTATGACCTTAGTCGAGGCTTAGAGCAGCAGCAATTAGCCGTGGATTCAGGAATCTGGCCTCTCTACAGGTTCAACCCCAATCTGATCGATGAGGGCAAGAATCCGTTAATCCTCGATTCGAAAGCACCAAAAGTGCCCGTTTCTGAGTTTGCCTACAACGAGACCCGTTACCGCATGCTCCTTCAGAGCGATGAGAGTCGGGCTGAAAAGTTGATGCAGTTAGCTCAGAAGGATGCCAAGAATCGCTGGAATCTTTACCAACAAATGGCCAACATCCATTACAACGGAGACCAAGACGAAAAATAGGGAAAAGATGGTGGATCAAGTAAGTAAGACCCACTTCTCATCCACCTCCACACACATCAGAACAAGGAAACGATTATGGTTGACCTAACAACAACTTATTTGGGTTTGGAATTGAAGAACCCTTTGGTTGCCTCCGCATCACCTCTTTCTGAAAAATTGGAGACGGTCCAAATGATGGAAGAGGCCGGTATCGCTGCGGTGGTAATGTACTCATTATTTGAGGAACAGATCATCCGTGAGAGCCTGGAATTGGACCATTTCCTGGCACAAGGAACAGAAATGTTCGCTGAAGCTCTGACTTATTTACCGGATCTAGGGCGATATAGTATCGGACCTGAAACATATGTCGGGCATTTAAAGAAACTGAAAGAAACCGTCAACATCCCAATTATCGGCAGTTTGAATGGCGTCTCCTCCGGTGGATGGATCGAGTATGCACAGAAGATTGAGGACGCAGGGGCTGATGCTTTGGAACTCAACCTATACTATCTGCCTGCTAACCTGGATATATCCAGCTCGCAGTTGGAAACGGCTTACATTACCCTCGTGAGCGATATACGTGAGAAAGTAAATATCCCACTGGCAATTAAACTCAGTCCTACGATTACAGCTCTTCCCAACTTCATCCAACGCCTCGTTGACGCGGGAGCGGATGGGTTGGTACTTTTTAACCGCTTCTATCAACCGGATTTTGACTTAGAATCACTTGAAGTAGTTCCAAATTTAAAATTAAGCACTTCAGACGAACTGCGTCTGCCCCTAAGATGGATAGCTCTGCTATTTGGTCGTGTTGAGGCTGACTTTGCCCTAACCAGCGGAATACATACTCATGAGGATGTGCTTAAAGCGATGATGGCTGGCGCCAAAATCGCCATGACGACCTCAGCACTCTTGAAGATTGGCATCAATCATGCCAGTAAAATATTAGTTGATTTATCCGCCTGGATGGTGGAATTCGAATATGATTCCATTCGCCAGATGCAGGGTAGTATGAGTCAACAGGCTGTGGCTGAACCCGCTGCTTTCGAGCGCGCCAATTACATGAAAGTGTTGAGTTCCTACAAACCACCAATACTCCCCTAAAAAGATTTAAAATCGGGATAGGGGGACGGGAAACCGCCCCCCTCCCACACCACCGGGCACACCGTACCTGCGTTCGGTGCAGGTGTGCGGGTCCGCACCCGGCGGTTCGGTTAAGTATGACGAAGTTGATATTGTTC
>JASFVL010000251.1:0-5997 GCA_050049875.1 Anaerolineales bacterium
AGAGCGCGCGTAGTAGATTCCTGGTTGGACTCCATAAAAGTTGGAAAACAAAATATGCATCCATCCTTCTGCATCTACAAGCAACCTGAGTATATATGCAGGGACATCGATGCGCACTGGTAGAGACCAATCTCTAGCTGATAATGCGTTGGGCGCGGAGGCGCGAGAGTAATAAGCTGGGCCATTGTTTCCCCCTGTCCATATAAGATGCAAATTTCCATTAGCATCGATATCCGCCGCAAGATAACCGATTGTATACCCGCCCGGTTGGACAACCATAATGTCGCTGGGAACTGTCCATTTATCACCATCAAAACGAGAATACATAATAACTGCGTTATCTGACCCTGAGTTTTCCAACCAGAAAACGTGGGTATAACCATATTGATCGGAAACCATAAACGCCTCACTAGCATCAACGCCATCCCTGGATAGGCGGATGGGTGAAGACCAACCATTCTGTTCTTGGGCCCGTCCCACTGGAATCCATAATAAAAACAGTAATGTAAGACCGGTAGCGATTCCAATTCTTACTCTAACCATTACATTTCCAATCCAGCTAAATTGCCCTTGACTCTTCCAAAACGCTGTAATAAATCTCTTCCAGGCGCTGAATATACTGGGTCCAAGAATGCTGCTCGACCACCTGCCGCCTTGTGTTCTTCCCCAGACGCTGCCGCTCTGCAGGATCTCTCAACAAATGGACGATCGCCTGAGAAAAACCTGAGACATCCCCTGGATTCACCAAAATGCCATTGTGTCCACTGCGGATCACTTCTGCGATTTGGCCCGAACGAGATGCGACGATGGCTTTTCCGGCGGCCATGTATTCATATAGTTTCAAGGGAGAAAACCAGAGCTCCTCGGGAAATTGAGGATAGGGAATGACCGCAACGTCGGTTAAAGATAAAAATTTCGGAACATCAGCCTGCGGCACAAAGCCAGTAATCCTGACTTTGTTTTTAAGGCCGAGTTCAGCGACCTTTTTTTCAACGTCCGACCGGGCAGGTCCATCTCCTACGAGCAAGAGTATCGCTTCCGGTATCTCAGAAATAATCTGGGAGAAGGATTCAACCAGAACGTCAAGGCCATGCCACTTTTGGAAGCCGCCCACAAAAGCAACCACGGGGGCACCATTGAATCCAAATTGAAGGCGTTCACGGGAGGAATCCTGAGCCGGTGAAAACAAGTCAACATCGACCCCGTTGGGCAGCACTACGATTTTCTCGGGGTCAACCCTCCAGATTTCCACTAAATGCCTCTTAGCTGGCTTAGAAACGCAGATGATCTTCTTGGCGATCCGGTAGGTCAGATTGGCTTCCCAAGCAGCTATGCGAGCATGGACCCCTCTTAGCGGTTTGCCAATGAGTTCTAATTCGAACAACGGGTCAGCACTGATGGTGAGCACATACGGCAATTTTAATCGCCAACAGGCCAAGGCGGCACCAAGGCTGAACAAGCCATTGTGCTCGTGACAAAGGTCATATTCAGGCAAATAACGAACACAAGCTTCATAATAGCGATAGGTATCAAAAAAGGCGAAATACGGCAATTTAAGCGCTCGCTGAATACGACGAACAACGCTTTCTACAAACTTAAAAGCCCGCACACCGCTCAAGCCTAAAGAAGCCCCCCAAACATCCTCCAGATGGTCAACGTCGTCAATCCCCACCACCAAACGTCCATTCAATTTCAAACAGGTAACCTCATGACCAGCCTGGCGCAAACCCCTGAGGGTGTATTTAACTGGAATACTATCCCCGACACCGTTAGACAAGTCAATCCCGCCGACGTTTTGAATCGCGTAGGCAACCCGCAACGGTTTATTCAGTTTCATTACACTTTTCCCCGAGTGGGGCTTACATCATTCAAGATAGCCAAGCGCCCTTAGATGATCAACCAAAACCTCTTCTTCGCCCGAAGAGTAAGAGACCCGTTCACCTTCATTAACCGCCGAAATCGGGTCTCCTGGTTGGTATTGCACCGGTTTATTTCTTAATGCCGAGTCAAAAAGCTCGCTCAGCACGCGCCCGTCGTAATCTTCTGGAACCGGCACCTCATACAAGTGAAGTAGTGTTGCGGGAATATCCATGACATGACCTTTTATAGGCACCGGTCCAAGAATAAAATCGGCGCCAGCAAACACAAAAATACCCTCCTTGCTGTGCCAACCAGAGTCGCGTTTGTCATTTCTAGCTTTCACAAAATATCCACTCTCCTTTTTTTCAGAAACCGGATTGTATTTCGCTGTTTGAACGTTCCATCCACTGTCATATGCATCTAGAATGAGATCCGGCGCCTGATCTAATAATGAGCCTGAATAAATTTGGTCTGAGGTATAGATATTGGAGAACAAGGGCTTAACCGTTCCGGGCGCCTCGATCTCAAACAATTTCTCTGAAATCTCAGATAAAAGAGATTCCCGATCCTGAATTGGATTAATTCCATCCAGGTTATGACCAGTCAAATTCAGGTAAATCAAACCCGAATATATCGACCCGGGAAAAACCTGACTCTTAGTGTAGTCAATCCGGTCACTATAGTGAACATGATCCCATGCAAATGGAATAATTCGTTCCAAACCACGTAGGAATTTCCTTTGAAGCCATTGAGGCGATTTCTGTAAAGATTCTAGAAATAGGTTTCTGACAACTTTCTCCCCGAAGCCAGACCATTTGTGGTGTGCCTGCAGCCACTGGACCAAAATCCAGTTGAGGGCAGCACGTCGCTCTGCATCCAAATTCTCGACCAACTGTGAATAACCCTGATCATGTAGCCAGGCGCCCAAGAGGAAATATCCATTTACACGACTCGACCCATGATCGGAAAATAATAATATATTGTCTGGCTCAAACCCCTCGAATAACAATTTGAGATGAATATCAGACTGAAAATATGCCTCCTGGACCTGTTTGAAATTTGCAATCCTGTGATTAGCGTGATCTGGAAGCATCAAATTAATCACGAGCACATCCACTTCAAAATCCCTGACGCAGTCGACAGCAATTTGGATTTGCAGTTCCTGGTGTTTTCCTTCAAACTCAAGGATTTCTTCTGGTGTACCAGATCTTAATATTTCACTGCTCACGGTAGGCCTGTAGTGCCCGTAATTTTCCATTCGTTTGTCCAGCAGTCCGAGGGGATATGTAATATTTTTTGCAGTGTTTGGCGTTCCAAAGCCACACACAACGAATCCATCCAAAGCGTCCGGCGGAAAAGTAAACGGAACGTTAACCAGTCCAACCCTGATCCCATATTCGTTTAAACGTCTCCAAAATGGTGTCCCCTTTCGAGTGGTCGCGCTGACAGGGTGAAACTCATGGGTGCCTGGCTGCCGCTGGAGCATATCAAAGACTCCGTGTTTGCCTGGGTTTTTACCAGTAACAATCGAAGCCCAGGCTGCCGGAGTCCATGGAGGCATGGTGGTGAGCATCGTCCCCCAAGCGCCTGATTCCATAAGCTGTTGGAGGAATGGCAAGTCTCCGGTCCGCAGCATAGGATCCAAGTAATCCCAGCAAGCGGCGTCCAGACCGACAAGAAGAGTCTTCTTCACAATAAACTACCTCATAGACCCATCAGGAAGTTTCTATGTTTTCTTCGAGAGTAAATATGCTACAAAAGTATATTGAAGAAAATCCATCAATCCTTCGTAGGTCTCGTCCATCGATGCGGCATCGTAGCTCGAATCCGTTTGTGGGGATGTGTTGGACGGCCGCGGATAAACCCCTCCACGACATCAAAATAATCTACCGCCTCGATGGCGTCCTGTATGCTATCATCACCCGTGATCCATACATCAATGCGATAGCGTCCAGGCAGCAGCAGCAATTCATCAACCTCACAGGTGAACTTCAGACCCTCATCCTCGCTTCTTGAGTCTTCTGGTCCCAAGACCTTGGACGTAAAACTTATTATTGGCTGACCTAATTGATCAACAAGATTGAACGCACATGCTAAGCCCGGAATTGTCGAGTTTACGCAGAATTCAAACCGGGCTGGCTCACCTGCTTTCAAGAGGGATGATGCCTGATTTAGGCCGTTGGCTACTTCCACACCGACCAGCCTGACCTTTCCTTCGCCACGCCGGTCGGTCCGCTCTGTAAGCTTCTGAGACTGCTTCTGTTCCAGAATTTGTAGGTAAGCCCCGACTGCATCCGCGGCCCGACGATCTACACGCACAGCACCATCCTCTAACAGAATGCCCCTTTCGCAAAGCGTTTGGATCATCGCCATATTGTGGCTGACGAACAAAACGGTACGCCCCTGTTGGGCAACATCACCCATCTTGCCCAAACACTTCCTCTGAAAGGCAACGTCGCCCACCGCCAAGACTTCGTCAATCAGCAAAATCTCGGGCTCTAAGTGGGCAGCCACCGAGAAAGCCAGCCGCACATACATGCCACTGGAGTAATGTTTAACCGGGGTATCGATGAACTTATCGATCTCCGCAAAGGCGACGATCTCATCGAACTTGCGCTCGATTTCTCCCTTCTTCATGCCCAGGATAGCACCGTTCAAGAAGACGTTTTCCCGTCCGGTCAGTTCGGGGTGAAAACCAGTGCCAACTTCCAGCAGCGAACCTACCCGGCCGTATATGTCGGCATAGCCCTCCGTCGGCTCGGTGATGCGGGAAAGGATTTTCAGCAAGGTGCTTTTGCCCGCGCCATTACGACCGATAATGCCGACCACTTCCCCGTGATCGATCTCGAAGGAGACATCTCTAAGCGCCCAGATGGTTTCATCCAGCTCAGCAGCGCCGCCAGCCTGACCGCGCAAAAGTTTGCCTGCCCGGCGAATAGGTGCTGCGACGAGATCGACCAACTGATCACCAAAGCGGTCATACGTTTTTTGCAAACCACCAATATGATACTGCTTACCGAGCCCCTCCACCCGGATGGCTAAATCACCCATTTACGCTCCTAAACCACATCGGCAAAAGCTTTTTCCATTCGCCTGAAATAATAAGCCCCACTCACCAGCAACATAATTGCTACCAGGGATGAAACCAAGATAATGGGACCAGGGGCGGTGTCTGTTCCCAACAAAATCCAACGAAAGCCCTCGACAACACCTGCCATCGGATTGACTCCATAAAGCGTTCGCCAGGGCTCGGAGAGCAAGCTGCTGGGATAAGCGATGGGGGTGATGAACAGCCAGGCTTGAACGATAAATGGAACCGTGTAACGAATATCTCGAAACTGGACATTCATGGCGGAAAACCACAAGCTGACACCCATAGAGGTGATCAGCGCCAGCAGCAAAAATAAAGGTAATAACAAAGCACTCACCGTCGGGATAAAACCGTAAAAGATCATCATCCCCAACAGCATCACAAAAGCCAAACAAAAATCTACTAAACCAGCCAATACCGTGGCAACCGGCATAATCATGCGGGGGAAGTAGATTTTTTTTAACATGTCCGCATTCAACACTAAACTGTTAGAACCTAACTGAAGTGCGTTTGCAAAAAACGTCCAAGGGACCAAGGCGGCATAAGCGAAAATCGGGTAAGGTAGGTCATCGGAGGGCACCTTTGCCAACCTGCCGAAAAACAGACTGAAGACCACCATGGTGAAAAATGGCTGGATGATCGCCCATAAGGCGCCCAAAATGGTTTGCTTATACCTTACTTTTAAATCCCGCCAAACAAAGAAGTAAAACAAATCCCTATAATCCCACAATTCGCGGAGCCGTAGAGATACCCAGCCCTTTGAAGGTTCAATATGAACCAATGGTACGCCTTTGTGAGTTGGCTGGGATATATGTTCAGATGGAATATCACCAATAGTATGAGTATTTGTTTCTTTTCGAACTTCCATAGTCTTTAAGAACTTATAACTTTATTGAAGTTATATTCTTACTTAGCACTTTGACCTTATTATTGCGCAACCACAGCGCATTTCTATTCGGTAACGCAAGGGCAGGCGGTTTCTAATCGGAATTAGCTGCCCAAACAGTACCTTTCCAAACAAATCAACAGGTCTTTTGAAAAATGCT
>JASFVL010000252.1:0-5968 GCA_050049875.1 Anaerolineales bacterium
CCAATCCTGGCCGATGAAGGAAAACGTCTAGGTCGAGTCTGTCTGTTAAGAAACATCACCCAATTCAAAGAATTAGATTTACTGAAATCAGAATTCGTAGCCACAGTAAGCCATGACTTGCGTTCTCCACTGACCCTCATGCATGGATATACGACCATGTTGGAAATGGTAGGCGATCTCAATGAACAGCAAGCGGACTATGTGCGTAAGATTAATTCGGGTGTTGAAAGTATGTCACGGTTAGTGAATAACCTCCTAGATTTGCAGCGCATCGAAGCTGGTCTAGATTTGGATTTGGATATGATCTCGGTAGGAGAAGTGATAGGTGAGATTATTTCAACTTTGCAGTTAAGAGCCAATCAGAAAAGAATTCAAGTGAATAAGATGATCCCTGACCAGGTTCCAATGATTGAAGCTGATCGGGATCTCATCAAACAGGCGCTTCAAAATCTAATCGATAATGCAATAAAATATACTCGATCAGGTGGAGAGGTTTGGGTTCGAGCACGGGTACATCAAGATAAGATGCTGTTAGAGGTAGAAGATAATGGCATTGGAATTGCCCCTGTTGACCAACCACGTCTATTCGAAAAATTTTTCCGGGCTGCGAGCAGGGAGACGAAAAGAGTGCGAGGAAGTGGTCTAGGGTTGGCGATTGTAAAATCTATTGTTGAAAGACATGGTGGTCGCATTAGGTTTAGAAGCCAGTTGGGCAAAGGCAGTATCTTCTATGTGTTCTTACCCCTGCAGCGATCCCGCGGTGTTGAACAAAGACAAACTGGATCCTGATGGGAGTGTGGAATATACTGGGAATCCAGAATATTCTGTGTAAATCAAGGATTGAAAGACAAAATATCCAAATTTACCCTAGTTTGTCTCAGATTCCTCTTGACTGGAAAGGGGGACTCTTGTATAATTCTACCGGATGCAAAAGAAAAAACCGTTCGAATCAAGCGAGCGCTTGAGGTGGAGGTCTCATGCGCTTGCTTTCGTGTGCATTTTTCAAGAATTAAGTTTAAACGTTATTTCAGGTAAATTAAACTCACCCTTGAGATATTAACTTCTGCTGTACAAGGGTGATGTGCATAAATTATCTAATATCTCATCTCCAAGTGCCAATTGCACCATCCTTCCGCAATTGGCACATTCGATAGGTATGCGATAGTATATTCTCAGGAGGCAACTGCGTGGAAACTAAGGGGTTAACCACACTTCGTATTAGTTTGGCATCGCCAGAAACGATCCGTAGTTGGTCTTATGGAGAGGTTCTCAAGCCAGAGACAATTAACTACCGTCGTCTGCGTCCAGAGAAGGATGGTTTATTTTGTGAGGCCATCTTTGGACCGACCAGGGATTGGCAATGCTATTGTGGGAAGTATAAGAATATCCGCTATAAAGGCATCATTTGTGACAAGTGTGGGGTCGAAGTAACTCGTTCCTCCGTTCGTCGAGAACGTATGGGGCATATCGACCTCTCTTCTCCGGTCGCACATGTTTGGTACACACGGCGTGTCCCTTCCTATTTAGGATCACTACTTGATATTTCCCGACGAAATTTGGATCGTGTTTTATATTTCGCTCAATATGTGGTCACCTATGTTGACGAAGATGCTCGTCAAAAGGCACTAAAGCGCCTAGAGGATGAACACTCCGATGAAGAGCAAGAACTCAACAACAATATCAATGCTCAGATTGAGGAACTTCAGACTGAACGTGATCTCAAGCTAGAAGAATTAGACGAGCGGGAATCTGAAGTAGTTTCTCGATATGAGGAGACTGTTGCTGAGAAGTTGGAACCTGTAATTAAACAGGGACAGCGTCTTGAGAAGGATTTGCAGGATCGATTGGGTAAAACTACTCGTAAAGCGATCCTGTTCCCTGAAACGGAAACTGTCATTGCTGAAGCTAGTCAAGTGATCAGTAATCAGCATATCTCCAATGTACAGGAGGTCGTCAAAGCTCGCCTTGATGAACTTGAAGAAGAATTACAAGGCCAAAAACAGCGCGAAGTCGAGCATATCAAGTTGGATATTGCCCGCTTGCGTGCTGAGACCGAACAAGAGATCAGTACTCTTCAGGATCAAATGGAAGACCAGATAGCTGCTATACAGCGAGATTTTCAGCAGCAACGGGAAGAACTAATCGATTTACAGCCTCTTACCTTTATGGGTGAATCCCAATACCGCGACTTGAAATCTCGCTGGGGTCAAGTGTTTCGAGCAGACATGGGCGCAGAGGCTTTCTTTGATATTCTCAAGCGTTTGGACCTTGATACGCTAGCTGAGGAGTTGTGGCACGAACTACGCACATCTCGAAGCAAACAAAAGCGTAAAAGAGCTACGAAGCGTCTAAAAGTTGTTGAGGCTTTCCGCCGTTCAAGGAACAAACCGGAATGGATGATTATGACCATCCTTCCGGTAATCCCACCAGATCTTCGTCCCATGGTCCAGTTAGATGGCGGGCGCTTTGCAACTTCCGATTTAAATGACTTGTACAGGCGGGTAATTAATCGTAACAACCGCTTAAAGCGTTTGCTTGAACTAGGTGCTCCTGATGTCATAGTACGCAATGAGAAACGCATGTTGCAAGAAGCAGTTGATTCGTTGATCGACAATTCTCAGCGCGGTAAAGCTTTGTCCCGCCGAGGTCGACGTGAATTGAAATCGCTGAGTGATATGCTGAAAGGAAAGAAGGGGCGTTTCCGCCGCAATCTCTTAGGCAAGCGTGTGGATTATTCGGGTCGTTCTGTGATTGTGGTGGGTCCCAAATTGCAGATTCACCAATGTGGATTACCCAAAACTATGGCTTTGGAGCTCTACCGCCCCTTCGTCATTTCTCGTTTGGTTTCTCAGAGTTATGCAGCCAACGTCAAAGGGGCAAAACGATTTATTGAGCGAAACCGACCTGAAGTTTGGGAAGTATTGGAGGAAGTGATAAAAGAACGCCCAGTTCTCCTAAACCGAGCACCGACTTTGCACCGTTTGGGTATCCAGGCTTTTGAACCGATCCTTGTTGAGGGTAGTGCTATCCAATTACATCCATTGGTGTGTACTGCATTCAACGCTGACTTCGACGGTGACCAGATGGCTGTTCACGTGCCATTGTCGCAGAAAGCGGTGTGGGAAGCTCGACAGTTGATGTTGGCTTCTAAAAACTTGTTGAAACCTGCAGATGGTGAACCAATTATCGGACCTTCTAAAGACATGGTGTTAGGCGTTTATTACTTAACTAAATCTGACGATAAGGAACATAAAGGCGATGGACGAATCTTTGCCTCGTTGGATGAGGTTGAGATGGCTTACAGTTTAGGACAGTTAGAAATCTCAACAAACATAAAAGTCTACACAACCACTTGGTATGACGAGCATAATAACAGGTTAGAAAAGTCTGAAGAGCGACTGATTGAAACCACAGTAGGTCGGGTGCTTTTCAATCAAGTATTGCCATCAGCAGTCCAATTCATCAATTATGCGCTTGACAAGGGTGGGGTGAAAGATCTGATTGGTGAGGTTTATGAAGCTTGTGGCGAAAAAGAGACCACAATGACCGCTGACCGCATCAAAGACATCGGATTTGAGTACGCTACACGAGCTGGTTATACAATTGCCGTAGCTGATATCATGGTACCCCCAGAGAAGGAGCAGATCATTGATCAGGCTCTTAAGGATGTGGAGGCGATTCAGCGCGACTTTCGTCGTGGGTTGCTCACAGAACAAGAGCAAAGCGAGCGGGTCATCGAAATCTGGCAGCGAACAACATCCCAAGTCGGTGAAGCGGTTCGTGAGCATATGGATCCCCATGGCAATTTAGCTACCATGGCCAATTCTGGTGCCACAAAGGGCGGATTTGGCCCGGTGAGTCAATTGGCAGGTATGCGCGGTCTGATGGCTGATCCATCAGGACGCATCATCCCCCTACCCATACGATCCAACTTCAGAGAGGGATTGACCTCCCTGGAGTACTTCATCTCCACCCATGGTGCTCGTAAAGGACTTGCTGACACAGCTTTGCGTACTGCTGACGCTGGTTATCTCACCCGCCGTCTTGTGGATGTAGCCCAGGACGTGATCATCAATGACGATGACTGCGGAACGGAGGATGGAATCAACATCAAACAGGTTGATGATGTTGCTGGTCAGTCGATGGATATTCGCCTCTTTGGTCGAAATATCGCTGAGAATGTCGTTGATCCAGATACTGGTGAGATTCTCATCGATAAAGGGACCAATATCGAGAGAGATCAAATTCGCATAATCATCAACCCTGACCTTGAATCTGTGAAAGTTTATTCTCCACTGACATGTGAGTTGGAGCATGGGGTTTGTGCTAAGTGTTATGGTATGGATTTGGGTCGTGGTCAGCATGTCAAAACGGGTGCTGCTGTGGGTATTGTAGCTGCTCAATCCATTGGCGAGCCTGGTACGCAGTTGACCCTGCGGACTTTCCATACTGGCGGTGTGGCTGCTGGCAGTGACATCACAACTGGTCTACCGCGAGTTGAAGAGCTTTTTGAAGCCCGGAAAGTCCCTAAAGGGGAGGCAGTGGTGACCGAGATTGCAGGGACAGCGCGTGTCGAACAATCGGATCGCTATAGCGACTTGCGGGTAGTCCGTGTGGAACATAGTGAGATGCTGAGCGAGGAATACGATATTCCAAAGGGTTATGAGATAAGCGTTGAAGATGGCGATGAGGTCAAAGAAGGGAATGTGCTGGCTTCGCTAAATGATGATGCTACGATAGTTTCAGAGAGCTCTGGAAAAGCGCGAATCGAAGATGATAAGGTGATCGTATCTCACGAGGTTCGAGATGAGGCTGAATATGAAATCCCATCAAATGCTCGGTTAGCGATTATAGATGGTGATCATGTTGAGCCGGGACAACCGTTGACTGAGGGATCGCTGAACCCTCACAATATTTTGCGAATTCAGGGTCGCCAAGAAACCCAAATGTATCTACTCTCAGAGGTACAAAAAGTTTACCGCTCGCAGGGACAGAATATCCATGACAAGCATTTTGAAGTCATTATACGGAAGATGATGTCAAGGGTTCAAATAACTCATCCAGGCGATACCGAACATCTCCCAGGAGATTTGATGGATCGCATTGCACTTAAGCGCGAAAACGAGGAATTGCTGAGACAGGGTAAACGTCCTGCCCAATTTAAAGAGATCCTTTTGGGAATTACTAAGGCATCCCTGACAACAGATTCATTCCTCTCAGCTTCATCATTCCAACACACAATCAAAGTGTTAGCTGGAGCTGCAATCGCTGCTAGTGAAGACCCACTTTATGGCTTGAAAGAGAATGTGATTATTGGGAAATTGATACCTGCAGGCACCGGCTTTGAGCGTGGAAGATTTGCACCAGAAGATCAGATTCCTGAAACGGTGGAAGAACTTCCTCTGGTTGCAACAGGTGGAGACGGCGAAGAGCCCGAGGAGACTGAGGCAGAAGCAAAACCGGAAACTGAGAAGGAAAAAAAACCCTCAGTATCTCCAGTACCCGGTGATTGAGAAGTCATGAGTTCGTAATCTGTCGAGTCCAGATAAATTATTTTGAGTAGTATAAAACAGGGCGGGCTTTCTATCCCGCCCTGTTATGATTCCACCCCAATCGGGTGTCATTGTTCAGCGATTCTGTCACCATAACTGTTCAACAGAAATGTCACCCTGACTTAGAATCTCGCTAAAGTATAATCGACTTTACCCCAAAGGAAGACGAGCAGGGATCTTTCCAAAAGGATTTCGCTTGTCTTTTTTCGTCTTGGTCGTTTTGCCTGGATCATGGCTATCTTCCCTTGGGTTTAGCAGACAAAGGCATACGCCAGGGGTGATCGGGGGGTGGCTTATAGGGTTTACGGGTTTTGGGTAACTTCACCACTTTTGGTTGGCTTGGCTGCTTCTCAGGGACCTCCTGTCCGGGAGCGGGGGTGAACTTCTGTACCCGTACGGGTTGCTCATCAGCAGGC
>JASFVL010000253.1:0-5950 GCA_050049875.1 Anaerolineales bacterium
CGCCGTCCCGTCGCTGCTGGCAGTGACAATTCGCGTCCCCTCGGGGTTGAAATTGGCGGAGTTGACCGACTCCGTATGCCCTTCGAGCACCAGCTGCAAGTTGCCATCGCGATCCCACAGCCGGGCGGTTCCATCTTCGCTGGCTGTCAGAATGCGCTCCCCGTCCGCGCTGAAGACCAGCGAGGTAATCCGACCGCTGTGTCCGCTGAGAGGAGCCAAAAAGGTTCCTTCCACATCCCAGAAGCGCGCATTAAAATCGTAGCCAGCCGTCACAAAGCGCTCACCATCCGGGCTGAAACGGACCAGTCGAACCGCCCCAAGATGACCTTCCAGCTCAGCTAGAAGCGTGCCGTCGCTTTCCCACAACCGGGGTGTGCCGTCATCGCTTGCCGTCAGGATGTGCTCCCCATCTGGGCTGAAAACAGCTTGCCTGACTGCCCAACCCTGGTTATCAAGCAAAGCGAGTGCTTCACCTCGTAAATCCCACAACCAGGCGGTGCCGTCCTCGCTGGCGGTCAGGATCCTGGTGCCATCATGATTGAAATCCGCGGACCAGACTGTCCGTGTGTGGCCCTCTAAGGTACTCAGGAGTTGCCCGTTGGTGTCCCAGAGCCTGGCTGTGCCGTCCTTGCTGGCGGTCAGGATGCGCTCACCACCCGGGCCATATGTTATGGATTGAATCGCGTCTCCATGACCGATAAGGTTGCTGAGTAGGGAACCCTCCAGCTCCCACAGCCGGGCGGTGCCATCCGCACTCCCCGTGACGATGAGTTTTCCATCTGGACTGAAATTAGCTGCTCCAACCGGGGCCGTGTGGCCGCGGATGGTCGCAATAGGGTTGCCTTGCGAGTCCCACAGGCGCGCTGTGCCGTCATCACTCGCCGTGACGATCCGCTTTCCGTCTGGGCTGAAATTAGCCTGATTGATCGCGTCGGTGTGACCTTCCAGAACAGTGATGTAATTGCCGTCGGCGTCCCACAGCCGCGCGGTGCCGTCGAAGCTGGCTGTTAGGATGGTCTTTCCATCTGGACTGAATATAGGCAATTTGACCCGGTCTGTATGCCCTTTCAGGGTGTTAATAAGGTTGCCCTCCACATCCCAAAGACGCTGAGTGCCATCGTGCCCCGTCGTTAGGACACATCCACTGTCCGGGCTGAAACTAGCCCCATCACCCCGAAGTGACTGACCTTCGAGTGTGGCGATAGGATTGCCATCCATATCCCAAAGTCTGGAGGTATCGAACCCCGCCGTAATAATGTATTCGCCATCTGGGCTGAAGCTCGCCCAGACGACCCTGTCTGTGTGACCTTCGAGGATGCCAATCAGGTTTCCCTCCAGGTCCCACAGCCGCGCTGTGCCATCTTCACTGGCTGTCACAATGCGTTCACCATCCGGACTGAAGCTAGCCTTAAGTATCCTACCCGGGCCATGACCTTCGAGTCTGGTTATCAAGTTGCCATCCGCGTCCCACAAGAACGCCGTTCTATCGGAGTGAGACGTCAAGATATACTTTCCATCAGGACTGAAGCTGGCTGAGTAGGTAAAGTGTCCCTCGTAGCCTGCAACAACCATCGTCGTGATACGACGACCATCTCCATCCCACAGATGCACTCCCTCCTCCTCCTCCCCTGCTGTCACCAGACGCGAGCCATCCGGGCTGAAGATCGTTGTGTCAATTAACGAGGTATGACCAGTCATCACGCCACGGGAGGTCAAATTGGTTAGCGCCCGGTAGAGAGCGACATCCGCTTCGGGGGTGGTGATTTGGTCCACCTGGCGAGTCAAGTTAATAGCTTCGACCGCCAACAGAAGGCTCAATTCCGAATCGCCAGTGAGTTGATCCACTGAATGAACAGCGAGCTCACGTGCCAGGGCAAGGCGATTCTGGCGCTCCGCTACCGCCGCGCTCTGGCGAGATCGAAACCCGAAGAAAAGGGCCACAACCGCCAGCACAGAGGCCGCCACCAGTGACCCTAAAAGATAGCGCCGTCGCCGGCGTAATTGCTCAGCGGCTCGAGCTTGCTCTTCCGCCGCGCGCGTCTGTTCCTCGGCTCGACGTTGTTCTATCTCTGCGCGCTGTTTTTCGGATTCGGCGAGCGCACGGGCCGCTTCCAGCTCCCGCTGCCGTTGGGCTTCGCGTTCGGCTTCTTCTTGTCTCTCGAACGACAACGAGGCCTCCAAGAACTCGCGTTCCAGGGAGTTGAGTTCCTCAGCATGACCTTCCGCCCATTCACTGGCTTGTGCCAGCCTCGCACCGCGGTAGAGCGATCCGGGATCACGATCCAGTTCTAACCAATTTTGAGCACTTTCAGTCAATTGACGGTGAAGCCGTAGCCCCTCCCGGTCTTCCTCCAGCCAAGCGCGCAGCCGCGGCCACTCGCGGATTAAAGCCTCGTGGGCCACCTCCAAAGTCCCTTTGGCAGCGGTAATCAGCCGGGCGTCGACCAGCTTCCTCAATACAACCTCGATAACAAGGGATCCTTCAGAACTTGGGACGAGTTCCTCCACCCTGATTCGACGACGCGTGTCTTGAGTACCTTCACCCAACTCGGTCAGCCGCAGGAAGATTTTGCGAGCGATGGTTTGCTGTTCCTCATTCAACTGCTGGTTGTAAACCCTCTCGGCGGTCGCAGCAATGGCACCGCGCACGCCGCCAGCATCCATGTAACCCGCCAGGGTGAGCGTCCGCCCTTCCCGCCGCTTCCAAGTCTCCAACAGAGAGTGGGAGAGCAGGGGTAGGGCACCGGGCTCCGGCTGTTGATCCCCTTCCGCGCCAATATCCGCCAGCATCAAGTCTACCAATCCAGGCTCAAAGGTACAACCCCTGCGCCTAGCAGGCTCCTCAATCGCTCTGCGCAGCTCTGCGAGGTTCATCTGGCCGATGTAGGCTTGCTGATCCTCCAATGCTCTCCGCAGATCGTCATATTGGGCGCATTGGGCATAGAAATCAGCCCGCAGCGTGATGAGTACGATGGTTGGGCCTACCGTTTCTTCAGAAACAGCGGTGAGCAGGTTGTCGATGAATGCCCTGCGCTCGCTCTCATCCCGGCATTGGGTGAATAACTCCTCAAACTGGTCGACAACCAGCAGCAGGCGGTCGCCGCTTGCCCCAGCGAGGGTTTTGCGAACACTCAGATGCAGACTGCGGGGGTCGCTCGCCAGGTCGTCGATCAGCGTTGCCGTTGCAGTGACGGACTCAACATCCTGCGTCAGGCTGGCGGCCAACGCTTCTAGCGGGTGCGAGGTCGGTGTGATGATGTGTATCGGCCAGCGGGAACTGCCTGACGGGGGGAGGGATCCATCGGCTAAAGGCTCCCCGCGCATCAGCGCCGGTACTACTCCAGCTCTCACCAGGGACGACTTCCCGCTCCCGGAAGCCCCCACCACGGCAAGTAAGTTCTGTTTGTGAAGCCTGCCAATCAATTCCGCTGTCAGCCCCTCCCGGCCGAAGAACAAGTCTGCGTCCTCCACATCGAAGTACTGCAGCCCTTTGAAGGGTGGTGAAGTTTCTTCCTTCTCCAGACCAGCGAGTTCCTTTTCTGGTGGGGATAACCTTTGCT
The DNA here is from genome assembly GCA_050049875.1 of Anaerolineales bacterium. Classification (GTDB taxonomy): domain Bacteria; phylum Chloroflexota; class Anaerolineae; order Anaerolineales; family UBA11858; genus JASFVL01. The sequence continues at coordinate 3,561 of JASFVL010000253.1, forward strand.
CTTTGATCGCCTCGTAGAGCTCCCGGGTCTCTTCCAGCGGTTCCACGCCGATCTCTTCCTCTAATAGGGCAGCAAAAGTTTCATACTCACTCAAGGCAGCCGCTTGCTGGCCGCTGTAGGCCAAAAGGCGCATCAACTGCCGCTGCGCTTTCTCCTGGAATGGGTCCAACTGCAGCCAGCGCTGGGCGTGGTCGATCCCCGCCGGATACTCTCCCTGATACAGATACCATTCAACCAGTTTCCCCAAACTGTCCAAGACCATCTTCTGCAGGCGCTCGCGCTCCACCGTGACCCACTCATCGAAGTCGCGGGCCTCACGCAAGAAAAAACCGTGCAGGAACTCCCCTTTATAGCGGGCTACGGCCGCTTCAATTTGTTCCACTGCCTCGGGCGTCAGCTCAACCCCTCTTCTTTCAAGCCCACCCGCCGCCTCTAATTCCGTTTCTATGATGACGGCGTCCAACCATACGCCACTTTCGGAATCGAGGGCCACGGTTTCCCGGTCGATGACCAAGTATGGTTCCAGGTGCTTGCGCAGGTCGGTCAGCGCCACGCGCAGGTTGGACAGCGATCGGGTGAGGCCGCGGTCGCTCCAAAACATCTCCGCCAGGACCTCGCGGGGCAGCGCTCGGCGCTGGGCCGCCAGGTAGACCAGCAGCGCCTTGGCCTTGCGCGCGCTCAGCCCGTCCAGTCGCTCCCCATCCAGGCGCAGACGCAAGCCCCCGAGCGTGAAGATCTGCAGTCCCTCCGGCATTAATCAGCTCCTGGATTCGTGTAAGCCGGTTGCATCCGCTTACTTTCGAATGAGGTCATCAATCATTTAACTCCGATTGAGAAGATGAAATTATTTAGGCTGCGTTGAGAGAGGAAGCAATGATTCTTTATTATACATGCTTTAAAGTCCAAATTCTTAGAAGCGACGCCAACTTATAGCCTCTCAGTGGATAATAAGCAGGGACGCGAACCACTTTAACGTCTGCTTAACGATCTCCGAGCGCTTTTTTTTCGCCCGTTCGCTACCTTGTTGCCAAGAACAGGATACGAGCAACAAGGAGCAGCGAGATGGGTAGAAAAAAGTACCTCTTGATTGTAGGGATAATAAGCGGGATAGCGTGGATCGGTCTGTCCAAGCCGGAACCAGCATCTGGCTTGGGGCAAAAGAGAAACTCTGCAACTGAAAGGAAGATCTTAGCCTCTACTCTGAGAATAAAGATTGAGACATGGATCATCTACATCGAGGGTCAAGGTTACACGAAGCTGGCCAGCTCAGGTCACGGCACGGTGATGGACGGTCGCTATCTGGTCACGCACAATCACTTTCGCGTGCCGCTGGTGGAGCTCCTGGATACATTCGACAGCGAGTTTGCGACGGTTACCCTGTACCGGGCCGGAGGTCAGCAGCTATGGCAGGGCACATTGAAAGTAGCGGATGTAGCCGTCATCGGTTCCGAGACACTCGTCCTGGAATTCGTGGACGAGAACGGAGGTGGGCTTTTCGAATCCCTTGGTGTACCCTCAGCCGTATTTACAACCTTATCCTCTCAACCCATCGAAGAAGGGATGGAAGTAGCTCAAATCAACTGGGACAAAAACACAGCCTATGTCCAATGGACAAGGGTCGAATCCATCGACCAAAAAGGTGATACGACGGTGATGGAGCTTTCCTCCTGCCTGGTCCCCGGCTCCTCCGGCGGTGGGGTTTTCGTAAACGGCGTTCACATCGCCAACAACTGGTCGCGCTCGATCGGCTGCGGGGAGTCTGCATCGGCTGAAATCCAACCCTACAGCCTGGCTGCTTTGAACACAACCGAGCTCGTGGCAACTTCCCAGTAAAATTATCGCTCTGTTAAAAAGGGGTTGGATTTGAAGAAATTTCAGTGGATCAATTGGACAAAAATCATATCAGAAAAACAGGCTACGATTCCTGGGGCAAAAAGTTAGCTGCGCATCTCATACAAAGCCCCTCCCGGAATGGACGCCTCATCCAGCTGTTTGAGATCATTTTCGCTCAGAGTCACGTCCAGCGCGCCTAAATTGTCATCTAGATGGGCCATCGTGCGCGGACCGATGATGGCACTGGTCACACCGGTTTGCTGGATGACCCAGGCAAGCGATAACTGGCTTGGGGAGCAGTCCTTCTCCGCGGCCATCTCTACAAGCAGATCGACCAGATCGTGAACTTTTTCCGAGAGAAAACTGGTCGCCCATTCGCCCCAATCTTCGTCAGTGGCGCGTGACCCCTCAGGGTAGGGCTGATCCTTTTTGTATTTCCCCGTCAAAATTCCACCCCCCAATGGTGAGTAGGCTAAGATGCCAATTCCGTATTTTTGCGCGACAGGGATGACTTCATTTTCGATACGGCGTTCAATCAGGCTGTAGCGCGGCTGCTC
>JASFVL010000037.1:0-20646 GCA_050049875.1 Anaerolineales bacterium
CGATTTCGTTGAAGAAGACTCCACACCAACCCTGATCTCTGCGGAAGGGCGTGTGGTCCCGGTTCGCTATACGAACTTAAGTCTAAACACTCCCGGGAGGGTCGAGACGGTCTTAATCGAAAAAGGTGAGCTTGTTCAAAAGGATGCACTACTCGCGCGACTTGAAGATCAGGAACAGCTAGAAGCCGCTCTGGCAGCTGCCGATCTGGAGATGATTTCCGCTCAACAGGATTTGGACGAGTTGTATGAAAACTCTGGGTTGGCAAAGGCAGGAGCACAACAAGCGCTGGCACAGGCTCGCGATGTGGTCCAGGATGCCGAGAGGCTGCTCAATAACCTAAATTACACACCGGGTGAGGAAACAATCGAAGCTGCCGAGGCAGGAGTAGCCCTTGCTCAACATGCGGTTGATGAGGCGCAAAAAAAATACAATAAGTTCAAGAATAAACCACCCGACAATCCAAAACGCGCGGCTGCCCGATTAGCATTGGAAGCAACCAAAAAAGCCTACAACTTCGCCGTTAGACAGCTAAATTACTTGACCGGGACCCCCAACGAGATCGAATTCGAAAAGGCGGAAGCTAACTTAGCTCTAGCTCAAGCCCAACTGGATGATGCGGAACGAGAATATGAGGCCTTGTTGGGTGGCCCAAATCCCGACGATCTTATATTAGCTGAAGCTCGTCTATCTAACGCTGAAGCGCAGCTCGAAGCGTCAAAAGCAGCATTAAAAGATCTGGAACTGCGTGCCCCTTTTGCCGGTACAGTCATTTCCATGGATTTAAAAGTAGGTGAATTCTTCAATCCAAGTGTGCCCGTGCTTTTGCTGGCTGACTTATCTAGCTGGCAGGTAGATACAACCGACCTATCAGAGAGCGACGTTGCTCTACTCGAGGTCGGTATGGGGGCTATAGTGACCCTAGATGCATTCCCCGATCAAACCTTCAAAGGGGTGATTCATGAAATTAGTTTGCTAGGGGAAGACCAGCGCGGGTCCGTTACCTACACAGTCAGCGTCGACTTTGATCCCGGGAACACTCCGGTGCGATGGAGGATGACCGCTTTCATCGATATCACGTTGCCCTGATTGAAACAATACCAGAAGTTACGTAGTTGGGACCCTTGACTGCGCAAGTCCGAAATACATCTTTTTTGTATGGTAGAATTCCTCCGGATTGTGACATAAAGCACAAGATGAGCATGAGTCTCGATTCACCACTCTTGCATTAGGAGGAGAATGCAAATGAACGAAGAAACGAACATCTCTCCGCTGCGTTCGACTCGTCTGTTGATTTTCGGACTAGTGGCGGTGATTATCGTTTTGGGTTTGTCCTTGGTGATTATGGCAATTGGACGCTCAAGTACCCCACCAGGGGAGGTGGAACGCGTTGACGCGCTAGCACAAAGCGATGACGAGTGTGTGGTTTGCCACCGCCGCACCACACCCGGTATCGTCGAGCAATACGGGTTCAGCAGCATGGCTGCCGCGGAGGTGAGCTGCAGCGACTGCCACGAAGTCAAAGCCGATTACCCAGGTGCCGTGGAACACATCGAAACCTATGTGCTGGCGTCACCCACTTCGGCGATGTGTGAAAGCTGCCACACACAGGAGGTGGCTCAGTTCAACCAAAGCCGCCATGCACTACCTGCGTACGTTGCATACGCGGGATCAATTGAACTCTCCCCTACCCACTTAGAGATGTACGAATCCATCCCCGAGGGTGGTTACTCGCCTGATAAATCGCGCAATGCCATCGCTGAATTGGAAGGTCCGGAAATGCGGCGCTTCACCTGTGAGGGCTGCCACAACATCGGTAAACCAGGGGTGGACGATTCTATTGGTCAATGCCAAAAATGCCACCTACGCCATATGTTCAGCATGGAGCAAGCTCGCAAACCAGAAACCTGCAACGCCTGTCACATTGGACCGGACCACCCACAATGGGAAATATACCAAGAATCTCCCCACGGCATCGCTTATTTGACCGGTGGGGATGATTGGCACTGGGAAGCGGAGGCCGGCACGCTGTCAGTCTCCGACTTCCCTGCCCCGACCTGTGCCACTTGTCACATGAGCGGTTTTGGCGCTTCGGGTACCACTCATGACGTGGGCGATCGGCTGACCTGGTTCCTTTTCGCCCCAATCAGCGAACGGCGTCCTGTTTGGCAGGATAACCAAGTTCGCATGTATAACGTTTGTCTAGAATGCCACAATGAGAACTTCGTGGATGATTTTTACGTAGCGGCTGATAAAGCCACCGAACGGGTCAATGAATGGGTTCAGGAAAGCAATGAGGTTATCGCTCCACTACAAGCCAATGGATTGCTGACCGAAGCACCTTTCGACGAACCGATTGACTTCACTTATTTTAATTTGTGGCACCATTGGGGGCGTACAGCTAAATTTGGAACCTGGATGCAAGGACCTGATTACTCACAATGGCACGGTGCTTATGAAGTGCTACACGATCTTGCCGAACTACGCGAGATGGTCGAGAACAAACTGACAGAAGCCGGAATCGAACCATAGATGAACGAAAAAGAGAATAAAAGGGATCGTGAATCATGTACCACTTGGCAACGCTAATCCCAGCTCTCCGGCGCTATCGTTTGCCCCTCTCACGCGACCAGTTCATGCTAGGGATGGCTGCGCTCAACGAGATTTTCCTAGGAATTGACATCTATTTAGCACACAGCATCAGCGGCACGATCGTACCCAATGAGTGGATCCCAATTATCTTCGGTCCAGTAGCGGGCGTGTTGCTGCTGATCGCCGGTTTAGTGGCTCTACGCAATCGACCCCTGGCGACGATATTTGCAAACTTGGTATTTATCGCCAGCATCGTGGTGGGTTTATTAGGAGGCTACTTCCATCTAGTACGTGCGATCCTACCAGCCGGACCTGCTGGCCAGCAAGTCAGCGTCAACCTACTTGTGTGGGCGCCTCCGGTGATCGGACCGCTGGTCTTCTCCTTGGTAGGTCTTATCGGTCTCAGCGCGGCATGGATTGAAGACCCGCCTGACAGCGGTCGTCTGCTTTTCTTAGGAGGGCGATCTTTTAAGCTACCCTACAGCAAAACCCGGGCTTATTTCTTCATGGTCAGTACGGGAACGTTAGCGACTTTGATCAGTAGCGTGCTGGATCACGCTCGAACCCCCTTTACCAATCCATGGCTGTGGGTACCAGTGGGCGCTGGAGTATTCGGAGTGGTAACTGCGGCAATCATGGGAATACTTCAAAAACTCAATCGCAGCGATGTGATTACATATTTGGGAGCTATGCTTCTCCTCATCGCTGTAGGTGTGATCGGCATGATCCTGCATATCAATGAAAACTTAACTGCAGAGGGTCTGATCGTACAGGAGCGCTTCGTGCGCGGAGCTCCTTTTATGGCCCCCTTACTATTTGCCAATATGGGCACAATTGGCATACTAGCTTTGCTGAATCCGGCTACCGAGGAGTAACGGTTTCACGTAAGTGCAGAATAAAGCTTCTCCATCATCGATGAAATCGATGGTTATACCTATACGCTGGCGAGTGAGTCTCTCCCTTCAGCAAATCCCAGGGCACATATCGGCTCAGCCTTCACCCAGGGGAACGCGCGGGACTCGATCCGGACCACGATCGATTTCCCAAGGATAGATGATATACGCATCGGTGATCGCGGCGTAATAATCAGGACGCGCGGTTCCAAAAAGGTTGCGGTAAGGGTTAAAGTGTAAGACACAAGTATATGGATACCCCCCAGCGCTTTCGACTCGGTTCTTAACCGCCGAAATCGTCCGCCCAGACCCCCAAACATCATCAACGACCAAGATATCCCGACCTTCTAGGAGAGAATCGGCTGGAAACTGGATAAACTTTGGCCAAGCGAACAATTTTGGTCCCTCGTGTTCAATCTCAGAAGGGAAATCCACCGCCGCGGTCAGAACATCCGTCAGGTTCATAGCTTCTGCAAGCATACCCCCCGGAATGATTCCACCCCGGGTGATCATAACCATAGCTTCGAATTCACCCTCAAATTGGGGGATGAGATGATCGATCAGTTTATCGACATCTCTCCAAGTCAGCACTTCGCGTCGCAAAACCATCGCATACTCCTCAACCGGCTTGTAGGTTGTAATATGATCCGCAAATTTACAAACCGCGTTCTTATCCTTCAATTATAGCAGTGAAGGTGGATCTACTTCAACCCTCCAATCATCCAAGGTACGATCTTGTAGCAGTGAAACTGGATCTGGACCTCGAAGTACGATCTGCCAACGGAAGAAACCGCCAACCCGCGAGAAAAAACACGGAGCGGGTCCGATGATTTCAGTATTACGATCATTTACTTCTGCTACTCTAGTTCTGAGCAAGCTCCCTAACTCACGAGCATTTTTTTCAGCCTGGAAGGCATCTACATCGCGACTCTCCAGTCGCACCAATCGGGAAAAGGGTGGATAACCCAAATGGCGGCGGTAGCCTAACTCCTTTTGATAAAAATCCCGGTAGTTATGTTGTGAGGCTGCCTTAATCGCATAATGATCTGGCTGGTAGGTCTGCAAAATCACATGACCGCCTAATGGACTGCGTCCAGCGCGACCTGCTACCTGAGTGAGCACCTGGAAAGCGCGTTCTGATGCACGGTAATCCGGCAAATTTAAACCGACGTCAGCCAACACTACCCCCACAAGCGTAACTAACGGTAGATCCAAGCCTTTGGCTAACATTTGAGTACCAATTAGAACATCTGCGCGGTGATTAGCGAACCGGTTCAAGATGGCGTCATGAGAACCTTTCTGACGGGTGGTCTCCCAATCCCAACGCAGCGTGCGGGAACCGGGAAATTGGTCGCGGACCTCTCGTTCGACCCTTTGGGTACCGGTGCCATAATGGCGGATATGGGCACCCCCACATTGAGGGCACTTCTTGGGCATACCACGTTGATAACCACAACGATGACAGACCAAACGTGGGACAGGTTGAATGTTTGTACGTTGAAAGTGATAAGTAAGAGGGATATCACAACGTGGGCACTTTAGAGCATAACCACAATCGCGACAGAACACAAAGGTTGCCGTCCCTCTGCGGTTTAAAAAAAGGATTGCTTGCTCACCACTAGCAAACACATTTTCCAAGGATGCGTGCAAATCACGGCTGAAAATGGAACGGTTGCCAGCTTTAAGCTCCTCGCGCATATCCACCACCTGCACGGGGGGCAAGTCAATCGTCTGGGCTTCTTTTTCCAAGGGACGGTAATGGGAAACAAGCGAACTCTGAGCGTTGCTTGTTGAACGAGCCTCAGCCCAAAGACGCTCCATTTGAGCTCGCACCTTTTTCTTGTGAGCTAGGATTCGCTCCGGTAAATTGAGCAATTGCCAATCCGCTCGGGATGCCCGATATGTGCTGACCACATCCGGGGTAGCTGAACCCATCAGGCAAACCGCGCCCACCAACCGGGCATAAGAAGCGGCGGTTTCTCGAGCGTGATAATGTGGCAGCGTTTCAGACTGATAGTACGAATCGTCGTGACTCTCATCCACTACAATTAACCCCAAATTTGGGAAGGGAGTGAATAAAGCGCTGCGCGGGCCAACCACCAACGAGAGTCCCCCTTGGCGCGCCCGACGCCAGGTATCATAGCGCTCACCCTGAGACAGACCTGAGTGTACTAGTCCAACTACTCCCGGAAAGCGGGAAATGAAGCGGCGTACGGTTTGAGGCGTAAGGGCAATTTCCGGTACCAGGACGATGGCTTGCTTGCCCATATGGAGTACGGCTTCCACGGCACGTAGGTAAATTTCGGTCTTACCAGAACCGGTTACACCATAAAGTAAAAAGGGAGGCACTGGAGTCCCCGCAGCAGTTGCACGGATCCCATCTTTTACTTGAGACCAGACCACCTCCTGCTCTTGCGTGAGCGTGGGGGGCTCTGTTGGGATAAAATCCATACCCTCTAGGGGGTCGCGCCAGACTTCAGTCTCCCCCAAAATCACCAAGCCCATATCGGCGAGTTTCTTTAAATCGGACAAATTACCGTCACTCTCAGCGTAAACCCAAGATACGTTAACCGGCCCCGGTTCGCGCATTAGAAATCGTAAAATGGCTTGTCTTCTTTCCAGGGCAGAAAACCCTTTGCGACCCAGGTTTTCCATCTGAGATTCTGCGTTTTTAGGGGAACAGGCTAACTGAACGGTGCGCACTGATTTGGGTCGGACGGTCGGCTCGGGGAGCACGGGAGTACTGGTTACCAGCCCGCGACGCTCCAGGGCGCGGGCAGTGGATCGCCAACGACGCCTAGGAAGGGCGCGTTCGATTTGCCTGCCTCGCAAGGGACCGCGATCATGCAACAAGTCCAATAGGCGCTGTTGAGCATCCGTCAGTTCAGCAGCCCGCTCAGGTGATAAAACTTCACCGCTTTTGGTCAACTGGTAAAGCGTATCGGACATTTGGCTGAGTCCGGGCGGCAGCAATAAACTGATACAGGCTGCCAAGGGTGCCAGGGTTTGCTCGGAAATAGTATGAGCCAACTGGATCTGAGCAGCCGTGAGAACAGCTTGGGGATCCAACAAATCCAAGATCGCTCGCGTCTCTGGCACAACAGGATCATCAACCAAGCGCATGACCACCCCTTGAACAGTTTGCCGACCGAAGGGCACAATCACGAGATGCCCCGGTGCAACCCGCCCCTCCAAGTTGGGGGGCAAGTGATAATGAAAAACCCCCGAAACATGGGGGACATTGACGGCAATTTCAACGTAAATAGTCATTCCAAACTAATTCTTTGTGGGGAGATATCCACCTACCAAAGACAAACCCAAATGGTTTTGATCGGCAAAAGTCATTCAACAGCTCATTAGGTCAGTACGATCCCTTAGCTCCTCACGATCACTATTCCTCTGTCCCAATCTCTGATTCGCTGACAGTTAGAGGGGTGAGCTCAATCTGAGAAATCCGCATACCATCCATGGATTTTATCTGCATGCGTACACCTCCCGCTTCGACCACATCATCCACTTTGGCGATGCGTCCCAATTTACCGAGTATATACCCTGCGATGGTATCGTAATGAGGGTCATCCAATTCAATGCCAAAGGCATGGTTGACCTCTTCGATCAATGCCAAACCATCAATCAAAGCGGTGCCATCCTGGAAGATTTGAATTTCAGGCTGTACGGCATCAAATGGATCGCTAACCTCCCCAACGATCTCTTCAAGGATATCTTCCAGCGTGATCAGTCCTGCAGTGCCGCTGTACTCGTCCATCACGATAGCAATGTGTTGCCGGCTAGCGCGGAATTTTTTCAACAAGTCTTGAACGGATATGGTTTCTGGAACAAAAAGCGCCTCCCGCACCAGTTGGCGTGCTTTGCAGTCTTGTCTGGACGTGTCCAGGCGAGCACGTAGCAGGTCTTTGATGTGCACCACCCCTAAAATGTGATCCAGGTCGTCTTCATAAACGGGGAATTTCGTATACGTGGAACGGGATGCTAAGCGGATACTCTCCTCCAGGGAAATGTCGGCCTCCAAAGCCAACACTTCCGTGCGCGGTATCATCACCTGACGGACAAGCAACTCGTTAAACTCAAAAATGGCTTGAAGCATTTCACTTTCATCGGCTTCAAACACACCACTTTCAGCGCTGGCGGAGACCAACATTTTGATTTCCTCAACAGAGTGCACAAGTTCGTGTCCAGCAGCTGGCTCGATACCAACCAATTTTAGGATAAAGTTGCCAGTACCATTAAGTAACCAGATTGCCGGAGTGAAGATCCACTCGGTAAACAATGTCGGTCTAGCAACGGCGAGCGAGGTCCGTTCGGGGTCTTGCAAAGCGATGGATTTGGGCGCTAATTCACCAATGACTACGTGAAGAAAAGTGATTATCGCGAAAGCAATTCCTGCTGATAGGCTGTGTGATACTCCTGATCTAACCGCAGGGGGAAACAAATTCATAACCGGCTCTAGTAAATGTGCTAGAGCTGGCTCCCCGATCCACCCCAAACCCAGGCTCGCAAGGGTAATGCCTAGCTGGGTCGCTGCGATGACTTGATCGGTATTTTGGATTGCCTTATGCACCCAATTTGCCCCTTTGTCCCCTTGGGCAACGAGCTCGGCGATACGGGTTCGACGGACACTCACAAGGGAAAATTCTGCCGCTACAAAAAACCCATTGGCTAAAACAAGCAAAGCTACTGCAACCAACCTTAATACGTCAATTATTAAAGAGCTATCCATAGCATTCATCTACCCACCGATCTACTGTGAGTCATCACGGCTGCGGCGTATCCTACAACCTGCAAGAGATCACCGGTAACATCCCCGGAAGTAGCGTATTTGAGAACCCTAGCTGTGTCCGCACCCAGTCCTTTGGCAGCCCACATCACAGCGGCCAGTGCGCCTCTCCCGCAAGCAAATCCCTTCCCTTGCTGTTCAACCCGTAGAACTCCTTCAGGGTCGAAAGCTTCTACTTGACTTAGAACTTGCTTATCCAACCTGTTGGCCATATCCTGAGAATAAAAGTGTGAGAGATCGGTGCTGGCTACGAGGATGGCGCTACGCCCCTCCAGCACACGGGCTAAACATTTGCCCAAGCCGCGCGCAACTGGCTCAGTTTGTTCCCGCACCATCACGGGAATTAGGGAGAACGGGGTGGAAAATACTTGTTGAAGAAATGGCAGTTCGATCTCCAAAGAATGTTCCGGATCTTTACGGACCGCGGTTAAAGTGATGCCCAATTCGGCTTGTAGGCAAGCGTCTAAGCGTGCGATTGTTTCGCGTTCTATGGGGATTGATCCCAATGGTGTCTTGTAAGCCTGGTGAGCTGAGGTCAGCAGAGATTCACGGTACGGATGATGCATTGGCGAAACCACTACTACAAAATCTGGCTCTAATCCTCGCAGGGCAGCAAAAGCATATCCAGCCACCGGTCCAGAATATATATGCCCAGCATGAGGCGCCATCACCGCGATGATCTCACCTTCGATCTCAGGTAGCTGAGCAGCTTCCAGGTATCCTTCCACGCTGCTCGATAAGCGCTTTGCCGCACCTGGGTACCACTGACCAGCGATGGGTGAGGGCCGCAGGTCGGTTATAGTTTCCATCGTACTTTTCCTCGTACTCATTTTTATATTTATGACCACCCTGATTGTAGCACAAACCAGGGGTTCTTCATCCAAATCTTGACCACATGACAAGTACAAAAATTTTTTAGACGCAGTGAGTGTCCGAAGGTGAGAAGACCTCACCCGATATAAGCTCGTAAGGGGTTATGATATACTCTCTTGTGCTCGCGAAAACTATTAAGCTTGTCCAAGTGATTGGTATTCACTCACCTCCTTGTGAGGCGCATAAGGAACTATTATGTTAAAAATCGATCTCACCTACTGCGCAGTTTGACACTACAAAGACAAAGCCGTCCGTGCGGCGGTTGAACTACTCGAAGCCTTCGAACCGCAGATCGAGAGTCTGACGCTTATCCCCTCCGATGGGGGCAAATTCGAAGTGAACGTGAACGATGAATTAGTCTATTCAAAACTAAAAACTCACCGCCACGCCGATCCTGGTGAGATCACTGATTTGGTACGCAAACTTTTCTAGGAGAACAAAGGATGTCGGAAAAGAAAGGGCGCGTTTTCTCAGGAGCACGTCCCACGGGACGCCAGCATTTGGGTAATTACCTCGGGGCGATCCAAAACTACGTAGCCTTACAGGAAGAATACGAGTGTGTGTACTGCATCGTCGATGTGCACGCCCTAACCACAGTAGATACCACTGCAGAGCTGCGCAACAACACCAAGGAGATGGCATTGGACTGGCTGGCAGCAGGCATCCGCCCGGAGGAAACCATCGTTTTCGTGCAATCCCACGTACCTGAAGTAATGGAGCTACACACTTTCCTCTCCATGGTGACCCCCCTTGGAAAGCTAACCGACCTGCCAACCTTCAAGGAAAAGGCGCGCCACCAGCCCCATAACATCAACTACGGATTGGTTGGCTATCCGGTGCTGATGACGGCAGATATCACTCTTTATAAAGCTGGGATTGTGCCAGTGGGTGTAGATCAAGCACCTCACCTGGAGTTCGCTCGCGAGATTGTACGCTCCTTCAATTACCGCTACGCTACAGATGTACTCATCGAACCGCAGATGAAAGCCACAGAGGTGCCAAAAGTCTTGGGCATCGATGGTGAAAACAAGATGAGTAAAAGCTTGGACAACCACATTGAGTTGGCAGCTACGCCTGATGAGACTTTGACTCGAGTGATGCAGATGGTCACCGATCCGCAGCGTGCCCGCCGAAGCGATCCCGGAAACCCAGATGTGTGCAACGTTTTCACCTTGCATAAAATATTCTCTTCCTCAGAGGAAGTTGCTATGGTGAATGTCGAATGCCGTCGTGCCGGCATCGGCTGTGTGGACTGTAAAAAACTATTCGCTCGCAACCTTAACAAGCACTTGGAACCTTTCCGCTCCCGCCGCGCAGATTTGGAAAGGAACCCTAACCTTGTTTGGGATGTGCTCGCCGATGGCGCTCAGCGCGCAAGTGTTATCGCAAAACAAACTCTTAATGAAGTTAAAGATGCGATTGGACTGCCAATGTTTGGAGCCAAGCAATAAACGTGGGAATGACCCCAAGCAGTACGATTTGATTTTTTTATACTAACCGACTATGCGCATCGTTCTACAACGAGTTCGGAGGGGCAGTGTTACGGTAGAGGGGGAGACCCTGGCAGAAATCGGCCTGGGTTTGGTTATTTTGCTGGGTATCGGTCCGCAAGACGGGGAGGAACAAGCTCGTTATCTGGCAAATAAGATCGCCAATTTGCGCATTTTCGAGGATGATAAGGGCAAAATGAACCTCTCGCTAAAGGATGTAGGAGGCGAGGCGTTGGTAGTTTCCCAATTCACATTATATGCTGATACGCGCAAAGGCAGACGACCCTCCTTCACCGATGCTGCATCCCCGCAGGTCGCCGACCCACTGGTGGATCACTTCGTTGAACTAATGAAAGTACAGGGCGTACCTACCCAACAAGGGAAATTTGCTGCACACATGCTAGTTGAAATCCAAAACGATGGACCGGTGACGATTTGGATGGAGAGATAAAACTCAGAATTAGAAACACAATTTAAAACGACTAGGTTTTGGGGGTTACAAAGTTAGTTCCCCCACGCCATAAGACCGCATCCAACTGCACAGCCATCGCCCCAGTTGCCAGCATCGAATCCACATCCCCGTCATGGAAGAGACCCCCAGAGCCAATAACAGAGATGCCTACCTCAACCATATTTTGGACCGCTCGCAGCGCAATAGGGTATACGCTTGGGCCATACAAACGCCCAGAAACGAGCTCGCCTCTCTCACTAATTAAGGAACCACGAGGTGGAGCTAAGCTGAACGCACTCACCCCCAACTCACCCAACGCGAGACCAAGCTCCAGACCCCGCTCCATAGGCAAGCGGACAATGATGGGCAGTTCCCCCAGCGCGGCGCTAACCAAATCATAAGCCAACATCGGGTCGACATCAGGGGGCAAGCCGATCTCAATACCCATCACCGCCTCGATCAATTCCAGACGTTCGATCATCGCCGTCAGCTCATCTGGATACTGAGCTACCAAATGGACGATGATCGGCATGGCGCTACGCTCCCAACGGCGAGCGTAGCGCTGAACGACACGCTTCAAACCGGGATTTGGAAGACCCGTGTGGATTAAAAAACCACCTGGAAATGACAGACAGCGTTCACCACGAGCAGGGGCACGGGACTTCATGCTGACCGGATTAGTGATGAACGCACTCAAGAGAGTGAAATCCACCAGACCGCGATTATCAGGGGCAAACCCCAAGGCACCTGCAGCGTTCATTATGCGAGTAGTGAAGAGAAGTTCTTGCTTCGGCATATCTATTTTGAATGGAAAATAGCGAATGGCAAATGGCAAAAGGTAAAATTTGATCTCTGAATCCCTGCGCTGAAATTACCAAATCCAAAACACTATCCCATAAACACCCAACGGTGTAACAGCTCAGCAACAGGGTCATCAAGACCATCTATCACTGGGGGATGAGCGCGGTGCAATCCCTCAATACGCATGAGCACCTCGGGGACGGTCAAAGCACGACCTGCTTCCTTCGACGAGCGACGCACAAAGAGCGCATGCTGGGTCCGGTGGCAGAGTGCAGCTTGTGTTTTGCGTTCGATAACTGGCGTGATATCCAAGACGAGATGGGCAGGATCATTAGAATTAGCAAGGCGCGGCCGGGGGTGATCTGCAAAAGTCGGGGAAATCGTGTATAGAACAGGCTTTTCTGCGCCCATAGAAAGCAGCGCTCGACAGGATGCCTGATAGGTCAACACATGGGCTGGATGACCATACTCACCATTGGAACCGTGGGTGATCAACGCCGCAGGTTTCAAGCGTTGAATGTGGTGGACCACTTTACCAACTAAAGTATCCAAATCTTCCGAATAAGGATGTAATTTCTCGCCCTCACCGATGAGGGGATCGATATAATCCAGAAATATGAGCCCGCTTCCACCTAAATGTTGAACAGCACATTCCATCTCCCGCTCCCTGACCCGACCGAGTTCCTGGCGAGTGCAGAGAGGAGGCTCACCTACCTCACCCCCTTCGCCGCGAGTAGCGCACAGATAGTGAACCATTGCCTGGTTTTGAGCCAATAGAGCCAGGGTGCCACCAGCCAGGACGGTTTCATCGTCAGGATGGGCGAAGAAAGCGAGTACGTTCATAGATGGGTTTTGTCTACTGTTTAATAATTCCAGATGTTACGCAGTTGGGGAGGTATAGGGGTATTGTGTCAAAGACTCACCATAGAGAAACATGCCTTACGTCTTGTGGTCGACATATCACAACTCAAGCTCCTTCAGATCAAATACCGGGCCATCCCTGCAAATCAGTTTATAGCCTCGCGGAGCTGGGAGGGCACATACACCACAATCCGCTATTCCGTTGCAAGGCATCGGGGCATGAATTAAGATCTGGGACCCAATTCCCAGGTACTGGTCGGCGTTGAGTCCCGGCACCTCCCGAAGGGTGGACAGATTTTGCCATTGCAGGGCGATCACTATGAAATCCGCCCAACTCAACGAATCAGAGAGTGCTTCGAGAGGATGAATTTCTACTGCGCTGGGAAGCTGAGCTAATGGTGTTGAGCTAAAAAGAGCAATATCGCCTCCAGCTTGCAAAACTTGCGGGATGAGGGGCAGTAGACAAGATACGGTTTGCCCAAAAGCGATCAAAGCCAAACGGTGAATATTCTCTGGGAGTTGGAAGCCGTTACCCATCGGGCCGCGCATGTTCAATTTGGTCCCAGGGAGCCAGGTCGGCGGAACCGGCATGGCGGTCTGAAAGGCATTCACAGGTGTAGATTTGGTCTTTTTATATTGATAACCAGGAAATAAAGAATGTGCTATTACATCCCCTCCAACCTCAGATCCATAAGCCAGCACGTATTGACCAGGAGCAGGAATCAACGCTTGTGGACAACTAATGCGAGCCCTAAAACGCCTATCCGTATCAGCGTAAATCTCCAACACTTCACCCAATCCTGTGCGCATGGCTGCATCCTATCACAATTCCAACACCAAGACAACGAGTAATCTAAAAGGTGTTCACTCAAATGTTGTCAAAGGGAATTAAGTGGGGTGTGTTACCCCACGTTCTTCTTCCTGAGAAGTCTTGCGTGCACACTCTAAAAGGGATGCAATTGGTTTGGTCTATGGCAGCGAGCCGCCCATAGACCAAACCAAAATATCTGGTGATTGGGTACAGGTAATGAATATCCATATTCTTTGGATTATGCAGTGATTTTTCTGTAAATTGCGGGTGACCCCCCGCAATTTACAGAAAAACCAAAATACAATCTTCTTTGCGGGTATAATCACCTGGGCAAGACAAAATTAACATCGGAAAACCCGAAATACACTGATCAAGGAGTGAGAGAATGAACATCATTATTGCAATGAAAGCCATCGCTGGGATATCGTGGTTAGCAGTCGTAGGTCTGCTAGTCGTAACTGTGCTCCGAGCCTCACGCCGGCAGAACATCCGAGCACTGGTCACAGCACTGATCCTGACTCTGGTGGTAGCCGTGCTGATTAACACAGCTAGCGCTGGTCTGGTTTTTGTCCAACCTGAGCAGCGCGGCGTGGTGATCTCAGCTTTAGCGCCCAAAGGATACCGGGAGGCACCGCTACAGCCGGGACTGCGCTGGGTGATTCCCTACGCAGAAAACGTGGAACTCTACCCAATTTCCAAGCAAAACTATACGATGTCCATTGCCCCGTTAGAGGGTCAAATTCAAGGGGATGATTCGGTGACTGCCCGCACTTCAGATGGACAGGAGATTTTCGTTGATGCCTCGGTAATCTATTCGGTTGACCCAGAGAGGGTGATCAACGTACACATCGCTTGGCAGAAGCGTTACCCCAATGAACTTGTACGCCCCCTGGCTCGAGGCGTGATTCGCGACGCGGTATCCCAATTCCAGGTCGACCAGGTGGTCAGCACTAAACGCTTTGAATTGAGCGGTCTGATCGATGAAGCAATGTCTAATGCCCTAGAGGAAAACGGTCTGCTGTTATCAAATTTCGTACTTCGTAATATCACTTTCTCACCAGAGTACGCCAATTCGGTTGAGCAAAAACAGATTGCCGAGCAGCAAGCTCAACAGGCAGCTTACGTGGTACAACAGCGTGAACAGGAAGCCGAGCAAGCCCGCAAGGTCGCCCAAGGACAAGCAGATGCCACGGTGATCAACGCCGAAGGTGGAGCTAAAGCAGTGGTCATCCAGGCCAATGCAGACGCGGAGGCGCGGCTCATCCGGGCAGAAGCAGAAGCCGAGGCACTTGACTTCATCTCCGCTGTCATAGAGAAGAACCCCGATCTGTTAAAGTACCGCTACATCGAAGAGATTGCGCCAGGTATCCAGGTGATGCTGCTGCCCAGCGACAACCCGTTCTTGCTGCCTCTGCCAGAGCTTGAGCAGAACCCTGGGCTGAACACACCTGTGCCCTCCCCCACACCGCTGCCAACACCACCACCAACCGAAGAACCTGCCGAGGGCTCAGAGAGCCCCTAGTTACTGGCGAAAGGTGCTTTAATTTGACCACCAACAATGCTGAAAGCCCTTCAGAGCGCAAGATCCGGCTGACTGCGCTATCAACCTGCGCTGGTTGAGCATCCAAACTGAGCGCGGAAACGCTGGCACAGGTCCTGCGCCCTGTCGAAGACATCTTCCCCAGCAGCGCTTATCCCGATCTGCTGGTGGGCTTAAGCGCGCCCGACGACGCCGCGGTCTGGAAGTTGGGGGAAGACCGCGCTCTGGTGGTAACGACCGATTTCTTCACCCCGGTGGTGGATGATCCATATGATTATGGGGCAATCGCTGCGGCTAACAGCCTATCCGACGTATATGCAATGGGCGGTCAGCCTTTCTTAGCACTGAACATAGTCGCCCTGCCCCCCAACTTGGCTCCCGAGATCAGCTCTGAGATCCTGCGAGGCGGGGCGGAAAAAGCCAGAGAAGCTGGGGTTGTGATCGCAGGTGGGCACAGTGTGCAAGATAAAGAACCAAAGTATGGGTTGATCGCGCTCGGATTCTTGGAACGCGGAAAGATGATGAAGAACTCTGGCGCCCAGATAGGTGACATCTTGGTGCTGAGCAAGCCGCTGGGATTTGGTACAACCACCACAGCTCTCAAAAATTCTCAATCTGACTCCAAAGATGTGGCTGAGGTCGTGGGTTGGATGACCCGATTAAACAAAACGGCAGCAGAGTTGGCTACCCAAGCCGGCGTGCGCGGCGCCACTGACATCACTGGTTTCGGCTTATTAGGTCATGGGTGGGAGATGGCTCAAGCCTCAGGCGTAGGCATGCGATTAGATTGGGAAAAAATCCCCTTTACAAGCGGCGCTCGCCGCTACGGAGCCGACTTTATCTTCCCTGGCGGGGCTTTTGACAACCGCAGCTATTTCGAATCCCACATGCGTTTCTCCAGGGAGCTGCAAGAATGGGAGCAGATGCTGCTCTTCGACCCCCAAACCAGCGGAGGCTTACTGCTGTGTGTTGCGCCGAACAAACTGGAAACACTCCTGGCGGACGCAAAAAAGATCGGGCAGCCACTATGGGTGATCGGTGAGGTCGTGGAGGGTGAGGATATCAAAGTGATTTAGCCGGTAATCCGTCCTATTCTACTGGGAGGTGCTATGTCTAATCTGCAATCAAACTTCGAGAACGCAGCACAAGAAGCTCAACAACTGTCCGAGAGACCTGACAACGACACATTGCTCAAACTATACGCGCTCTATAAGCAAGCCACAATTGGAAATGTAAAAGGGAATAGACCAGGCTTCACGGATTTCGTCGGTCGATCCAAGTACGATGCCTGGGCAAAATTGAGGAACAAATCCATGGAGTGGGCTATGGAGGAATATATCAAGCTGGTGGAGGATTTGAAAGTTTGAAGCAACCCCAATTTAGGAGTTATTTAGCTCTCTTTGGGCTAGCATTTCGCGCCCTTGGAAAATCAAGCCAACCTGGATTACCGCCAGCCAGACTAAACTAAAGTAAGCAATCCACACCCCAATGCGAGTCCATCGAGGAAGTTTTTCGCTCGTTTCGGTCAGGTCGCTCTTCACCTCACTGACCACCTGTACGTATTTATCAATCACATCTTTGGCATCATCGAGACTGGTCTCGACGTCTGAGAGGCTATCGGACAACTCTCCAACACCGGACTCCACTGTTTCTAGACTGGTTTGCGCCTTCTCCAGATTATCTTGTATGGTGACAAAGGATTGGGGCATGCCTTCTAAACTTTCCGAGACGTTTACCAAGCTCTCGGATAAGGGCGTCTCAGGATCATAGTTTACTCCCGTTAGAAAGCTAACCGAGTTCAAGCCATATAGCACCTGGTCGATGACCAACGCGCTCTCTTGGGCGGATATGAGGGATTGCTGGGTTGTGGTGATGACTTGTGGCAGATCTCCGCCCACAACAACAGCGAGAGAGTCCACCAGCGGACCCGTTTCGTCCAAGGTTTCACCAACACCCTGGGTGGTGGTATTGACAGCATGAAGGGCGTCAACAGCTTGATCAAGGGAAGTGTTCGCCAAGGTCAAGCTCTCACTGGTAGCCTCCAATGTCAAGATTACCAGCTCCAAAGTGTCGGCAATCTGATTTCCCGCTTGCTGAACAGCTCTTGGAACGAAATATAGCCCTACGACGCTCAACAACAGACCCAGTAACGATACGATCAATAAAGCCGCGCCAAAGATTTTTCTGATTGAGTTCATGTTTGCCTCGTTTGTTCGTTCTCAATAA
This sequence comes from Anaerolineales bacterium, assembly GCA_050049875.1. GTDB lineage: Bacteria > Chloroflexota > Anaerolineae > Anaerolineales > UBA11858 > JASFVL01. The sequence continues at coordinate 17,332 of JASFVL010000037.1, forward strand.
GATAAGGTGTACTGTTGGTGAAGTTTACTCCATATTGACAACAAGGATTCCGACAAGGATGCGTAAAGCGATGATCAGACCCACCCGCTCTTCGTTCAGAGGTCTAACTCGAAATCTAACCGCTATTGGTACCTCAACACTCACATCCAAGCGCGGCGTCTCATCCAAAGAACCATACCGAGCGGTGTTATCAACAAAGTCATGATCGTTAAAACAAAAGCAAGTTTACCAGTCCATGCTTGCAAAGGGAATGCTGCTTGGAAGAAGTTCATACCGAAAAAACCAGTAAGAAACGAAAGCGGCATAAACAGCGTGGTGATCACGGTCAAAGTTTTCACCACCTCGTTCATGCGGTTGTTGACCACAGAGAGGTAACTATCCAGCGCCCCGCTGACCAAATCACGCATATTTTCCGAGATATCATGTAAACGGACGACATGATCATAAATATCCCGAAAATAAAACATGTTAACCCGTTCGATAATCGTGTAGTCACCGCGCGAGAGCTTATTGAAGACCTCTCGCTGGGGCATCATGATGCGACGTAATCGCAACAAAGTGCGCTTCAGGGAAAAAATCACCTCCAAAATATCCGCTTCTGGTTCCGTGAACACTTGGTCCTCGATTTCATCCATTGTGTCATCGATCGCCTCGACGAAACGCATATATTGATCAATCAAGGCATCCATCAGCTTGTAAAGAAGATAAGCTGCACCCCGCGTCTGACAGCGCTCATCCGCTGGGCAAATTTCCCACACCTCGTCCAGTGCCGGAATCGTCTTTTCGTGGTAAGTGACCAGGAAGTTCCTTCCCAAGAAAACGTCTAATTCCATGAAATGCGCTTGCTTTACATATTTAATATCATTTTGACAGGCATACACAACCAAATAGAGATATCTACCCCAATCATCCACTTTGGGAACATGGGTCTCCCGTAAGGCATCATCCACCGCCAGAGGATGGAACCCAAAAGTATCCCGCAAGAGTGGCTCGCTGGTCTCGATCGGCTCAGCGCATACATCAACCCACAACAAGCCTTTTTGCACTCTCAAGACCTCAGCCAACCTATCTTTGTGGAGTTCCTTCTCGATTTTTCCATCTTGCCCAATGTAAAATGAGCGTATCATAATCCTCTCCTTCAATCCACCTTATAATTTATGTATAATGGGTTGGCTTCAGTTATAAGGACTACTGAAAAAGTTTATGCTCAAGCTGAGTTCGCTAGAATACTACACCATCACATCAATTATACTTCGATAGGTAGTCCACCTTTTGGTAAAATTATCCCAAGATAAGCTCATTAAGGATACTTCACCAGCATAAGCAGATGATACTTAATATCAAGAATCCCACAATTTGCTTGATAGCCCGATCAAGGATATTGCATGGTAATCGCCGAATGTCCGGCATGCGCGGATAACATCGAGTTCAATCGTCAACCCCAGTTAAGGCAACGGGTTGTTTGCCCGGCTTGTAGCACGGAGTTACGGGTCATCTTGGCGACACCCGAAGTTGAGCTTGATATCATTAAGTGGGACGACGATATTCCCTGGAATTCAAAAGGGGGAAAGTGGTCGAAAGGCCCCCGACGCAGGATGCTCCCGTTCGACTTGGATGATGAGGACGAAGAGGGATATCGCGACGATCGAAAACATAAGAAGCGCAACAAGCGCAAAAGACGGAATCACCGACAACCCCCGGAGGACTATGATCTATGAAAAATTTCTTCGAAGAATTCAAAGCATTCATCATGCGCGGCAACGTGGTGGATATGGCAGTAGGCATTATCATTGGCAGCGCCTTTACCACGATTGTCAAATCGTTGGTGGACGACATCATCATGCCGCCCGTTGGATTAATCAGCGGGGATGTGGATTTTAACGATCTATTTATTCTCTTGAAAGGTGGGGAATCTCCAGGTCCTTATTTGACACTCTCTGCTGCTCAAGAAGCCGGGGCGGTCACGATCAATTATGGTATTTTCATTAACAACATCATCGTGTTCCTGATCGTGGCGCTGGCGGTTTTTCTGCTCATTCGCTTCGTCAACAGGTTGGAACGCGAGGAAGAAGAGGAAGCGCCCGCCGAGCCGACCACCAAGGAATGCCCTTACTGCTTCGAGAGCATCTCCATTCAAGCCACTCGCTGCCCCCAATGTACTTCCAATTTGGAGGCAGTTGCGGCTTAGAGAAGAAAACACAAGCGAATTCATCAAAGTGAAGGACCTTCCTTTTAAATCCCGGCGCTCCCCCGTTATGGGCACCGGTGGCATGGTCGCCACCTCCCAACCCTTAGCAGTCGCGGCTGGGTTAGCGGTGCTGTCACGAGGGGGAAACGCCGCAGATGCAGCCATAGCGACTGCGGCAGCCCTGAACGTGACCGAACCAACCTCCACAGGCATCGGTGGAGATGCCTTCGCGCTGTACTACGAGGCGCAAAGCGGACAGGTCAGCGCGCTTAACGGCTCCGGGCGGGCTCCTTCGGAGCTGACCCTGGAGAGAATTCAGAAGGAGGGCTTGGACCCTCTACCGCCATTTCACCCCTACACCGTGACTGTCCCCGGTGCCTGTGCAGCCTGGTGCGATTTGATCGAAAAGCACGGTCGATTGAGTCTCAGTTCAGTGCTAGCTCCAGCTATCCGTATGGCGGAAGAAGGCTTTCCGGTAGCGCCGATCACAGCTTACTACTGGACGCGTGGTGTGGAAAGACAGCTCTCGCAGGCTCCGAATGGCAAAGAACTGACCATCAACGGGCGCGCCCCACAGTCGGGGGAGGTTTTTCGCAACCCCGGGCTGGCGCGCACGTTCAGAACCGTCGCTGAGGGGGGTAAACAGGCTTTCTACCAAGGCACCATCGCCGAAGCGATCGCTGAAGTCGGGGCATCAGCCGGCGGCTGTCTATCTCTAGAGGACTTGGCTGCGCACCACTCCACATGGGAAAAAGCGATCCACACGAGCTACCGAGGTCAGAAGGTATGGGAATGTCCACCCAACGGTCAGGGCTTGACTGCCCTATTGGCGCTGAACCTGCTGGAAGGCTACAACCTGGCTGACCTGCCGGCTCTCTCCACCGAGCGGCTGCACCTGGAGATCGAAGCCCTGCGCCTGGCATTCGCTGACGCTCGCTGGTATGTAGCGGATCCTAAATTCAACGAGATTCCCCTTTCTCAACTACTCTCGAAGGAATACGCCGGCCAACGCCGGAAGCAGATCGATCCCCAGCGCGCCCAACTCGATCAAAAGGTTGGGACTCCAGAATATTCATCCGATACCGTATATCTAAGTGTTGTGGACTCAGAAGGCAATGCGTGCTCCT
>JASFVL010000254.1:0-5921 GCA_050049875.1 Anaerolineales bacterium
GAGCGTTCAAATTGCGTTCAACTGTTTTGTGGGCTGAGCGCTCTCGAAAGGGGCTGGAATTGTAGTGGGAAGCGTTGTACCTTGAACCTCGGCCCGGACCTAGAAGGAGAAGACTCTATCGTCGAAGCACAGGTTGACAGAATAGATTGGCTGCCAAATGGGAGGCAAGTATATCAAGTACGCTTGCATGTAACTAGCTTACCGGAAGGCTGGTACCATATATTAAAATTCGATACGGAAACCTATGATTTGCTCGAGATTGAGAGATATAAGCGCGGGAAATTACAATACAGGCTAAGTTTGGATGATCGAGAAACGCTCTCATTTTCAGATCTGCCGGCTGATTTCTTCAAATCTATACCTGACGGAGTAGAAGTCCGCCAATGGCCTAGCGATTCTCCTTTGGGACATTATGAGGATGACAGGGTCTGGGTCATCTCCGCCGACCCACCGCCAGATTCGACTATTTCAGGGGTGGTGAACGCCGAAGTGGAGATCGGGTACCAACTTACCAGCGTTGAGCAGGCGGCTATCCACGTGGGTCGATTGTATTGGGCTGGTCATGATACGGGAGTGGCTCTTGGGGTGGCATCGGTACCTGTTACAGCCGGTGAGGGTTCTATCCGGGTGAGCTTCAGCTTCGACAGCGATCAACTCGGTGAAGGTGAGTGGTCCATACACCCGGGTTTCGGAGATGTTCTGGGTATCACTCCGAATACATACTGGGGTGCTTCAGGCGATCCCGATGGAATACTCTACCTGAAATGGTGCGTCGGCTGCACACCTGACTCCCCTGCGCCTTAGGTTATTAACTGATCCTTGAGGCTTTTGGTCCAGACAAGATCGAGAGGATTATCGGTTCACGATTGCAAACGATATTTTTTATCCCAAATCACTTCCATCTGGGATTGATTTATGGCGTCAGAGAAATAGTGAACAAAAACGTCGCTTATATGAATGTTGCCTTCTGCGCTGTTTGATAATATCTCCACCAATTTTGACTTAACTTGTTCTATATCAACTTGTACATCAGGAATATTACCTAAGGTTATATGCGGTCGATATAGATCCAATACTCTTGGGAAACCATAATCAACGATGTTTTGAATTTGTGAAGGATTGTAATATCCCTGCTCAATTCGCTCCACATCTTTTTCCCTAATATATCCGTCTCTATATTTATTTAATGAAGCGACCAAATCTGCGTGGAATTTTGAAATCCCCCCATTCTGAACTTTTAAATAAAAGAACCTGTTCTTGGGATCCACTGCCAAACCCTTCAATCTCACGATAAACCCCTTTTTATCGCTGAGGAAATTCTCAATGGCTTTCTTGGCATTTTCCAGATTACGTGTTGGTATTGGAGTAATAGAAAAAGTAATATGAGGGCGAATCGTATAGATACTGTCGAAATTTTTTTCGAGATATACTTTTGTCTCTTCGATGTTTGGGTTTTCAACTTGAAAAGTCACCGAGAGGCATTTGTCAGTCGTTTTATACATAAGGATAATCTTTCACTCTATGTAGTTTGATTTCTATCTCTATCATACTACCAAAATCAAAATAGCAAAGAAATTTTCGCAACTAAACTTTAGCCAGGAATTGGCCCACATCCAGATTGGATGTCCAGCCATATCGCCTGCTGTTGCACTCTTTCCCCTACTTGCCCTTGACACTCCAGCTTATCGGTATGAAGCGTTGGTAACAGCGTAAATCTCACCTCCTTTACCGACCCGTACTTATATGGACACAACCGCCCACTTCTGAAGGAAACCACCTCTTCGCTTAACGTGGAAGCCTTCAAGTATTTTCTCCCATTCTTCTCGATCCACATAACCAAGAGGATGAGGTGAGCCTAGGCTGAGGTACGCCTGGCCCCGGTGGTTGCCCTACTGAGTCGTTATGCGCTTCCCGACCTTGGCAGTCCAATCCATCTGGGGGTTCGATTCAAATATTCCTGGTATTCGTCCCCATAGGTCTCAAGGCAACCCCGCTCTTCAGCAGTTGCCTCGGCTTTCTGCAGGACTGTGAATAAGACCGATAGCAACAAGAGAATCCACGAACCCGAGGCTATGCTGGCCCCCGTCCAGGCTATCAAGGTGGAGAACGTCATGGGATGTCTTGAATAGCGATATATGCCTTTGGTCCAGGGCTGACCCAGTGGAGTAGTGACGATGTTCACGACCGCTGTTAGGTACAGCACCAGCCCAACCAGGTATGCTGCAAGGCCGGCATAGAACCACACCGTGCCTAACTTTAGGGGAAGAAAGACAGAATAGGCAATGAGGAGAAGCATGACCACCATAGAGGTCATGAAGGCTCTTTTCTCGCCCTTCTCATATGGCACCTCACCCATCTTCTTTCCCACTTCACCAATGCCAGCCTCATCCAAGGCAACCATGAGGAGAGGAAACAACAGAGGGTGGAATGTAAGAATCCAGGCATTCCACAGGCCTATCTCAAGAGCTGGTAACCATGACATGATACTGCTCCTTTCGTAGGGTAACCCTACCCATTTCGAGCTGAGGCCTCCGTCGCGTGCACTGTTCGCCACCGAAGGTGCTGTTCGTCCAGCTAGGCGCTTTCTTTGGGCCGAATGGCCACTAGGGTACGCCTCTTGGCATATGATTCGAGCTGCTCACATGAAGGCGTTGAGCCTAAGCCCTCTACTCGCATCACTGTGGCGGCCAAGATAGGATGAAGTTTCAAACGCTTTTCCAGAAAGTCCGCGACCTGGAGTGGATCGGTGATCGCATCGGCGCAGCCCTTGATGCGACGGGATCCTACCTTGACTTCTACATTTGGGTTTGCTCGAAGGTTCTGGTACCAGTCAGCCTTCGCACCTCGAGCCGAGCCAACATAGATAATGCCATCAATCTCATCGTAGAGTAGCGGTGTTACTCTGGGAAGACCCGACCTCCTCCCAACCGTCGTCAATAAGAGTACAGTGCGTCCCGCTATTGAGCCAAGACCTAGTGAATAGGCTAGCCGCGGTGGGAGGAATCGAAAGAGCCGCCAAATGAAACGTGGAATTCGTTTAACTGCAGACATGTCACAGCTTGTCCTTCTTATTAGTGGGATGAGCGAGACTTGGTCTGAGGCTAACGATATCCATTGACATCCCCAAGCGCAATGCCGGCTAACGCTTCGCATAACCTGCGAAGGCGGCGTAGGCTAAAACCTCTGACAGCCCATATTTCTTTTTTCAAAATCGCCACACTGACCCTCCGACGCAGCCAAGTCAGGGTTGATGCTGGGTTAGGCCGTCCTTTTGTCTTCTATTGTAGAGGGACTATTCTGGTTTTGAAAATTCTAAACAATAACCATGATGCTTGCCATGCATCTTCCAAATTTCGTCCATCCGAATATCTTGCATCGAGCTGGGTACAAGATTGTAAATCGTCGCTTCGATGTCTCCATCCCCCCTGGCCATAGCATCCTCCTGGTGATCGTTGGTATCCAACTAGTGTAGGCTGATTTTTTCTTTGCTCAAAATTGTCTATGCTGAAAAGCGAAAGTCCAGTATCTGATTAGCCTGCTGCGGGTGGGCCTTGCATCACCCGAGATCGCAGGACGGTATACGCCTGTGGGTCGGTCGGGTCTAAGCCATATACTTCCGGCATAATCAGCTCCAACCACCATGTCGCACCTGCTTTGGCTGCTGAGTTGATGAGAGCAGCAGCTTCTGCTGGGTCGTCGCTCGGTGACATACCCATTTTGATCACATCAAACGGCTCATTCAGACCGAGTCGTTCGCGCTCAGCCTGCACAAAAGCAACTGCCTCCGCGAAAACCGGTTCCTGCTCTGGCCCATATACGTTAAACAGTGGAAACATGCCATCCCAGCGGGCCATTCGGCGGAACGGGCGTTTGTTCGGCCAGACGCCCCCCACCCATACCGGAATGCGCGGCTTTTGGAACGGTGGCGGCAGAAACTGCGCCTTTTCAATATGATAGTGCTCCCCGTCAAATTGAAATGGCTCGCCAGACCACAGTCCGACCAGGATGTCCAACCCCTCATCGAGCATACGGCCACGGGATCGCAGGTCTGTCTCTTCGCCCAGGTGATCCCACTCGATTTTGCCCCCACCAATGCCCACGCTGAATATCAGGCGTCCATTGGACAGCCGATCAAGCGTGACGGTTTCGCGGGCCAGCTTGTGTGGGCGGCGGCGCGGCAGCGGGGTGACAGTCGTACCGAGTATGATGGATGTGGTCTGCATTGCGGCAGCGGTCAGGGCCAGCCAGGGATCGGTACATGGCAGTGAGTCACCAGCTTCGCTTTGTTCTGCGATGTGATCCCACAGAAAGAAACCATCCCACCCGGCGGACTCAGCGTCACGGGCTAGGTCTGCGATGATGCGGGCATCACCGAATGGGCCGTGGTTAGGAAGATAGATAGCGGTTTTCAACCTGGCAGACATAAGAGCATTCCTTTCGACGTGAGGATAATGAAACGTTACGAGTATAGCAGCGAAACTCTTATGATGATTATAATCGTAATTTTCTTTATAAATGGTGTTGCGCTAACGAGTTGAATCCAAGTTATTTAATAAAAAGTCTTTCTTTCATTAGCCCCTCTCCTCATACTCACCTTTAACCACAGCTAGTAAATACTTCTCCTCCTCCTAACTGTACTCCTTCGGTTCGCTGAGTTCGTTTTCCAGCAAGAACCTAGTGAGTGCTTCACGGTCGGACTGTTCTCCCTGCGAGTCATACTTAACCCAACGGGTTAACCGGGTGGGGGATGCCCTCCGGCGGGTCGTTTTCTTGGTTTCAACCATTATCTGTTGCTGGACCTCCTGATCCGCTCTCGGTATTGACTCATTCCTAAAAACAATCGATAATCATCATGATGAGCGTAAAGCAATCATCCAGCGAATTCTTGTGATCGAACCGAACGTGGTCAATCTTCTTATAAGGCTTGAGGAGGGTAGATGAAGACAACAACGCTTCCAGAGCAACCTGATGCGAAATCGCCGGCGGGTGCAGACATTCGTTTCCTCATGGATGGCGAAACCGGCAACATGATCCACAGCACTGTGCCAGCGCATCAAATAAATAAGGCGAGTGTTCACGCAACCGTCAGCGAATTCTGGTACGTGTTGGAGGGACACGGTGAGATTTGGAGGGACGATGGCTTGAAGAGCTGCGTCACTACTCTCGTACCAGGCACCTCAATCGACATTCCAGTAGGAACAGCTTTTCAGTACCGGAACGTATCAGACGTAGACTTGAAGTTCATTTGCATCTCCATGCCGCCTTGGTCGGGCGATTCAGAAGCTACGATTGTCGATGGTATCTGGCAGCCAACGATTTGATGTCGGCCAGCTGTCACTCGTTGAGCCAAGCAACTTCGTGATCGCTACAAGAACCAGTCACCAATCCGGCGAAGCGCCCCTCGCTTAGCGCCGCGCAGTAATCAGCGTAAGTGCGATAACCCCACCGACTCCAACTATGTTGGCGTAGGAGTGTTAGGATCGGTCAAGCGCCTCCGGAGGGGGCATCTCACGATCCCACTGTTTATTGGATACGATCAATCCCCCATAACCGAAGGCAAGAAGTACTGGAAGCGTTGGTAAGCGACCCTCAAATTTCCCCCAGCAGATGTAATAAATCCTTGATAAGCGATCGTGGCCAACCCGGACGGGCTGACGGCAAGCGAAATATAGTCGCCGTTGCGGTAAGGCAAGAATGGGTTATAGCGATCGATCGTCTCACAGTACCACGTGGAGAAAGGTTTCTCAGGGCCACAGTTCCCGCTGCCAGCGGGTAGACCCAAAGCTGCAAGCGGGCGCGCCACATTGAGGGAACCGTATAGCGATTGATAGGCAATCATTGGGTAGCCGGCTGGGTCCTCCGCGATGGATATCCCCAAGTGGTGATAGTCAGCTGGCATGGCATCGATCGTGTCGCACTGC
>JASFVL010000255.1:0-5908 GCA_050049875.1 Anaerolineales bacterium
TTAAAAATGCTTCCGCAAAAACCAGAACCAATTTTATATCAACAGGTTTTTGGCCAGCTGGTCTCGTTGGGCTGTATTCACGCTATTAATGTACAAGTTTTTCCGCCATAACTGGCGAAGGTATTGTAGGATATCATTAATAAACACTCACGATTAGTTTTTACATACTGATCAGTACCAGGCTAAAGCTAAAAATTTTAGGTAAATATCTAGGTTAGTTAGCCAAGAATTTTAACACAATAATATCCAAAAGAAGCCTGCTCATGTAAGATAACAATCTAACAAGACGACTCTACATAAAAAGTGCGTAAAGCAAATTCCTGAATGATATACAGGTTAGGAAATGTAAGATTGTAAATATCCAATGTCCAGTTCAAAAGAGAACACGTGACGGAATTATAGATGATTAAACTGTAGTCAAATAATAGGAGAACTTAATGACAAAGATTCAAAATTTACTGGAGTTAGGTCAAGCGATCTGGATAGATTATATTCGAAGATCTTTCATAAATTCCGGAGAGCTTCAAGAGTTGATTAATCAGGGTATAAGAGGGATCACATCCAATCCGTCTATCTTCGAGAAAGCCATAGCAGGAAGTTCTGATTACGATAATCAGCTCCAAAAACTAGTTGAAGCTGGAAAATCTGTTGAAGAAATCTACGAAAAACTCGTCGTTGATGACATCCAAAGAGCTGCAGACCTTCTGCGACCGATATATGATGAGACAAATGGCGATGATGGATATGTCAGTTTAGAAGTCAATCCAAACTTAGCCCATGATACTCAAGGGACGATAGAAGAAGCCAGACTCCTATTCAAGTTGGTAAATCGACCGAACGTGATGATTAAGGTTCCTGCTACACCCAATGGAATACCAGCAATCGAAAAGCTTACTAGTGAAGGGATGAATATAAATATCACATTAATCTTCTCTAGGGAACAATACGAAGACGTTGCAGAAGCTTACATAAAAGGATTGGAGGGATTATTAAAAAGAGGGGGTGATTTGTCAAAAGTCGCTTCGGTTGCATCCTTCTTTATAAGCCGTGTTGATAATGTTGTTGATCAAGAATTGGATAAAATAATAAAAGCAGCGGAAACAGATCCCCATCTCAAAAAGAATGACGCAAATTCTCTCAAGGGTAAGATTGGTATTGCCAACGCTAAGTTGGCATATAAAATGTCTTTAATAATTTTCAGTGGAGAACGATGGGAAAAATTGTCGCAACAGGGGGCACGATATCAGCGACCTCTTTGGGCAAGTACGAGCACAAAAAATCCAACGTACGCGGATACACTTTACGTCGATAACCTAATCGGACCCAATACGGTCAACACGCTGCCTCCAACAACCCTACAAGCGTTTATTGATCACGGTTCTGTATCCCCCTCGCTCGAAACTGGAATTGAGGTTGCGGGAAAACAGTTGGATGACCTTGCCGAACTGGGGGTCGACCTGGATGCAATAACGGACAAACTTTTGGATGATGGTGTATATGCTTTTGCCAAATCATTTGCTGCCCTCATGGAAGCGATCGATGAAAAACAGAATGAACTAAGTAGTGGATGGGAGATGTTGAGCGCTGAAATTGGTGAATACCGAACTCAGATAGACAACATCCTCATCGAGATGAAAGCTCAAAACATCATGGGACGCATATGGGCGCAAGATCACACTATCTGGAACCCTGATCCAGCTGAAATAAGCAATCGATTGGGTTGGCTAAACAGCGCCGATGTGATGATTGACAATATCGAGCGGATCTATGAGTTGTCTGATGATCTTCATAATGAAGGCTATACCAACGTATTATTATTGGGTATGGGTGGTTCCAGTTTAGCTCCAGAAGTCTTCAGCAAAATCTTCGACAAAGCCGTTGAAAGGGATTCTCTCAAGTTGGAGGTACTTGATAGTACACACCCCGATAGTGTAATGGCTCATCTGAAAAACAAGGCTTTGGGCAGAACCTTATTCATCGTAGCAACAAAATCCGGTAGTACTGTAGAGACACTCTCATTTTTGAAATTCTTTTACAACCAAATATATGATTTACTTGGTGCAGACCGTGCCGGCGATCATTTTATTGCCATAACAGATCCTGGCAGTAAACTCGTCGATTTAGCTGAGAGATACAACTTCCGTGACATTTTCTTAAACGATCCGAATATTGGTGGGCGCTATTCAGCACTCTCCTATTTTGGTCTTGTACCCGCAGGGTTAGTCGGCGTAGACCTGTACACACTTCTGGAGCGCTCCTTGGAGATGAAGTGTAATTGTGAGAGTTGCAACTCTCCTGTAGAAGGCAATAATTACGGAGCTCAACTGGGGGTAATGATCGGTGAAATGGCCAGATCAAATCGTAATAAACTAACCTTCATCACATCTCCTGAAATCTCCCCCTTTGGTGATTGGGTTGAACAACTGATCGCAGAAAGCACAGGGAAGGAAGGTAAAAGCATTCTTCCCATCGTGAGAGAACCAATTGGATCAGCTACAGTCTATGGTGATGACCGAGTCTTTGTATATTTACGTGTGCAGGGGGATGATTCTTACGATGAACAAGTTTCATCCTTGAAAAAAGCTGGACACCCAGTAATAATCATAAACTGGAAAAACCGTTATGATATTGGAGCTCAATTTTTCCTCTGGGAAATGGCAACAGCAATTGCCGGTTACCGATTGAAGTTAAATCCATTTGATCAACCCAATGTTGAATCAGCTAAGTTGCTAGCCCGTCAAATGGTTAAGGATTACACTCAAGATGGTGTGTTACCTGATATTGAATCGCACCCTCTTACCTGGTCCTCCATTGAGGAGTGCCTTGAAAAGGCTAAAAAAGGTGCATACATCGCCATTCAGGCGTATATCAAGCCTGGGAATGAGGTTGACAAAATTCTCCAAAATCTACGTGCAAATCTGCGGATTAAGACCCGCCTAGCAACATCGTTGGGATATGGACCCCGTTATCTACACTCTACAGGTCAGTTACATAAGGGAGACAATGGAGAGGGGATTTTTATTCAATTTACATCAGAAGAAATTGAGGATATCCCCATCCCAGAAGAGGCAGGTAACGAAGACTCGTCTATAACCTTTGGAACGTTAATGATGACTCAAGCTCTGGGTGATGCTAAGGCTTTAGAAAATGAGGGACGGGAAGTAATTCGATTTCACTTGGGAAAAAACCCACTTGAAGAATTACATCGCCTAAACGCTTTAATCACAAATGAGGTAGACAATGATTGAAGCCATAATCTTCGATTTGGATGGTACACTGGTACAAACTGAAAAATTGAGGTGTATCGCTGTAAGCACACCTTTCACTAGAAATATTCTACACACCGAAACTTTGCTTGAAGAACGATAGATTGTGGATGACCCGGATTCTCTTCTCGAGACGGTTGATGATTTAATACGGATTCAATCACAAGATAAGCAATTTCTACGTAGAGATATGACGTGAGTTGCACTCGCATAAAATACAATGCCTACCTATTTAGGGGCGCGAATTACATTGATTTACCTTAAAAAGAGGAGCAATTATGCAAGAGTCTAACAATTATCCAGATTCAATTTCCATTGTGATTTTTGGCGCATCTGGAGATTTAACAAAGCGCAAGTTGATACCGGCTTTATATAACAACTACCGCAAGGGGCGTCTTCCCGATAATCTTCGGATTATCGGTGTTTCAAGAAAATCCTACGACGATGATGATTTTCATTATCGATTGACATCAGGTGTCCAAGAATACAGTCCAGAGACTTTCTCAATGGAACTGTGGAAGCAATTCTGTTCATTCTTACATTATTTTCAAGGTGATTTGAATGAAACAAAGCAGATCGAAAAATTGCGCGCTTACTTGCAAAATGAGGAAAATGGACCCGCTAACCGTATATATTACCTGGCTATTCCACCAGATTATTATGGTTCTGCTGCCATCCATTTGGGTGAAGCGGGAATGGTTGATGAATCGGATGGGTGGAGACGAGTCATCGTAGAGAAACCCTTTGGATATGATCTAGAGTCGGCTCAAGTCCTTAATCAGACCTTGCATAGTGTCTTTGATGAAAAACAAATATACCGAATCGATCACTACCTAGGTAAAGAATCCGCACAGAACATCTTATTTTTGCGCTTTGCCAACTCCATTTTTGAACCGGTTTGGAATCGAAGATATGTGGACAATGTACAGATTACCGTGACAGAAAGCGTTGATGTCGAACACAGGGCAGATTATTATGAAAAATCTGGTGTACTCCGGGACATGTTCCAAAACCACCTACTTCAACTGCTTTCCATGGTTGCAATGGAAGCTCCTGCTTCATTTGACGCAGACGCGATTCGAAACGAAAAAGTAAAATTACTCTCATCGATTAGGCCGATTAATATTGAGGACACTGTTTTTGGACAATATGAGGGATATCGTGATACCAATGGTGTTGATCCCGATTCCATTACTCCGACCTTCGCTGCTCTTAAGTTATACATCGACAATTGGCGATGGAAAGGGGTTCCCTTTTACCTGCGTTCAGGTAAAGCTCTCACTCGAAAGAATACGGAGATTGTGATTGAATTCCAAAAACCGCCCCACCTAATGTTTGACTTTGGCGATGAAAGCATGTTTACTCCCAATATCATCTCTCTTTGTCTACAACCAAATGAAGGAATCCACCTCAAATTTGGCGCCAAAATCCCCGATTCCGATCAAGAAATTAGAGCCGTAGACATGGAATTCCATTACAGCTCAACATTCAAAGACGATACTCTTCCAGATGCGTATGAACGTCTTCTACTAGAGGCACTCAAAGGTGACGCATCATTATTCACACGCAGCGATGGGATAGAAAACGCATGGCGTTTAATTGACCCTATCAATATAAAATTAAAATCAGAAAAGATTAAGGATATTTCAACACTTATCAGCTATAAACCTGGAACTTGGGGACCGAAAGAAGCTGATAATTTACTCAAGCGAGACGGAAGAATTTGGCGGCAAGGTTGCATTGAAAAAGGAAATGTTGGTTTGGTATCAGCGTAAAATATCCCTAAAATCCTTTTAACCCTCTTGCACAAATTTGAAAGATGGTCTATTCTATTCATGGTGGGTTGGCACTGGTTGTTGCTGATACAATAGTTTATGTTTTAAGACTATACATTTACAAAGGAGTGAGAAGTATGAAGAAATTGCTATGGATATTTACACTATTAATTGCCGTTAGTTTAATCTTAGTGGCTTGTGCGCAAGCAGAAACACCAACACCCACTGAAGAGGAGATGGTAACCACAGAGGAACCCACCGAACCTCCGACCGAAGAACCTTCAGGTCTTGGAACAATAACCATCGGCACCAACGCCGAGTACCCGCCCTTCGAGTACGTGGATGAAGATGGGAATATCACCGGTTTCGATGTGGATCTGATGAACGCCATAGCTGCGGAAGCCGGCTTCGAGTTCGAGTTTGTCAACACCCGTTGGGATGGCATCTTCGTCGCCCTGGCTTCTGGTGAGTTCGACGCAGTCATCTCCGCCGCCACCATCACGGAAGAACGCGCTCAGACTGTCGACTTCAGCGATCCTTATTTCAACGCAGGACAACGCATCGCCGTGCGCGCCGACGAGACCGAAATCCAGGGTCCTGAAGACCTAGCTGGCAAGAGCGTTGGCGTCCAGCTTGGGACCACTGGCGACATCTGGCTGACCGAGGAAACCGAAGCTGAAGTCGTGCGCTTCGACGAGAACACCCTCGCTTTCCAAGCGCTGGCTAATGGGGATGTCGACGCAACTGTGGCTGATGGTCCAACCGCCGCTGATATCATTAAAGCCAATCCAGAGATGAACCTTAAGCTCGTGGAAGGTGTCTACACCGACGAGGAGTATGGTATTGCAGTCAACAAGGAACGACCGG
>JASFVL010000256.1:0-5906 GCA_050049875.1 Anaerolineales bacterium
CTACAGAAAGTTCATCTACACTAGAGAGCAAAAAACTTTCACTTTCTTATCATCACCATGACTCTCTTGATCTAAATGTAACTTGCACAGTAGAACTTAAAACAGACTCCTTCTTGAGCTATTGGTGGATTTCTGTTCGAAACAACACTCCATTTTGTGTTAGAGCTATCCGCTATCCTGTGTTGATTGCTCCTGCTACTTTGGGCGAATCCGATGATGACGACTATTTTGCCTGGGGATGGCTGGGCGGCGCCTTGGAGCACCGGCCTAGCAGGAAATCTCCTCCTGTTCCCCGGGGGAAATTCCGTGCTGATGGGGGGCATGGAGCAAACTGGTTCCCGCTTCAGTACCCAGGGCCCATAGGCTTACAAATGCAGGCCTACTACGACGACACCGCGGGCCTATACATGGCGACATATGACGCCAAGGGATGCGTCAAGAGCTTTGGTTCACTGCCCACCGAGAACGGGCTGGATCTCACCATCGAGCATAACTACGACGAAACGCCCGGATTGGACTTCGAACTACCTTACCCCACTGTTTTGGGCGTCTTCCATGGCGACTGGTACACCGCAGCGGACATATACAAGGCGTGGGCGCTCAACCAGCTATGGTGCACTCGGAAAATCTGCGAACGTGATGACGTCCCTGAGTGGCTAAAAGAACCGCGTCCCTGGTTGGCGACCATTGGCCGGGGCAATTACGCCCGGCTACAAGGCATCCTAACCTATCCGCCGGCTGAGCCTCCTATCGGCAAGTTCTGGCCTGCCTGGAATGTCGTGCCGCTGATGCGCGAATACGCTACTCTTTTTGAAACGCCCGTGATCACCTGGATGGAAGGCTGGGAGAAGCATGGATCACCTGGGGGGCCGGTTGATATCTTCCCGCCCGCCGAAGGGGAGGAAAATTTCAAAGCAGCGATGATGCAGCTAAACCGCGACGGGAACCTTCCCTTCATGTATCTGGCGGCTTTTCACTGGTGGTACAAGCGGCCGACTGTCGGCTATGACGGCTGGAAGCGCTTTGAACGCGAAGGGCAGGCCATGGCTGCACTAGACGATCAGAGAAACTTTATCGTCAACGACATCGAAAAACGCCCGTACGGCGGCGGCCAGGGATATTATGTTTCTTTGTGTACAGGCAACCAGGACATGCAAGACATAATCCTGGAAAACTTCCTAAAACTCCTTGACCTGGGCGGGATGGCTGTATCGCTGGATATTCAAATTGGATTGTATGCTTATGTTTGTTACAGCGAGGAGCATGGGCATACGCCGGGATACGGTCCTTGGATGGTTCAAGAAACCCTGAAATTCCTGCGCCGGGTTCGCCAAGAGATAAAAGAGCGCAACCCGAAAGCCGTATTGGGCTATGAGATTCCCTGTGAACTGTGGCTGGGAGAAGTGGACTTTCAATATCACCGCCCCTACCGGGTTGGCGCCATCCCTCTGTTCGATTACGCGTACAGTGCTTATGCTTGTTGTCTGGGTGGTGACGTAATCATGGGGATCTGTCACCCGGAGGAAGAAATCATCAAGCAATCCACTATATTCATCCAGGGTGTCCAACACCTGGTTGGTATTGGCCTGCCGGAGTACGACTTCGAGGTTAACCCAGACTACCCAGCGATCGAAATGCTGCGCAACATCTGCAAAGCTGAGAGAACATTCGCTCATAAGTACCTGGTGTTTGGAGAGATGTTCCGTCCAACAGATTTGGAGGTCCCCGAAATCATCGCAGATCTATACCGGCACCCGGGTCACGTCGCGGTACCGTGCATTCTTCACAGCACCTGGCGCGCCCAGGACGGCGATATTGGGCACGTTTTAGTCAACTGGTCAGGCAAACCAACTGATGGTGTCCTGAAATTGGTCCAGAATGGAAACGGACAATCTCACCAAAAAGTGAGAATGGTCAATGATTCTGATTTGGAACCTGTCCAACCTATTGAAGTCGTGTCCGGAAGTATCAAAATCTCCATCCCACCCCGCGGCGTGCTTCTCGTCGAGCAGCTAGCTACTGATTGAGTGAACAAACGTTTTGGCCACCATAATCGTCTTTTTTCAGTGAGTGAGGAGAGCTAAGAAAATGAAAGAAACACACCCTGATCATCCGTCATTGTTTCCCACCAATCTTTCAGAGCGAACCTGGTTGCAATTTGATGCGACCGGATTCGACCAACCGGTCTCCGGGATGATCTTCCGCGCCAGCCATCCAACCTGTTGCGGTGTAGCGCTCGGGGGCTTGGGAACCGGCTGTCTGGACATCGAAGCAACCGGTGTGCTGGGCTTCAACACCCTCTTCCCTGCCCCACAGCGCGAATTAATCTTGTGCGCTTATCGGAATCCACAGATGCTCCTGCCTTTCCTGGGCTTAGCTGTGGGCGGGAAAACCTGGGTGCTGGCGACAGAAGAGTTTATCCAGGGTGGTACGTTCCAGGGCTGCACCGAACCAATCTATAAGGAACCCGAAAAAATAGCTATGTGGCGCACTGAGGTACCAAAAATCGAAGGAGTAGAGTCGGTAAAAGATATTCAATACTGGGGCCACTACCCGGTGGCTGACCTGGAATATGAGACCAGTGCCTCATTTTCGGTGGGCCTGCGCGCTTGGGCGCCCTTCATCCCCGGCGATTTGGGTTCTTCGAGCATTCCCGCGGCTATATTTGAAGTGCATCTTCACAACCCCAGCGACGCTAACTTAAGCGGGACGTTGGCCTTTAATTTTCCCGGACTGGTGAACACCGATCCACGTCATAATGAATTTTTGCGAACAGAAGTTACAGAGTCATTCCGCGGTGTGACGGTAACCACACCGAATGTCAAAATGGGTTATGTGCTGGCAGCGATGGATGCCAACGGGGCAAATGAAGTGATACAGGCTGTGCGCGTTGGTGGTGACCTTGCCAATGATCCTGGCGCCTGGTCACAAATCGCCAAACAACTCCCTGCTCCCTTGGGGGAGACAAAAGATGACCAGATCCTCTACAACGATCCCAGCGCATCGTTAGCAGTGGATTTCAAAATCCAGGCGGGAGGGACCGCCGTCATTCGTTTCCTCTTGACCTGGTACGCGCCGGCTTGGAAGGGTGGGGGGTATACAGATATTCTCGGTTTTGAACGCCATTGGGGATACGGACCTTATGAGCCCCCAGGGCGGGAAAACGAGGACGGAGTAGACTACCTGGCCATGTACGCCACTCGCTATGACAGCGCCCTCGATGTTGCCCAGCAGATGGCGCGAGATCATATCCCGCTCCTGCGTAGAGTGTTAGCCTGGCAGGAAGCGATCTATACCGCAGAAGAATTGCCAGTCTGGCTTCGCGACTGCTTAGTGAACAACCTCAACCTGATCACAGAGGACAGCTATTGGGCTCAACCAAGAGAACCCTTAGGGCGCTGGAGCTTTCCCGAGGGGGCCTTCAACCTGGTGGAAAGCCCACGGGGATGCGCGATCATGGGCTGTATCGTCTCGAACTGGTACGGCGATTTTCCCATCTTATATTTCTTCCCAGAACTGGAAAAGATGCTCTTGCGTGACTACCGCGAGTACTTACGACCCGATGGAGCGGTGCCTTTCCTGTGGCCCAATGGTGATTTCACCAAGCCGACCTATGAATGGTTGCTGCCACTCAATGGCCCTTGCTATGTCGACCTGGTGGGGAGACTTTGGTTGCGCACTGGCGACGATAATATCCTGCGTGAATTCTATCCCTCAGTCAAGCGCAATACAGAGTTTACTATGACCTTGAAACCACCTCCGGAGGGGATCATCAGCGTGCACCGGGAGGGCGTGGGGCAGGAATGGTGGGAACACACTCCGGTATATGGCATGGTGACTCATGTAGGAGGTATGCGTCTCTCCAATCTGTGCATCGTCAAGCGCATGGCGGAGGCTCTGGGTGATCAGGACTTCGCTGACCAATGCCAAGAGTGGATCGAAGGAGGCAGTCGATTACTGGAAGAAAACCTTTGGGCTGGCGATAGTTATTTGTTCTACTTTGACCCACAAGCGGAAGAAGCAGAATTCGAATACCTTGAAGATGTCACTCGGAGAGTAGGCGTACCGCAGAAGCGGTCGGATGACATTATGTCGAGCCAGTTGGACGGTGAATGGGCCAACTACTTCCACGGCCTGGGGGGCGTGTTTCGCCAGGAGCGGGTGAAGAAAGTGCTAGAGACTATCCAAAAGACCTGCTTGGTGGACTGCGGTGTGGTTGGGTTCGCTACCCGAGAAGGAGATCCCGACTTGATCGGTTATGGAACTTTCCCTCCAGAGATCAACCTCGTTGGCATGACCTACATGTACCACGGTCAGAAGGAGCTAGGCTTGGAGATCGTGCGGCGGAACATGGATAACCTGGTGCGGGTACAAGGCCATGCCTGGGACTTGCCCAACTTAGTGCGCGCCGACACCGGCGCGAGGACCTTTGGTACCGATTACTTCCAGAACATGATGTTGTGGGCTGTACCTGCGGCGCTATCCGGAGAGGACTTAAGTGCTCCTTGTAAACCGGGCGGGCTGGTCGACCGGGTGCTCCGGGCCGGAGCAGGATAGGTATTCCAATTTCTCAAGCCACTTAATATTGTTACCACTGCGAGATACAGTAAGGGTTAGTAAACAGACATAAATGTCAGCAAGAGATGCTGTGGTAGAACTGCTCCGCGGAAATAAACCGAATCAGCTTGCCTGGACCATTGCAGCACCGCTCATCCCCAGAGGCCAATTGGAGAGGGAATTGAGAAACAATGGACTTTGTTTGGTCAAACACGCGGGTATTTGTAAAACCAGCTACCCCCATGTTGAGATACAAACCAGTGTAAAGTGGAAAGACGGGGAGCAATTAATATCTAGAACATACCACACTCCAGTTGGGAGTGTGTCGGAACGGGTCACGACAGAATATCCTTTTTATTATGAAGGTGGATACGCCGAATGGATCCTGGATTATCAAGTAAAGAAAGCGTCAGATTACGAAGTGATCCGCTTTATCGTAGAGGATGCAACATATCAACCGGACTACGAAAACATTCTCATGGCTCAAGAAAGGTTGGGGGGAGACGGTATTGTGTTTGCTTCCGTCGGAAGATGCCCGCTACAGCGCCTTTCGATAGAGTTTGCTGGCTTTGAACGACTCGTTTACGACTTGCATGATCACCCGAGCGTGATTGAGGATCTGCTCAGCATCATGGAAGAGCGACAATATGAAATCTACAAAATTGCTGTAGAATCCCCTGCGGAATTTATCTGGTCTCCAGATAATATCTCAGCCTCGAGAACACCCCCGAAGTGGTTTGAGCGCTACTGCCTACCTTTCTATAACCGGTATGGGGCCTTGCTTCATCAAGCTGGTAAGCGCTATGTTGCCCATATGGATGGGGACTTGCAAGGCATAAAGCACTTAGTTGCCCAATGTGATCTTGACGTTATTGAGGCGTTCACACCGCCCCCCATGGGGGACCTCTCCATCAATGAGGCGCTATCGGTCTGGCCCGACAAGATCATTTCGTGTAACTTTCCAGCTACTCTTTTTCTGGAAAACGAGGCTGTAGTTTACAAGTATACGCTCGATCTTTTAGCAGAAGCCCAATGTCACGGACGCTTTTTACTAGGTATTACCGAAGATCTGCCAGAGGAGAGTTTGGAAAAAGGACTTCCAGCCATCAGACGAGCAATGGATCACTTTTGGGAGAATTCGTGATCTGTTGATGAGGTAGCACTCCACTAAAACGTGGAGGTTGAAAAAATGAGGATCCTGTGGCACTCTTTTGGTTACCACACCATAAGAGAGCAAACCACATGGACCCTCAAACACAATTCTGCCCTAATAATGACTGCCCTGCAAGGGGCAAAGTTGGTAGAAACAACATCGTTATTCATAGTCGCAAAGAAGCACGTTACAAATG
>JASFVL010000257.1:0-5884 GCA_050049875.1 Anaerolineales bacterium
TTTTTTTTCTGTAACAGAATTGCCACACCCCGTCGCAGGTCTATCACCTCCTCATCATCAAGCGACCATAAAGAATTTATATAATCGGGTTACCTTACAATCGCAATAGGAGGAATATCGATGAAACCTAAAGTAAGCCTACAACTCATCGTCATATTCGGAACATTGTTCATGGTGATTTTATCTTGTGGGCAATTCGAAGTTGGGATCATACCACCAACACCTACATCGAAGGCACAAACCATCGATGGATCGGATGGAACAAGTAAAATCCCTCAAGAAGCGAAACCTGAGAATCCCACAGTAGAAAAAACACCTGAGGGGACAAATTGGCTAACCTACACAGCAGATGGATGTGGTTTTCAAATTCAGCACCCACCGGACGCTGCCCCGCCGGAGGAATGTAGAAAGGGTAAATACCACTACATTGGCAAACAGGTGGAGTTCTACGTCGGGGAAGAGAACATCCGCTGGATTGCCTGTCAGGAAGAATCGCTGGGCGATGGATGCCCACGAATTGAAAGTGTGGTTGAAACCGAGATTGGAGGAAAAGAGGCATCTCGACTAGAAGGGTACATCGGCTCGATCGGGGGCAATATTCCGCAAAGGTATGTTACCTATATCTTCGAGCAGGGAAACGATTTCTACATCTTCACGCTTTGGGCACTCCCAAAAGGCGCTGAGATTGAGAACCTGGAAACCACATGGCTTATTCGAGACCAGGATTTGGAATTTTTCGAGAGAATGCTTGAGAGTCTGGTCTTCAACAATTAAAAGGGATAGCAAGAAATGAAGGGTGGACATCCGCTTCTAAAGCCTGATAAACACCACCTATATGTATGAAGGTCACCGTGTTATTGATAAGAGATTGTTGCCTTGGGGGATATTTCAATTTATACTAACCATGATCTGAGCAAAGAGGAGAAGGATCATGCCCCCTGCTGAGCTCCCAGAATCGGAGCATTTCACCATCGAGCCGCTCAACCATGGCGTATTCGCCTGCATCCACAAGCCCGGAGGGGCTGCCTACACCAACGCCGGGATCATCGATCTGGGCGACCGCACCCTGGTGGTGGACGCTTTCGACTCCCTGGCTGCCGGCCGTGATCTGCGTCAGATCGCAGAAACACTACTCCAGCGCCCAGTAGAAACAATTATCCTCACCCACGCCCACAACGACCATTGGATGGGCGCTCCCGCTTTCGATCCCGGCACGGCGTTGATCGCCAGTGAGACGACTCGCCAGGTATCCCTTGAATGGGGCCAGGAGATCATGGAAGGCTACCAAAACCGGGGCGAATGGGAGGATTGGCTTGTAGAACTGGAAGACCAACTACAAAAGGAAAAAGATGAGCGCATGCGCGTCGGGTTGGAAAAAACCATCAACCGCACCCGCTATACCCTAGCCGAAATGGACGAATTCCAGCCCCGCTACGCTAACCAGACCTTCGAAGACAGGATCACATTCCACGGCAGCATACGGGATGCCGAGCTGCGCTCTTTCGGTCCCGGTCACTCTGAAGATGATGCCGCCCTGCTCTTGCCACGGGATGGGATCGCTTTTATTGGCGATATCGGTTTCTTCGACCAGCAGCCTTTCATGGGATCCTGCGACATCGACCGCTACCGTCAGCAGTTGGGATATTTCAAAGATGCTGATTTCAGTATCCTGGTTCCTGGGCACGGACCGGTAGGCGACAAGGAGCATGTCATCCGGCAGCTCGCATATTTCGACGTGATGGAAGACCTGGTTGGTGAAGTCGCCCAGCAGGGAGCTTCCTTCGAAGAAGCCCTGCAGATCGACCTGCCCGAACCGTTTGACCAGTGGTTGATGGGGAGCATGGGCAGGTTCCAAGTCAACGTGCGCTACTTGTTCGAGCGCGCTGGTGGCGAAGTGCCAGCAGCAAATCAAGACTGACGACTCTAATAAACCGTTCTTGTAGGGAGGGGTGCTTCCAAGTCGAGTCAATCCATCCTTGTGGGGTTGGCGATCTATGTTCCAATCAATAATACGAAAATCGGCTCTAAACAAGGGGATATGCAATGAAGAGAATTTCTATGATTTTGATTGACTGCTTAACTCTCATCACGATGGTGTCACTCTCCTGCACAACGATCAGCAGAGATTCACCATCAGTTCCACAAACCCCGATACCCACGACAGTTCTTGAGCCAGCTTCAGGATATGTTCATGGGCAGTGTGATCCTCCTGGTGACCACTACCTACTGCTCAAATATTACTCCCACACGAGGTGTGCACCTGCCTGCAACTGTCCAGACATCGAAGCCCCACCTCCCGCAATTAAAAGATATGATGATGAGATCATCTACAGTAAAGATCAGCTCAGTGGATCATTTGATCCTTGGAACCCTTCCAATCCTGCTATGGGTCTGCTGATTTACGGGTGGTTTGAAGAGCAACTCTTCGCCATCGATAAGCTTCCTTTTGACGTTCAAGGGATCGGTACGCCTCTCATCAGCTGTAATGCTGCAGGGACAGTGGTCGTGCAGATTGGTGGCGAAGCGTACAATCTTGAGCCCGGGCAAAGCTGGTCCAGCCAATCTGTCCAGGATCAAGGCAGCGGCTGTTTCCTCACCTACACAAGAAACCTATCAAATTTAGGACTGTTTGAGAGAAGCAACTTCATATCAAACCTGGGTGCACGCGACGATTTCGTGCAGCTTGAACTCAAGAGCGGCTATCATTCCTTGGAAGATGTAATTGCTTTCGACATCACCGTCATAGGTGAGACCAACGTCGATTTCTCCAACTTCTGCTCGATAACGATCGAGACCAAAGAGCTGGATCAATGGGTTGAGATCGGCAGCTGCAGCGCGATACAGGATTATGCCCCTGAACCTTTCCCAAGATTACCCGGTACGGTAATCGAGATGAAGCTGCCCACCTCCACGCTGGGTTTGGACACTCCCTACCAATACAAATTATCCCCCGGACCCTATCGGCTTAAACTCACCTACTGGGAACCAGATGGATACCATGATTTATACTCCCAGACCTTCTGGATATTTGAGTAGAGATTAATAAAGGGAGCTCAGCTGAAATGAGATTGCCTTATCCTAAATCCGTTGTGGCAATTAATTGTAGGTGTTTCTGTGATAAAATGAGACCGAGTGCTAAGCACGGGTCCAAAAACCGGGGAGGAGGTGAAATTCCCGGGGCGTCAGGACTGGTTTAATGAACCATAATCCTGATTATCAGGAGCGCCGACCTCTGTGTGCTAGCGCTCATTCTTCTTAACCGAGATTGTGTTCTTCCTGTGACTCTAGACAGCTTCAAACGATGTGGAAGATGATGGGAACACCACGGACCGCATCCCACCTGATCTTGCTTCTGATTCTGATTGCTTCGGCCTGCTCTCGCGCTGACGAAAGCAGTCAGCCCTCCCCTACCGACACGAGCAGTGTGCCCCAGGCAAGCCCTACTCCCACTTACGGCATCGGCTCAACATGGATTTCTCCGCTGGACGGGATGGAAATGGTCTATGTGCCAGCGGGTCCTTTCGTGATGGGCTTGGAGGACCCGGAGGATTTGTCGCGCAGCCACGCCATCAAGCTGGAGCCGCCTCAGACAGTCGAGTTGCTGGCGTTCTGGATCGATAAAACGGAATTGACCAACGACATGTACACTCAGTGCGTGGACGCCGGGATTTGTGAGCCCCCCTTCGAGCCGGCTTTCCCACCCTATCCGAATTATTATCAGAATCCAATTTACGGGAACCACCCGGTCCTGGGTGTGACGTATGAGAACGCCGAACGATACTGCCGCTGGGCAAACAGGCGACTGCCGACCGAAACCGAGTGGGAAAAGGCCGCCCGCGGGGAGGAGGGCAACCTTTATCCCTGGGGAGACGAGACGCCGAACTGCGGTCGGGCGAGCTACCTTACTTGCAGTATTGGCACCCTCGCGGTGGGGACATTGGTGGGGGGTGCCAGCCCGTATGGGGCGCTGGACATGGCGGGCAACGCTTGGGAGTGGGTGGCAGACTGGTACGAGCCGGAGGCTTATTCAACACCCTTCCCAGTCGAGGGAAAGGTGTTCACCGAGACGCTGCACGTTGTGCGCGGCGGTTCGTGGACGAACGACGAGTTTGTCTTGGGCTCTGGAGTGCGCTTCATCGGCTGGCCGATCGACGAGATATCGGTGGGCTTTGGTTTCCGCTGCGTTCGTAAGGTCGGCCCGTGAGGGTGAGTTAGAACGTTCTAACGTTTTTATGTTTCAACCTTCGAACGTGTAAACATTTAAACGTTGGAGGGTAGTTCCTTCACATCGGGAAAGGTTCCGCGAAGTAATAGTCCATCGTCTATAGTCCACTTCACGAGAGGAAATTTATAGTGTCAAATAACAAGAGCCAGATTCTGACCACACTTGAATCTTCGCTTGAACCCTTTAAAGAAGCCTTCAACCGTGCCGCTGGGGCTTATAAGTTCGTCGCCATCCTGTCCCCTACCTGACCCAATTGAATTAAAGTTGGCGCCCGGGCGGTGCTGAAGTCAGTCGTTGAGTCACATCCAGACACGGATCTAAGTATCTTGATCATTTGGATCAAGATGTATACGGCTGAGACGTACGATCTCGCTAACGATGCATCCCAGCTGTTTAGCAAAGATTCACGCGTGGTCCAGTTTTACGATCCGGAAAAATTTTTGGGGCGAGCAGTCGCCGAAAGCCTTGGCGCACCAGAGGGCGAAGTTGCCTGGGATTTCTACCTGCTGTACGACCGAGATTCGACCTGGTCAGAACGCGCGCCCTACCCAATAGAATGGGCGCATCAATTGCAGTGGAGCACCTGGGCAGACTTAGATCACTTGCACCGAGGGGTTGATCTCTTGCAGAGATTAGCGGAGATCGTGGAGAAATATCTTTGAGGATTCGAGGGCGCAGTATCGCTCTTGGATAGCGAAAAGTGGCTTTTGTGGAGCTACCCCTCGCTCTGTTTTAAACCCCGACCCCTGGGGATCCATTCCACGGGATTTTCCCAGTCCATCGCTTTCCAGGGCATCTTCTCGGGCTTTACTAGGGGAAGGACATCCCGGAAGAAAGCTAACCTTTCCTGGTCGCTCAGCGGCGTAAAGGTTTCTGCAACCGCCAGGTTTTCTTCCAATTGTGCCAGAGTTTCCATACCCACGATCACGGTGCTCACCGGCAAGCTGAACGAATACCGCAGGGAGCGCTCCACCTCGTGGGTCAGGCTGCCTAAACCCAGCACCTTCATACCGATGGTTGCGACACCTTTAGCGTTCGCAACTGGGAGAAACTCCTCCGCAAAACTTAGAATAAAGTGATCCAGCGCCGATAGAGCGATCAGAGCGCTGTCGAAGGGGAAGCGGTTGAGCGCTTCGACCAGTATCTGCGGGTCGGTGTGGCAACTGATGCTTATGTGGCGCACCATGCCCTCGTCCCTGGCTTGAACTGCTGCCTCCAAGCCGCCACCTTTTCGGGTGAATTGATCCAAACGAGCGTAGTCCCAGATGTTGTGCAGACGCCACTCATCTACATAGGAGGTTTGCAGCCTTTCTAGGCTCTCCTCCAACTGGCGCAAGGCGCCGTCCCTGTTAGTCTCCGTGGTCTTCGTGGCAATCCACATCTCCGGACGGCGATGTTTGACAACCTTGCCGAGGCGGGATTCGGCCTGCCCCTTGGAATAGACCCAGGCGGTGTCGAAATAGCGGATGCCACGGTCGATGGCGGTGTTGACGATTTCGATGGCCTCTTCCTCTGTGCAGTTGTGTTCATCTACGATCCTCTGACCACCAAAACTGAAAATGGGGAATTCATGGCCAGTATTTCCAAAAGGTCTGGTCTCCATCAGTGCTCTCCTCCTAATTTTGTATTAGGGCCTTATGCTAGTTGAGAAAAAATGAA
>JASFVL010000258.1:0-5883 GCA_050049875.1 Anaerolineales bacterium
GCCCGAAAGCTGTTGACGGATTTTTGCCACTTCTGCGAGTTGGCTTGTTCCTCTTTGGGACGCCAGTAATCATCCGGCCAGTTCGGCGCTACGTAATCTGGATTTTGAATGAAATCCAGAATATCCCATTGAGCGATGCGCATATGTTCAAGCAACTGCCAAGGGGTGTAAGGAAAATTAGGGGGATACGAGTTGATATGTTCGATGGGAAAACTATCTACGATGTGATCAAAGCTCATGTGGGCGTTTCCACCGCGCAAAAGTGCCAGCAGCTGTTGGCGTAAAATATGATCATTACTCATCGGAAATACTCCTTAGAAGAAATCAATCCATCTAGCTTTAAAATAAGTTCGCAAGGTGGTATTCTCTCAGCAATAATAATATCGTCGAAAACTCGTCGTTGGGGAGGTTCTGGGTGGATTAGACGGACTTTGCCCGCTTAATCCATTCTTGAAAAATGAGCTATACAATGTTGCGCATAGCCGTCTTTTTACTATCTTCCGAGTTGACTGCCGGTTTCCAAAGTCTCTTTCTCTCAACTTGGTTCTCCTGTGTCCAAACAAGTTGATAAATATCGGGCATGGTCAGGGCTCGCCAAAATGTGTAATCCACATGCGGGTGAAAATAGTTGAGGATCAATGCTAGCAGGTTGCCGTGTGTACTTATCACGATAGGACCGTTATAGCCTCCTGTAATTATCTGTTGTACAGCTGCAATCCCTCTTGCCTGAGTATCATGATTAGTCTCACCATCGCGGAATGAGAAATCAAAATCATCCCAGGTCCGGTGTACTGCATCTTGAAAGGATTTCGCTTCCCAAGACCCTAGATCACGCTCTCTTAAGCGTTCATCAATGGTAATATCAAGATTTTTTAGCTCTGATAAAGGTTCGACTGTTTGATAAGCGCGGCGGTAGGGGCTGGAAAAAACGCGCTGGATGGATATATTTGACAGTATCTCCGCAACATGAGTTGCATCCTGAGCGCCACGAGTGGAGAGAGGGCGATTCTCATTAGGTATCCAATCAGCGTGAGCATGGCGAACGAATATTAAACAATGGGTTATCATTTTATTGCCCATCGATTGCCGTATTGTGTGTCTACCCAATGATATTTATCCCAAAAGAAACTAAATTGGCAGCTTCTCTTCATGCTTAATTGTGTTATTAGCCTGATTTCCCCCTTCGCTGGGAACTCAAGAATCGTGTTAATCGGTTGACTCTAGGGTATTCAGCTAACCGTCTCCAGTTCATGATTCCCTCTGGAACCGGACCAGGTGATCAAGAATAACACGCCAGGTATGGCAATGAATGCCAACAGGATTATGAAATTAGACGGCGTGTTCAGCCTACCGGCGATTCCCATGATAACAACAAAAAGGACAATACTGATGAGACTGATGACTCCGCCCAAAAATTCCCAGCGCCAAGCGAGCGCAAGACCTAAGCAGGTAGCAATGGGAAACAGGATTAATAACGCAGCATCACTGAGGGTCATAGCCTCCTCCGTGTGAGGGGATAGGATTTCTCCTATGAAAATGAGGAGGAAGAAGAACAGGATTACTAGACTCCATACTCTCGCGACCCAGCGCACAATTTTCATTGTTTTTTGTTTTTTGTCTTCTGGGGAGACCATCATTAGACCTCCGGTGGCTTATACGAGATTGTTTGTTTGAACGAAATCAGGCTTTGGAAAAAATATATAATTCTTCCTTGTGTATATCTCGATTATAGCGGGCTTTCAAATACGGTCAAGACGTCTTAATGCAACCAATCGAACCAATACAGCGCCGTGAACCGCCCCCACGACCGCACCGGTGATCAGCAGACTCATGGCGAAGAGCGTTACACTCTGCAGCACTCCTTGGGCTTTTTCAATTAGGTCCACGGTGGTAAAAATGATCGGCATCCCCAAGAACCACGCTGCGCTGTTAGCGGGCAGCCAGAGCCAGGCTTTACTGACTGTCCGGTGAAGCACTCGCCATTGTGGTATTGCTAAGATCACGCCTGCTATCGCGCCCATACCCCCCGCCAGGATGATAACGAGCATATGTTCTGGTTCTTGTGGGGATACATTCCCGGAATCCGTACTCAAGCTCATCAGCGTGCTAGGAATGGAGCCAAAAAACCACGCTACCAACGCGCCCAGGAAAGTAGCAACGACCCATGATCGTCGGGTGATGTTGAGTGGAGTGCGCCTTATGGCAATCCACTGCGCCAATCCGACCACGATCCCTTCAATGGCTCCTGATGCAACCAACAGTGAACCAAAACCTAGTACTGCGACCCAGCCTTCTGGTTCCCCAATCTGATTAAACAAAAGATAACCCACTCCGAACGTCGTTCCTAAGCCAATCATCTCACCTATGGCGTTGGCGACAACCCAACGTAGCCAAAGACTGCGATTATCGATGTCCATTACTATTCACTCGAAATATTCGTTTCATATGTCCCTTAATGCAAGCCAATAGAGCAAAATTTGTAGAAATGCGGCGACCAAACCGCTTGTAATGGATATCACCCACCGAGTTGAATTCAACCAGGCCAGGGCTAGCGATATAAAGGCGATCCCCGCACCCAGAGCTGCTCCTGTGAAAACAGCAACTTGGAGGGTCAGCAAGAAGGAGACGCTCCAGAATTTGAAACCAGTGGGAAGCGTAGCATTGCTCCATAAAAATGCGTTAGAAAGATCGAGCTTATTCTCGTTTTGGATGTAAAAGTCCTTGATAAGGTTCATAGCTTTCACGCTCTCGAACCAAGCTCTTCTAAATTTCACAAGCTGTAGATTGGTTAGAATGCCATTAACGAAGATAATGAAGAAGATAATCCCAAAAGCACCATTGATAAGTTGTGGGTTCAACTCTTCAATTTGTAAACCTAATATTCCAGCAATGAAACTTCCCACTGTGACCAAATAAAAGGTGGATACCCTGGCTCTGTCCTCATTATTTTGTACGGCTACCTGAGCGATGTGCTGGAATTCAGCGATCAAGATTTCGTCTGCGGTAAGATTGTTGCTCATCTTTGCTATCCTCTATACGGACCCAGCTATATATTTTTCGAGGCGTGCGTAATCCTCTGGAAGGTCCATGTCCATTCCGAAACCTGCATCCGGGATGATAATTGCTTTTACTTTGCCCCCGAAAGCTATGGAAACGGCTTTTTCCCCATCAGCAAGCGTCGCTCTTTTCAACAAGAATTTCAGTATCAAGGGCCAGGTACGCGGCTTTTTGGCGATTAAATTGATCACCGGCGTCAAGCGGATATTTCGACGTTGGCGGTTAATCATCCGTCGACGAGCATGAAGTTCATGGATTACCTCCCACCCAAGCTGGATTGCGCGCGGGCTGAGGGCGTAAATCTCACCTGGAAAAACTTGTTGGTCGACAAAGCGTGCAACAACCCTCCGTGAGTCAGGAAAAACCTGGTTGGTAAGTTCCCAAGGGACGAGAGAGAGGACGAAGTCGTATCCATCCAGCTTATTAAGGCGTTCGAAGAACAGATTGATGCTCTCCGTGCTTACAGCGGGTGCATCGGATGTGCTCACTGCGATCATCTTCGGATCTAAGCCCTCAGTTTGTAGGTATTCCAACCCGGCGACCAGTTTATCAGCGAAATCTGCAGTCGTATCTGTGGGTACATAATGTACGGGGAAGTCGAAACTCGCGTCCTGCTTGCTCAATCCGAGCAGATATATCTGCCCAATATGTGGAGAGGCTCGTAGCGCATCGAGCTGCCAATCGATGACCCGTTTACCCAAAAAAGGCAGCAGCGCTTTGGCTTTGTATTTGCCTTCTGGATCCAAAAATTCCAGCAACCTGCGACGTTTTAAGTCCCTGCCGCACATGACGAATACAGGGTATTGCATGGTGTTGTCAGTGTTGAAGTTGGACATAGAGAGGTTGATCCTTTTATGTTTAAAGATATTTACGGGCTACTGATGATTATACACGCCCGAGAGGATATGCTTTAGATGAGTAGCCCGCCTTTAATCCCTAAAAAGTTTGTGCGAGCTTGTCTTTGTCTTCAAGTGGATGTAACGTTCCTATTCGTCTTCTGCAAAGTTATAGCGCAGCACAATTTTTGCTTTGGACGGTCGTGCGTGTTCCACAAAACCAGCACGTTTGAATAGATCGGGGACTCCCATGAAGCTGGATATCGGTGGTAGGCGCTTACCTCTCGGAGCTGTGGGGTAAGCTTCGACGATCTGACCTCCACGCTCGTGGACATAGTCCAGCGCTCCGCGAATCAATCCATTCGCGACCCCGCAACCACGGTATTCCTTTGCGACGAAGAAGCACACAATAGACCAGACCGGTTTTTCATCGAGACGGCTTAAGAACGGGTGAGCGTTCCAAGGAACTGTAGTGCTCTCGCGGTGCTACTGAGCACCAACCGACTGGTTTCCCTTGATGGTAAGCTAATATACCAGGGATCTTTCCGGAATCTACGATGGTCTTCATCGCTTGGCGGTTTCCTGTCCCTTGGTTGTGTTCAAACTCCTTGCGGGTTGTGCGCCACCACATGCACCAGCAACCGCCGTAAGCCCCTCTAGAACCGAATAAGGTTTCGAAATCATCCCAGAGTTCCGGTGTGAGGGGTTGGTATTCTAACTTGATAGCCGCTTTATCTTTAGGGGTCATATTAATCTTCTCAGTATAGATTGCTCTTGCAGATTTGTGGTCAAGATCTATAGTAATTATATATCGTAGTAGCTCCAAAGGTATTTAGTTTACTCATCTTGTCACCCGACAGTTTTGAATAATTCATCACCCAGTGGTATTCATCCGTTCCCGTCTGTACTCTTTCCTTCCTCCCAGGAATGGAGGATAGGATTTGGAGGTGTTTTTGGGAGGTAAAAAAACCCAAAAACACTTGATACCAATAACCCCTCCACCAAATAGGGGGAGGGGTTGGGGTGGGGGTTCGAAAAAAGTCCTCAAATTATCAAAGTAAAAAAATCCAACAAAAACTGTCCGTTAGCTATTATACTCATAGAAAAAGACAAACAACATGTTTCCAATAAACCTTGATACATTTGACCACTGTCAAAACCCTTCGAGGCTAATGATGTCGTGCTAAAATTACCTTGTGATTAAGCTACAAAATATTCAAAAAACCCAAGACCAGAAGACGATCCTTGAGATTGAGTCTCTTGAAGTGGGAGAAGGTGAAATCGCTGCGCTGTTAGGCGGAGTGGATAGTGGTCTAAGCAACACTTTTGAACTTCTCACCGGATTATCCCAGCCAACGATGGGCAGCGTCAGTTTGGTTGGAATTGATCCCCACAACGAACGGGATCAATTCAGCCGTGATGTTGGTGTAGTATTTGCTGAGGACAACCTCTATTCTCGCCGTTCTGCGCTCTCCAATCTCAAGTTCTACTGCCGTTTGCACCGTTTACCAGGATCACGCGCAGTAGAAGTTCTCGCCCAGGTCGGCCTGGCGGATCAAGCCGATACACAGGTTGAGCAGTTTTCCTCAAGCCTGAAGCGACGGCTGTCATATGGTAGGGCGCTTTTACATGCTCCAAAGGTGTTGCTAGTGGAGGAGCCCTTTAATAAATGTGACGATGCTTCGGTTACTCTTTTGAGTGGTCTGATTCAAAAGCACGTCGATACTGATGCTACAGCATTAATTTTTAGCAGTAGTGATGATTATTTGGATGGATTATGCGATTCCATCTATCGTTTAGAGAGTGGCAAAATCATTGCCACTTCCCACCCAAAAGAAGAGCAACGTCCGGACTTACCTTTTATGATCCCAGCTAAGCTGGAGGGGAAAGTCGCGCTGGTTAATCCGGTTGATATTCTATTCGTCTTCTCACAGGATGATCGGGTCTATCTACAGACCAGAGAGGAGCGCCTACCGATTCAGTTCACTCT
>JASFVL010000259.1:0-5858 GCA_050049875.1 Anaerolineales bacterium
ACCACTCGTATATAAACCTTCTCTTGATCATTATACACGGAAAGTTGAATCTTTAATAATACACAATGGAGCGGTCAAAGATAACCGTTTTAGAACCTGACTAGTGAAGAGTATCAATAAGGGAAATAGATCCTAACAATAGTTGACAAAAGGCGGTTGTTAGCTCCCTCCACCGCCTTTTCATATTTACTCCATCTAAGATACACCACAAAGATCCTTCACGGCACACTCCCATGTAATATAAGCAAGAGCACTACATTAACCCCCGTCCCCACAGCTGCACCTAGCACGATCCAGCCAAACCTGCGCAACGCCTTGATGCTTTTGTTCATCTCATTCACAGTCCCCTTCAATCCCAGTGAGCTCTCATCCTCCGGGTCGCCGTTGAGCATCACATCCATGGCTTGTAAGCGTACTTCCCAGTCGGATAACCGCTGCGCCTGCAGGTCGAACAGCGCTACCAGACCTGTACGCCCGTTAGAACCCCGCAATGCCCGCTCGTGGGCTTCCACCAGGGGGATGAGGTTGTCCATCTTGAGATTGGCTTCCCGCAGCGCAGCTGTCAGCGCTTCCACCTGTTCGCCATTGACCATATTAGCCCCCTACCTTTAAATAACCTGTAGAGACCCACCGGCTCTCCTCCGGATCGATGCGCGCCCATTTGCCCTGCCCGCTTTCCTCCCACACCTCGATCGGATCACCGTAGCGAAGATAACCAAGCGCCGCGTAGGTCGTGGAGGGGTCGGGACGGATGGAGAGGGCATAAGCCGTGACTGTCGCCTCATAGAGTGGCTGGCGCGGTTCGGTGACCTGCAAGCCAGAAATTTCGCAGATGCCCGATAGAAGGGCTAGGTCTTGGTTGGTCATCCCATACAACACCGGGACCCCAAAGGCCTGCACCTGACGATAGACTTTGAGGACTCTCTCCTGATCCGCCCGGACCTTTTCTGTTAGTGAGTTCAAATACGCCAATAGGTCTTCAATGATGTCCTCCGGACCGGGCTCGACCACCTCCCCCGAGCCCCAATCAAAGCCTGCGAAGGCCTCCCACAGCTCCGGGGTGGTCTCGTTTTGATCCATGGACCACATCACTACAGCCTGGATGTCCTCGTCCTCTCTGGCGGCGCTGAGGAAGTCAACCACCTGCTCAGGGGTGGGCTTGACGCCGTTCTCGAAATACATCTCCCCCGCCACCATCGCGAAGGGCCTTTGGGGAGACATGGCCGCATACTCCTCCTTGGACTGGCGCAGCTTCCCCACCGGATCGTAGCCCCGCCAATAGACCTGGGGACAGTCGAAGTCCATCTTCGTACGCAGCTCTTCAAAGGGGAAGTCGCGGTGATAGGAGGGCTTCCAGTAGGAGTTGAGTCCGATGGGCATGTCTGGCAAAGCGCTTCGCAGCTTGGAGGCAAATGTTGATGCTCCAGCGTAGGCGTAGCTGGCGTAGCCCTCGGCATCCGCCAGGTAGTAGGTAGGTTTGTAGAGCGCGCAAGCCGCTACAGCAGCTTCTGCCTCGGCGCTGGGGCTCCAGCGCAGGTATAAATAACCCCAACCGCCCACCACAATGCCGCGCGAGCGGATCTCATTGATCACCCCTTTGCGGTCGGGGTAAACATAGGTCCCGTTGTGCAGCTTAATACAAACGTGCGAGACCCCGGCAGCCTCCAAGGCGTCGGCGATCTTCTTGGCGTCGCCGCCGTAGATATTATCTGGCTTCCAGATATAAACACCCTTGCTGTACACCGGTAAGCGGTTCATCTCAGTTCACCTCCTGTTTCGGCGTCGAAACACCTTCTCCGTTCTCACCTTCCTGCTGGGCGAGATGCTGGGAGATCACGGCGTTGATCTGCATCTGCAAGCGGTTGAAGGTGTTCTGGATGGTGGGCAGATATTTCAATCCCTGGTGGGAGGTAGTCATGCGCAGGTGCCCCGTGTTCATATCCGTGCTGATAGTCACCACCAGAACCTCATCCAACGAGCTTTTCTGATCGGGTGGCATGGGAGCGTTCTCTGTCCCTGTCTCAGCCACATCTTTCTCTACATCTTTCTTCCTAACCATGTTTCAATGCTCCTCTCTATGATCTACGATATGACATCAAGGGGAAAGATAGGCATTCTCGCAGCGGCTGCGTTCGGTGCCTGCCACCACCTACAAATGGACGAACTCCTGGGCGTTGGGCACTCCCCTTCGGAGAAGTATGCTGACCAGTTCGACTTCGACGTGCTGCCCCTGGAGAACGACTACAGCCCCGAGGTGTACACATCAGCCATCTCTTTCTGCGAGGGGCAGGGTTATGAAGTGATCATCGTCGACAGCCTCTCCCACGCCTGGACGGGCAAGGGCGGCGCCCTCGAACTGGTGGACAACGCGTCCAAGAAGTACAAAGGCAACAGCTATGTCGCCTGGCGGGAGGTGACCCCCATGCACCGGGACCTGGTGGAGGCGATGCTGCAAAGCAAAGCCCACATCATCGGTACGATGCGCTCCAAGACTGAATATGTCCAAGAGAAGAATGATCGCGGCAAGACGGTCATCCGTAAGGTTGGCATGGCGCCCATCCAGCGGGAGGGCATGGACTACGAGTTTGACATTGTCTTCGACATGGACTGGGACCACAACGCCATCGTCTCCAAATCAAGATGCTTTACCTTAGCCGACCAGGTGTTCCACAAGCCTGGCGACGATGTGGCAAAAATCATCCTCGACTGGCTGACGGAGGGCAAACCCGCTGACACTGAGGAGCAGATCGTAGCGGAGAAGATAGGCCCATCGGATCGCCCGAAGGGCATGCCTGCGGCGAAGAGTCAACACGCGCTGCTCATGTGGGCGCGGCAAAACTATGATATGAGTGGAGCCCAGGTAGGAGAGGCTTTGAAAGCAGCCGGCTTTTCCAAGTTTGATCCCGGTCGGTGGGAGGATATGGTGGAGGCTGTGGTGATGGCTGGGAACGGGTCTGAAGATTAGTCAGAGAAACCAGAAAGCGGTGGCCAGAACTCACCACCGCTTTTTTATTTTATTTACATTAGAATTATATAAGGGGTTACAAAGAATTGATCATATAAGAGATAGTATCCTGCCTATATCTTTCTTCTAACCCGAATGAATGGCGGACAATGGCTTGCGTTACCTGCATTGGGGCAGGGACGGCGAAGCCGTCCGATGAAAAAAAGGCTAAGGCGTAAGAAAATGCTCGAAAACGGCGCAGAAACCCCAGCATCAATTGCACGCTTTGGAGGGCTGCGCCCTTTGCTAGTATTTCCTACACGCTTGTATAGGTAAATACGGAACCTACGAACACATATAAACCAGAAGTATCAGGCGCGCTGCAGGTTGATCAGAATCCTCGCGGGTAAGAGACACCCAAAAAGGGCAAACTACTCTCAGATATTGCCCGACACCGTCAACCTTAAACAGATTTCAACAATTTATCGTGCAAGGTCCCTTCAATGAAAATATCGGAACCTTTGCTTGTAATAGCCTGATAGTCTGGGTCTGCTATGAGCTTAGCATGAAATTCCTCAAGGGTAGCGAGGTCATCATAGTCTGTCTGCCAGTAAATTGTATTGAGGTCCCCGAATATTTCATTGTAGACTTGAACTGAAATCGGAGCATATTTGGTGTTGATGAAATCAGCAATTTCTTTGGCAAACTGGATAACATCCCAGGCCTTGCCGACTTTGGCTCTTCCCGATCTTTGGTGTCTGATCATTGTATATTTCTCCTTTCCTGAGAAAATATAACGATGGTGATGGGTTTCACACATCTAATGATAATGAACATTGAAGGATGAGTCGATAGTGTTCCACCGACATTTATAAATATCTAAAACTCCGGTTTTACAGACCGATTCTTGTTACTATTTTTCAATAATCTGCGGCCCAACAGCCTCGTGCTAAGTGGCCCCGCAAGTCTAAGCCACCTGTAATTCGCGCCTTGCGCGGGGTCCATCGCGTGCACCCCGGAGATTTTCCGGGGCTCCTGCGAGACGTTAGCCAGCAACGGATCAATCCACCACATCTCTCTCCATGAACACCCAGTGTTCCTGGATTTCCTCTGGAATCTCACTTTCAGAATAAGGCTTAACATCCTTGAAACCAAAAGAGCGATAAAGTGAGTGGGCTACATCCATAAAGCGAGCGCTATCAAGGCGAATTGTTTTATACCCGAGTAACTCTGCTTCACAAAAGAGATACTCTAGCAGTTCTCTTCCTATACCTCTCCCTCTAAAGCTTGGACGAACGTACATTCGTTTTATTTCAGCGATTTCCTCTCCGATTTTTCTAAGGCAACCTAAACCTACTAGTTCAGATTCAAATGTGACCAGTGTTACTCGACCATCAGGGGGCATAAACATGCCTAACTCTGTCATATCCTGTGCGACCTTATCCTCGACGTCGAACTCAATCCCATATTCCTTGCTTAGATTCAAATGCACCCAGTGTATATATTCAGTAAATAGTTCCTTAACTTTGTCAAGGTCCTCATCAGTCACTGCTTGCTGGAATTCCGGCATGGATACCTCCAGTTAAATTAATATACAACTATGCTGCCCAACCTGGGTATAACCGGCTCGCCGGATTGGCAATCCGACACACGTTGATTGTAGCCCAAGTTTGCATTTTTCACGCCCCTTACTGGAGCTGAAGGCGAGTAAGGCAGCTTGATGAATTATGACCAAGTCACATCTAGTTCGCTTGGAAGACATTTAGCCCACCTTGTGGTTTTGATGTTGCTCAGGTGTTCACTTATTCCCGAGGATAAGTGGCAGGAACGCGTAATGAGGTAGCGCGAACGACCCTCGGATCTCGTAATCGGCCGGGGTCCACGTCGTCCAATCCAGGTTGTCCTCAGTGGCCACAAGGAATTCCCCACCGGGAGTGCAGGCGACCGTTCCGTTCCTCTGGCTACTGCCCATGCCCCCGTTCATGCCAAACGGGAGGTCACTCACCTGGTCCTGCCCTAATGGCACAAAGTTGGCGTACACGTCTTCGAGATACGTGGTATTCCAACTGTGCCAGGTAACCACATAGCCATAGAGCGGGCTATAGTCCGCATCCGGCGAGAAACAGGAAGCGGTACCGAACTGGGCGATGGGAAAACCGTCAGGCGAGCCTAGGGGCACGCCCCCGTCACCGCTCAAGCGCCGGGCGAAGACATCGTCCTGGCCAGAGCCAAAGACGCCGTCCAACCAGGCTACCAGGTATTCGTCTGGACCGGCGGCCACGGCGAGGCGACCCTGGTCGCGGTTGTTGTCACAGATGACAATCTCCTGGGGACTCAGGTCCCCCAGGTTGGCCGTGGCTACCTTGCCGCGGATGTCGCTCTGGGTGAGGATAGAGCCTTGCATATAGCTGTACGCGATCAGGTACTCGTTGCGCGCTGCGTTATAGGCCACGTCGGGAACGCTGCGTAAGTTGGTGGCGTCGGAAGCGATGTTGCGCCAGCTTAACAAGGTCCCATTGCCGTCCACGCGCTGGGCGGCGATGTCGTGTGCGCCGCTGCCCCACACGTTGGCATAGGCCACCAGGTACTCGTCGTTCTGGCTATTGTAGGCGACGGATGGCGTCCACTGGATGCCCAGGGGAGCTGCAACGACAAACTCGGCGCTTTTCCAGCTCCCGTCCCACTTGACGCGCGTGGCAAGGAGGTCATAGTCGCTGACCCCCACCTCGAATGTGTAGACAATCAGGTACTCATCCT
Source organism: Anaerolineales bacterium (assembly GCA_050049875.1). GTDB lineage: Bacteria > Chloroflexota > Anaerolineae > Anaerolineales > UBA11858 > JASFVL01. Next base: position 5,702 of record JASFVL010000259.1, read on the forward strand.
GCACCGGGCTGTAGGCCACAGCTGGCTCCCAGCGTTTCCCCACACCTGTTGCTACGTTGAACCAGCTTCTCAGGCTCCCGTCGCTGCCGACCCGCCGGGCCCAGATGTCCCAGGTGTTAGGGCCCTGTTTCGTATACCAGACCACCAGGTACTCGTC
>JASFVL010000038.1:0-20027 GCA_050049875.1 Anaerolineales bacterium
ATCTTGATCGAGATGGCGATTTGGATGCCATGGTTGTTAGAGACCAGGTACAAGGGGGTGCTGTGTGGATGAACAGTAGCGGCATCTTCACCAGCACACAGACCTTCGATGAACTTTATGCAGCTTCAGTGGAACTTGGCGATTTGGATGGTGATGGGGACTTGGATGCTTTTGTTGCAGCGCAATCGGGCGAGACCAGCGCTGTCTGGTTGAACAACGGTCACGGCGTGCTTTCCCCAGGGGAGCAGCTGGGGCATCTCAGTCCTGCTGCGCTGGGTGATCTTGACGGTGATGGGGATTTGGATGCCTTTTCGGTTGAAGCTGGGGGAGAGAATGTATGGCTGAACCAGGGCGATGCAAAATTCTATCCTTCGGGGCAGAATCTAGGATTGACTACGGGCACCCGTGTAGCCCTTGGCGATCTAGATGGCGATGGGGATCTGGATGCCGTCACCAATGGCTATAACGAAGAACCCAGCTTGTGGCTTACCCAAACCGTGTTCAAGTACTGGTTTCCCTGGGTTAGCCAAGAACCTTAGAGAGGTTGCCATCCAGCAACGTAAGGTGATTTGGGTCAAGACTTAATCCGGCAGGTCGTCTAATACCTCTAGCATGCTCTTCTTGTACTCCCGGAAAGCGGCGCGACCTTCATCCGTGAGGTGAATTAACGTGTGGGGTTTTTTACCCTTAAACCCTTTTTCGACAGCGATATAACCTGCATCTTCCAACTTGTTTAAATGTGTCGACAGGTTACCCCAGGTCAAACCGGTTTGGTTTTTAAGGAAGACGTAATCAGCGCTGTCAACTACGTAGAGGTAAGTCAGCACCATCAATCTTGCAGAAGCGTGAATGACCTGGTCGATTTCCGCGAGCGGATGATGCCCATCTTGATCGCTGTTTAGTATTTCTGTCATTCAGCTGTCTCCGGTTATCCTTCCATTTGTGCGTTGAGAGGATAATCTCGAAGCAGACGGATGAACAGAACCACTCCGGTGATCATGATAAAACCCGATACGATATCAAAAGTTACAGGATATCCATGGTGAGGAATTTTATAGGTTTTATACAACAGTTCACCGATCAAGGGTGCTAATGCGACCAGTACTCCGTAAACGAACAGCCGAGGGAAATCCAAGTAATACCCAGCGAGGCTGAATCCAATCAGGAAAACCAGCGAGAAGCGCGCATTATGAACCCATCCCGGCACAGAATCGAAGCGGATAACTGAGAGGCCCCCTAAGATTGATGCAAAGACAAGAATCAGGAGCATTAATACATTGAACCTCATCATCCTTGATTTCCGCCACGAACCGTAAATGACAACACCCACCCTTGGCTTGACGATGCGCTGCCTGATCAACCACAGAACAGCAAAGACAACCGCAAAAAAGGGTAGGAAAACCGCTGAGCTCCAGAAATCTCCCAAGGTAGAAGTATTCCCCCATTTCAATCAACTCAACTTATCGAGCCTAACAAATCCTCAACGACCTCATCCAGGGTCAACTCTTGACCGCGTTCCAGAGCTGCCATAAAAGACTCCGGAGGCAGTTCGTCCTCCAGTTTGGCGAGCAGGTCCTTCGCACTGTCTCTGATACGCCCTTCTAACATCCTTGTCTGATGGCTGGTGGGATGCTGGATCACCAGCGTCAGCAGTTCGGCTGCCTGCTTAGGGTTATCCTGAGCTACCCGCAAGCGGGCATACTCGTAAAAGAGGTTGATGATATCCCTGACAAAGCCAACTTCTTTCGTGATCCACAGACACTGTAAGAGATATTTTTCAGCCGCGGTGATATCACCCATGGATAAGGTCACCTTGCCCAGATATTTGCTCGAAGTTTGTAGCGCATAGTTGAAGCCGGTTTGCTCCGCTATTTTCAGACAGCGCAGATAAAATCCTTTTGCAGTCTCATGTTCGCCACGAGCCAAAGCCACGTGACCCAAAGCAATCAGAGGTAAAGTTGAGCCAATCACATCCTCGATCTCTTCACAAAGTTTTAAGTTGGTTTCTGCAAGTCGCTTTGTCTCAGCGTAATCCCCTAGTAAAAAGGTGTACAAGCTGGCCCCGTATAACATCAATGCCAACAGCCACTTGTCACCGATTTCGGTGGCAATCCCGACCATTTTTTCTATAGTTTTGATCTCCTCCGTGAAGCGGTTGAGGAAATAAGCGTTGACAACCAGACTGTCGTATGCGAACACCAGCGCTTGGGGGTGATTTAACTCCTGCAGGATTTCCACACTATCTCTTGCCAGTTCGTACCCTCTTTCAGCAAGGTCCAACCAGCCCATGAAATACGCCTGAAATGCCATTGCAAGAGCCCCTAAGGCTGCTAATTGTTCATCTTGCTCCTTCTGTAACACCTCAACAGCCTCAGCGAACAGCTTTGTTCCTGCGTGATTCCAAGTTCTTATCCAATAAACGTTCCAGAGGCCGATGATGAATTTCCACAGCTGTGGGGAATTTTTTTGATCCAAATAGTGTCGCCAAGCGGTACGTATATTTTCGATATCGGCTTCAATCTCAGCGAGCGCCAGTAATTGGCGACTGCCCTTTAGATCTTCCCCTCTCAGGCGCATGAACTCCGCGTAGTGGGCAGCATGGGCTTCTTGCGTGGAGACGTAGGTATCTGGTAACTCTTCAAGCCGCTCCTTAGCGTACTGGCGCAGCAGTTCGTGAATCTCCAAGCGCCCGGAGTTGGGATCGTGGCTCAGGAAAGACTTGTTGACCAGCCCCGCGAGCAGCTGGAGTGAAGCCCCTGTGACCTGCTGAGCCGCTGCTCGAGTAAAACCGCCCCTGAAAACCGAAAGGCGCATGAATGTTCCCTGCTCAACCTGATCCAGCAGGGACCAAGAGTGATCAAAAACGGCGCGAATGCTGCGATGCCGCTTGGGTGCATCACGCACTTCGGTAGCGAGGATATCAAGATCCTTCTCAAGTTCCTCAGCAATTTCGTCTATATCTAGGATGTGAAGCCAAGCAGCCGCTAACTCGATCGCCAGTGGCATCCCCTGCACGATTTGACAGATGTTTGCAATTTGTTCCAGCTCTTTGGGTGAGGGTTCGAATCCGGAGCGAACCTTGCCGGCGCTCTGAATGAACAAAGTAATGGCATCGTAGTTCAGGGCATCCCCTGTACTTGCTTGATCGGGAAAGGACATCCCCCTCACGGGTAGTATTGTTTCACTTTGTAAGTTAAGTCGCTCACGTGAGGTAGCCAGGATCTTCACCCTTGGAGCGGCAAGGAGAATCTCGCTGATAATATTCACACCAGCTAACAAGTGCTCGAAATTGTCCATCACCAGCAGAAGCTGTTTGTTTTTTAGATAGCGGAGCAGCTGGTGCTGTGGGTCTTCATGGGTTGCCAAGGGAAAGTTAAGTCCCTCAGCGATGGTCTGTGTGATATGTAGAGTCGAATGAATGGGGGCTAAAGAAACAAAGAATCTTCCGTCTTTGAAGTCATCAGCTGCTTCCACCGCAGCTTTCAAAGCCAGGCGCGTTTTGCCGATGCCGCCAGGGCCGATAAGTGTAAGCAAGCGCGTTTCTACCAGGTGGTGTTTAATCTCTCTCAATTCGTCCTTACGGCCGACGAACGGGGTTGGTTCGGATGGTAAATTGCTCAGCGATCTGACCACTGTTTTCCGGTCTTCACCTAACAGGCCCAGGGCTTCTGCCCGTTCGACGGCCTGCCTGCGGTTTTTTACATACAGCTTACTGAGGATCTTCCCGACGTAATCCTTGACAGTGCTTTCGGCAAGATGCAGACGCTGCGCGATCTCGCGGTTGGTCAGGCGTTCCCTTAAGAGACTCAGGACCTCCTGTTCGCGCCAAGTCAGGTCTTCGGTAAAAACTTCCTCAGCGGATAAGTCGCGGTTGCTCATGAGATTTCCATCACCTGCTCAATGATTATAGCCGAATTATTGTTTGCCGGAATTACCTACTTTTTACCGACCAAAAGGCGGATGACTCTGCGTTCATATTGCTCTACAGTATATACACATTCACAGTAAACCCGAAATGAAAATGCAGCGAAAGGAAGTGTGAGATGTTAACAGTGAATATAAACCAACGCCCCCATGTCGTCATTGATGTGATGAACACCTTCACAACTTTACCGATCCCAATCGATGTGCAATCCGATCGCAAAATGGTCAAATTGCTGGCTGATATGTCCCCCGAAACCCCGTGGGGTGATCGACAGATTGCCGCCAAGAAATTGGGGCGCATGCGCAGCCCAGAAGCCCTGCCGGGGCTCTTGAAAGCGTTGCCAACGGATCCTTTTTGGATGGTGCGCTGTGCAATCATTCAAGCGCTGGAGATGATTGGCGATGCGCGAGCCATCCCCACCTTGCGTAAAGTAGCCAGAAGTGATGGATTCCAGGTTGTACGCTCGTACGCTGCTAAGGCGATTGAAAGGCTTTCTTAAGGTGAGTTGTGAGATAGCCCCTACTACTCTTTTCTTGTTAGGAGATAGAAACCCCCAGCGGGGATCAGCCCGATGATCGCAGCAAATAGGATCATTTTGAAAATCTCTGGTTTTGGGTCGTATCCATAAAATATCTCGAAATTAATCCATTCACAAACAAGTTGGTCTGGGAAGGTGCAATCTGTTCTATTAAAGGAAGGCAAGTACTCCTTCCTAAAAATGTATAAGACGATCTTCACTCCATTGGGCTTTATTCTATCTATCAAGACATGTGTGTTCGGTTCAAATATATACTCATAACCCTCTTTGCCTACGATCGTATGAGCTTGGCGCTCATCCATTGCGAGGGCATTTGTATACCGATTGGATGCGGTATGGATTGCCCAGCCCAAGTATACGATAAGAAAGAGAACCAAAGCGATGCTTATTGTTGCAGCAATCTGCCTGTTTGGAGTGTGAAAACCTATGGTGGGCATGGTTTCAAATTATTACTCTAACTCTTCACACAATGTGGATGCTTATAGACGAGTGGATTCTGGGATCTGAATGAAAAAGCCCCTCTCCTCAACAACCTATGAACGCTTAGGAGAGGGGGTGGGGTGAGAGCATACGCTTATCCTAGTCACTTTAGCCCCCGATTTCACTCATCGTACGTTTGCTCGGGATCAGACCCTCATCCAGTCCGTGACCCCAAGGTTTGTTCCAAATGCCATCCAGGATGAGTATGCGCAGTTCATCCAGTGAAGCACCAGTCCGCATGGGGGTGAGTAAATCTACCTGCTTATCCCGCAGTAGGCACAGCCATAAGCGCCCATCGGCGGTTAGGCGCGCTCGCGTACAAGAAGCACAAAACGGTTGGCTTACTGAGGCGATAAATCCCAACTCGCCTTTAGCACCGGGCAACCGAAAAGTGCGCGCCTCTCCATCCAATTGACCACCATTGGTTGGTTGTAAAGGCCCTAACTCTCTTTCGATTCGCTCTTGAATCTCATCTGCCGTTACGATATTTTGGGTCTGGAAATCAGCGGTACTGGCAAGAGGCATCATTTCAATAAACCTCACCTGCCAGGGATACTTCAGTGTCAGGCGAGCCAGATCGATTACCTCTGTGTCATTACCCCCGCGAACCACAACCGCATTGAGCTTGATCGGCACTAGACCAGCTTGCTCAGCGGCGTGAACGCCGGAGATAACTTTTTCCAAAGAGCCCCAACGCGTCAGGTAGCGGAACTTGTCGGGATTGAGCGTATCGACGCTGATATTGACCCGCTGCAAGCCCGCATTGGCCAGCGGCTTTGCCAACCGAGTCAGCAACACACCATTTGTGGTCATGGTCAACTTCCTAACCCCCTGCAAACTTGCTATTTCGCGTACCAGATCGATAATCCCAGCGCGCACGGTCGGTTCACCCCCTGTCAGGCGGAACTTATCAAACCCCAATTGGACAAACAGCTTTACCAGAGTGATAATCTCGTCATCCTGCATCAACTCTGCAGTAGGTCGGAAAACAACATCCTCCGGCATACAATAGATGCAGCGCAGATTGCAGTGATCTGTCAAGCTGATTCGCAGGTAATGGATGCGCCGTCCATGCTGATCAATCGCCATATATTTATACACCGATGGTCTAAAATTGAGCAGATCGTTAAGCTATGTAAGTGTAAACACGAGCTGTCGTGTTGACTGTAGTAAGGAACGAAGAGATTTGTCTACAATTTACACGAACTCATGCTCTATGCTTTCGTTTCTTCCTCTTCCCGCTCAGGATCATCATCTGAGAGACCCTTACGGAATTCTCGGATACCACTTCCGATCTCGCTTGCTATCCTACCAATACGCCCGACACCGAATAGCAAGATTACGATCACAAGGATGATAATCAATTCAGTAGGTCCTAGTTGCGGCATGGTTTTCTCCTTTATGTGCAAATATAATTTGGAATACCAGGGGCTCAGCGCGGCGTAAAACCAGTTTGCCCGCTGTAGATTTTACCCTGATATTCGAAAGTCACGGTAATGGGTACATAAACATCTGGTTGAAAGCCTTCACTCTCGACTATGCAAACACCTGACCCGTAGATCACCTGCACAGTACAGTTGGGAACCCCGCGCTCTTGGTTATCGTCAGGCCAGGTGGCTCGCATCGCCATACCACCCAAGTAGACGCCGTCTTTGATCAGGCTGCCGTATAGCATGATGCGTGAACCGAGTAGTGGATTAGGGTCACTGACCCAGGCGTCAACTTCAAAGACAGGTGTGCGCATGAGGATTGGCGCAATAGTTTCCTGGGGCGCAATTGATGCACTCGGTTCGATGATAAATATCTCCTTTGAGGAACATGATACCTGCAGTATACATATAAGAAAAAGGGTGATCAAACGTTTCATTCGTTTGGTTCATTCTAGAATGGCATCAAAAAGGTCATCAAGCCGGTGAACCTGCTTGTTTTCACCTTGAAATACACAGATTTTGTTCTCTTTCAAGCTCAATCCCACGATGCGTGTATCGACTCTTTCTCGCAAAACACACAGCACTGGCGATGAGAGATCTAACTCGGGATCATCCAAATTAAGGATGATGACATCAGGGTTGAAGGCTTGAATGCATTCGACTGCCTCGCTGGGTTCCGCATCCTGCCCAACAATTTCAAACTCTGCTTTTTCCGAGAGCAGGGTTTCGATGCCTTGATGGAACAATGACCGCCGGGAGAGAATAAATACTCTTTTCACGTCAACAACACCTTATCCATCCATGTTCGCAAATCGCATTTCTTGCATTGATAGGCGTTTTTATGATGGAGCGTTTTTCACTTGATCCATCTGGAGAACAGAGCCTAACGAATCCAGTTATGGTCTGCTCTGTAACGTTATGTCAAGATGCCGGGTGAGTCGTAAACGGATCTTCGGGAACAGCGTCCGTCGGGTATACGACGATCGCCCGGCCTTCCTGCTCTGGGCACACATCAACACAAATGCCGCACCCGACACAGTCTTCAGGGATCACCTTGGGGAATACGCCTCTGAGTCCTTCGACTTCCACCTCCTCGAAACATTCGTATGGACAATACTCCAGACAATCCATACAGCGCACACAGGTTTCGAAGTACACCTGGGCAATACCGATCACGGCCTTGCGTTTTTCCTCCAAGGATAGGGGGGGGATAGCCTGGCTGGGGCAGATTTGCCCGCATAGATTGCAGTCGTAGTCGCAAGCTCCACCCACAAATGGATCCATGATCGGCGTCCACACAGCATCCCAACCAGCTTCGAACGCCGCTGGTAAGAGCGCGTGGTTGGGACATCCTTCGATGCATTGATCACAGCGGATGCACTTGGCTAAGAAATCATATCCCTGTGCGCCCGGTGGTCTTAACACGGACTTCTTAGCTGCTTTTGCGTTGCCTACATCCAAAGCCAACAAGCCCACCGCCAGTGCACCCGTGCCCACCGTTGCCAGCGCTTCTCGCCGACCAGGGTCGAATTCGAAGTTCCAGCCCAGCATCGTACCGCGCTCGAAGGTGATCGCCGTTTTCGGACAGGGCGGCGCGCAATCCATGCACATGATGCACTCAGCTGGGTCGCTGGTGAAGTCTCGCTCTGAGCTAATAGCTCCCATGGTGCAAAGTGCTTCACAGTCACCGCACTTCACACAGCTCATCTGGTCCACTCGGCGTTTCACCCATGAGAATTTCGAGCCCAACCCTACCAGGCCACCCAACGGGCATAGATAACGACACCAGAAGCGTCTCTCGACCAGATTAAGCAGCAAGACAAGGACGAAGGGGATGGCGATGAGCCACCAATTGATCCCGGGTAATACAAAAGCTTCTTTATCTTCCAACTGTAAATATTCGACACCTGGCTTGAAGATGGCGGTAATACCGCGCACTAAGATAGTGATGGGTTCGAAATACATAAACGCCAAACTGCCGAACACCGCCATCACCAAAATGGTAAAGAGGATGACATACTTCCACTGTCGCAACCCTTGCCAGCTTAGTTTGCGTCCCGTTCGCCCGAATAGCTCCAGGATCGCACCAAGTGGGCAGAACCAACCGCACCAGACGCGACCAAATACTAATGTAACGCCAACGGTCAACAAAATCGGCCAGTAGCTGACGATCAATTCTCGGGCTCCGATCATCGAAGCCATCGCTTGCAGCGGGTTCAAGCGCGAGAATATGCTCAACAGTGGACGCTCAACGTAGCGCATCAGCGTGCTAGCCATCAGAACCAAAAAGACCAGCAGCGTAGCGTATTGGAACACCTGGCGGGCGCGTTTCCAGCGGTTGGCTTTGGCTTTGAAGAGCCGGCCGATCACGGGCCTTTCAAGGTGTGTGATGGCGCCAGTCGGGCAGTATGGGATACACTTGCCGCATTCATCACACACTTGGCTATCTACGCCAAAAGCGCTCGTCACCCGGCGCTCCGAGCCGCGTCCTACGATCCCTAGGACATATTCCTCGGCAATCTCATCACAGGCACGTACGCATAAATTGCACAGGATGCAATCTTCCTCTTGCTTTTCTGTAGGAAAGCTGGGCTTTTCAACGCCCAGTGACCCCGCCAACTGTTGCAAAGCTGGTACCTCGGGACAACGCGAAAGGATAAAATTAGCCATCACTTGGCGCGTCTCTATGACAGAAGGCGTATCGGTCTGGATTACCATTCCATCTTCGACCGGACAGTTACAGGATGTCGTTACAGTTGAGTGACCGTTGCGATTTATTTCTACAAGGCACAACCGACATGCCCCATACGGCGTCAGATCCGGGTGATGGCAAAGGGTGGGGATATAAACCTCAGCCTGCCTGGCTGCTTCAAGGATTGTGGCGCCTTCTGCAACTTTGATTTTTTCTCCGTTTATCGTCAGATTCAGCATGGCATTTACATCTCCCTATTCCACAATTACTGCATCGAAATTGCAGACTTCACGGCATACTCCACATCGACCGCATTTTTCTTCATGGATAAAATAAGGTTTACTCTTCTCTCCAGTGATCGCATCTTCAGCGCAGTAACGCGCGCACAGACCGCATCCGGGGCACAAATCCGGCACAATGTAGAAAGTTATCAGATCTTTGCAGACACCCGCCGGGCAGCGCTTTTCTTGGATGTGTGCTTCATATTCCTCTCGGAAGTAGCGAATGGTCGTCAGGACTGGGTTTGGAGCTGTTTGTCCTAAGCCGCATAATGAGCCTGTCTTAACAGCTTGACCAAGGGATTCGAGCAGTTCGATATCACCTTCTTCACCATAGCCGCGTGTGATGTAATCTAGAATCTCATACATCCGCTGCACCCCCTCGCGGCAAGCTGAGCACTTGCCGCACGACTCAAACTTCGAGAACTCCAAGAAGTAGCGGGCCACATCAACCATACAGGTGCTCTCATCCATGACGATCATCCCGCCTGAGCCCATCATGGAGCCGGCTTCACGCAAGCTGTCGTAATCTACTGGTAGATGCCATAAACTCTCAGGGATGCAACCGCCCGAGGGACCTCCGGTTTGTACAGCCTTGAGCTTATTGCCATTCGAAACGCCGCCTCCGATATCCTCAATCAGACGGCGAATGCTAATACCCATTGGGACTTCAACCAACCCTGTGTTCTTGATCTTGCCTACCACCGAAAAGATCGTTGTCCCTTTACTCTTTTCGGTTCCCATCTCGTTGAACCAATCCGCGCCGTTATTGATGATGTGGGGAACCCACGCCCAGGTCTTTACGTTATTGATGTTGGTTGGTTTGCCCCACAACCCACTTTGAGCTGGGTAGGGAGGTCTGGCGCGGGGTTCGCCGATGCGCCCCTCAATGGAAGCCATCAGCGCGGTTTCCTCTCCACAAACGAAGGCGCCAGCACCTAGTTGAATGGTGAGATCGAAGTTAAAGCCAGAACCAAGGATATTGTCCCCTAATAAACCAAATTCCTTTGCCTGCTGAGCAGCAAGACTGATTAATTCGACCGCAAGGGGATACTCGTAGCGAATATAGACAAATCCCTCACTCGCTCCAATGGCATAAGCGCCGATGATTAGGCCTTCGAGGATGCTGTGCGGATTCCCTTCGATGATGCCGCGGTCTTGGAATGCGCCTGGGTCTCCCTCGTCAGCATTGCAAATCACATACTTAGGGTCTCCTTCTGCATTACGGCACAATTCCCATTTGACGCCCGTTGGGAAACCAGCACCTCCTCGCCCCCGCAAATGTGATTGCTTGACCTCTTCGATGACCTCCTCCGGGGACATCTCCAAGAGGGCTTTCTTAAGTGCGCTGTAACCGCCAGCAGCAATATAATCCTCGATTTTGCGGGGATCGATCAAACCACTTTCTTTCAGCAGGATGCGGGTCTGTTCTTTGTAAAACGGAACATCCGTTTCGTGGATGATTTTTTCCCCTGTCTGGGGGTCCTCATACAGCAGACGGTCGATGATCTCTCCATTGGTGATCGTCTTAGAGACAATCTCAACTGCATCCTTGGGTTTTACCCGCGTGTAGAAGATCCTCCCCGGATGAATGACTACGATCGGACCTTGCTCGCAGAACCCAGGGCATCCCGTCGTCTTGAGCTCTACATTGGCTTCTACATCTTGCTCTTGTAATGCCCTCTCAAAAGCCGTTACGACCTCATCGGATGCCAGCGCTAAACAGCCCGTACCCCCGCACACCATAATACTGGGAATATTCGGGTCGCGAGCGGCTAGAATCTCTTCGCGCATCATGTTTAGACCCAACTCGTTGATTATCCTTTGGTTAGCCATTCGCGACCACCTCCTGTTTCATATACTTATTGAGCACGCGTTCGACTTTGCTGATGGCCATATTTCCATAGTATTTGCCATCTATGACCATCACCGGACCCAAGGCGCAACAACCCAAGCAGTTAACCGCTTCAAGAGTGTAAAGCATATCGCTTGATGTTTCACCTGGCTCAATGTCCAGCACGCGTCCTATTTGATCCACTAGATACTCTGCACCGCGTACGTGACAAGCAGTACCCAAACATACCGTGATGAGGTGCTTACCGCGTGGTTCTAAGCTGAATGCTTTGTAGAATTCAGCGACCTGATGCACCCGAATGGCGGGAACGTTCAATCGTTCCGCAACGCGTTGTAAGATCTCTGGTGGCAGGTAGTGGTATACGTCTTGGATTTCCAGCAAGGAGGGGATCAATCCCCGGTCTGACGTGCCGTATTTGTCGATGATTGCATCAACCCTACTGAATTCAATTTCCATGGATTTGTACCTCTTTCTATGAAGGTATGGGCTATATTGAACTCCTATTAGGTTCAAATTTCGAGCCAATCACGTTGTGAATGCAGCGCCCAAGGGCAGGCTGCGATGCAGTTCGAGCAGTCCATGCCATTTTCTTGCCAGAATAAATAACAGCGCGCCACATTTACTGGCCATCTCAAAATGCCCTTGCGGTTGGATATGGAAGTCTGCTCCGTGGTACGGTCCTCCCAGCGGATGGCATCCACTGGACAAGCCGAGGCGCAGGCGTGACAGGTCTCACAAAAACTCTGTAATCCAAAGTCGATTGGTTTATCTGGCACCAAAGACAAATCGGTGAATACCTTGCAGAGGCGTTGTCTTGAGCCGTATTCCGGGCTAAGCATCAAGCCATTGCGTCCCAATTCGCCCAGACCGGCATCGATTGCCAAGGGAATGCTCTGTGCAGTGTCGTTGCCGCATGGGATGGCAGGATACCCGAGTGCACGGATGTACTTCGCCAGTGACGATGAGAGTATTGCCATTTTTGAGTAGGCATGAGCGGTGGCTGCGCTGGCTTCAGGTCCTGGAGAGTCATGGATCCCACCCCAGTCCATCTCGATGCCCATGACAATCGCGTATTTGTAGGGAAGATCGTTCTTTCCGGATTCCCCGGTGACGCGTTCAAAATAGTTCGAATAAACCCAGCGTTCGTCTACTTCCGTAATGCCGACCAGGTTGGCGCCATAGAATCGAGCAACTTCTTTTATTCGCTCCGACATCCACGCTGGATCTGAGATTGGGAATCGTTCAGGGCTTACCGGGTCATCCCAGTTGTAAAGACCGCCTACACCGCGAACGTGGCCAAAGTAGCCAGGGTAATAGGGGTGCAGTGAACCAGCAGTCTTGTCCACGTAGATAGCTCCGGCTGTCAGAGCCCTTCCTTCAACTCGCTCCCAATCATCTTTAGGAGCTTTGGCGCTATATTCTTGGACAAGGGCTTGATATTCCTCATCCCATCCGGTGCGCGAAAAAACGGTGTTCTTTTCGTCGAAGCGTTCCACAGTAACCAAATATTGGCTGTAGGTCGGCTGATCGATCCTTTGGATCGCCGGCAAGCGCCAGGCATGTTCAGCCGCGGCGTGCTTTTTTAGATCTTCTAGGGTATTAAATCGCTGACCGCAAAAGGCGCAAAACCACTCAACCTCTTCCCCAGCAGCCTTTCCTTCTGCATCTAGTGCGGAGGGCGTTGACCTGACTTGAGCCCCTCGATCCGGTGTAGTTGTTATATATTCGACCTCGTAGAGGGTTTCTAATGGGTCAAAGGGTGTCGCCTTGGTTGGCTGCAGACCGCAGGCAGCTAAAAACTCAACTGCTCCAAAAGTGAGACCGAGTAGCGTCGCTGAACGCAAAAAATCTCTGCGGCTGATTTGACCGTTATTTAATCGCTGTTCGAGCTCTGATAAGCGGTTTTTCAGTTTCTCATCCAAATTTGTTTCTACTCCTTTGGATAGGTGAGTGCCAGATAATCCACCACCAGTTCAGCCTGTTCATCCGTGAGCTGGGCTCCAGAAAGTACCATCCGATCAACGGTAAGCTGCCAACCGTCTTTATCATAGGCGGCATTCTTTATCCTATTGAGCTCATGGCAGCCAATGCACTTGCTAGCCATAATCGATTCGCCTTGATGCACTTCGGGGGTTGGTGTTGGCTCCGGGGTCGCCGCTGGACCACAACCAAGAATGATTAGAATGAAGAAGATCACAATGAGAAAAACGAGGGCTTTTACTTTCATTTGTTAAGACTCCTTTCAATGGAAACATGGACGTTGCTTGGATGTGTATAATCGAAGATAATTCAAAATGAATATCAACTTGCTAGTATCAATTTATGATGCTTTAACTTCCTAAGCGTACATGTAAATGAAATAGGGCAGCGAGAATCGCCAGAACCCCACCAGCAACGACCAAGTAGGTACCGAGTTCCAGTTGGGTTGATACCTCGATTTGAGCAAAGCCCTCATAAACCGCCCGGCCTTGCCCTTGAATAGGAATATGGAACCGGGCTGCCACACCTGCCACTCGCGCCAGCAGACGCCATGTGCCGAGAAGCGTCAAGACCCCCGCAGAAGCTAGCATTATTCGACTGCCCCTACCCCTCAAGAGACTTCCGATCAGGGTGAACAGAATGCAGCTGACTAGAACACCTGTCAGTATGGTCATCTGGGGGCTACGCTTGTAGCCGATCATTTCGCTGCCTGCCCCGTCAATCAGGTAGGGGTAAACGTCCGTTGTTTTGTTTTCCTGCAGGGTGAAACTCCACCAAGGTTGGAACATGGCTACAATCATCAAAACGATGGCCACCAAGCCCAGGAAATTGAGACCAAAACGCCAGTTCTTCATCAATTACCCTTCTTAATCCAATTCATCAGCTAATCGCTCGGGTGAACAGTTTCACTAGCCAGGGGCGGTTGGCTAATGTAGGCAGCAGCGCCTGTCCCCAAGACCGCCGGCATATACGCGATAACAGACGGCGACCAAGACCAAACTTAGCGATGCGCGCGCCGGTAGGTGTGATGTGCCAATAATGCGGCGCTACTACTGGTTTCCACTTCCCTGAGAACAATTTGACGATCTCCATAGCCGCTAGCGCTCCCGTGACCCAAACCGGGCTGCAAAGTTGCGCGTGGGGTAAGGCCCCCTCGCACCAACCATCAAACCATTCCTGCGTCCAGGCACCTTCCGTGCGGTAGTATTGCAGGATGCGCCGGTTATCCGGATTGTCCATAAAAGCCTTCAATTTGTCATAAGGGAACCGATATGGTTGGACAAGGCATGCAGAGGCATACGGGCTATCGGGGAGAAATGTACTCACCCGTGCCAGAGCACCGACCGGATAAGCTAGAATAGCCGGGACCCCCAAATCCTTGGCGGTATCCAGCGTTACGATGCTCAGCGGCCATTCGTCAGCAGCAGGGATGATCACATCGCCCTGCTGAACAGCCTCACTGATTTCACCAGGTTTAAGAGCCCGGTCGCACAACGTGATTTCGATCTCTGGGTTGATTTTGATCAACGCATCCCTGATTGCTAATGCTTTATTAACACCCAACGTATCACGGAAGCATTCGATCTGCCGGTTCATGTTGGATGGCTGGTAGGTATCATATTCGTAGAGCACGAAGTGCTCCAACCCACTACGGGCTAACGCGAGAGCAACCACGCCTCCAATTCCGCCGCATCCGATGATCACCACCCTGCCAGCGCGGATGCGCGCTTGTTCCTCTGGGGTAAAGACCCCGAAGTTGCGCTCGAAGAATTCTTCGTACATATTTGCGACCATCCCGCGCAGCAGAATGCCGCGCATCCAGATCGTTCGTTACCAGTCGAGAGGCCCCAACCCGATGGTACACACCCAGTTGGGGCCTCGTTACATCTTGTGATTTCCCTTGGAAGGCCTAGAGATGCTGCCTAGCGATGTCGAGTGCCACGTCGTCAATCTCTAAATCTTTTAGGGTTTGTTCCGTTGGGATGCCCTTGTCTTCCGTCCAGCCGCGTGCCTTCCAGTAAGCCGGCAGGTCCTCATCGAACAGCTTCGCTGTGCCTCCTTCCGCGTAAGAAACGGCACCCTTATGGGGACCGGTGGGCAAGGGATCGTTGAACCAGCGCGGCGGAACCTGCTTATCGTACTGCTCTTTCGGGTCGCTAAGCTGCTGGGTGTGTATGTCGAACAGCCGTGAGAGGGCGTACTCCCTGGCACCGACCTTATCCATATCTTCTTCAGTGAAGTCGTCCCAACCTGTAGCTGCTTTGAGGATATCCAGGGTGAACCCACCCCAGTCTCCGCGAGCAAAGGTGCATATGGACATTGAGTTGGTCGCGCAAGTGCCGTTCTGCCCGGCAACGGCCGCGGCATAATCACCTTGCTTGAACCCCGATCCGCCGCCGCCCGTATGGGCGCAGGAGCGGTTGACGGTGATGTACTCCAGAGCGTTCTTGTCCGCCGGGCTGCGCACATCGTGCGCCGGCTGCCCATAGCGATGGGCAGTCATGGAGTAGTTCATGATCTCGGGGTTGCCCTTTAATTCGGCAAAGTACTTGGCCGTCTCGTAGGTTCCGTTCGCCAGATGATCGCCCACGCCTTCGCGGTTGGTGATCTTCTTAAGCAGCGCGTCCACAGCGTGCACATCGCCCCACTGCGGGTCGATGCCGTCTAGGTCATCGGCGCTGATCAGGTTGCGCTGGCGCAACTCCATGATCAAGGCGAGATTGTTTCCGCCTTCGATGAAGTCCAATCCATAATTATCGTGCAGGAAGGTGGTGAACTGCAGCTTGGCTAAGTGTTCGGCCTGGTCATGGTGATCCCCGGTGAAAGGATCGGCGGGTGTTGAACCCGGCATCTCCATGTAACCTAGATTGCCACCCACCATGCCCATGGCTTCCCAGTCGGGCATGTCAGTCATGGTGCCGTCCATCAACTCGTCTTCACTGGTGACCTCGACGGGATACAGGCAGTGCAGCACACAACCAGAGCAGGCGGACTTTCTCACGAAGCTGGCCTGATCCATAAATGGCCCTGTGATCGCCTTAACGCTTGGATCCGCCCAAGCGCAGTACTGCCAGTTGCGGATGGGGAAGGCATCTTCCACATAAGAAGAGCGAGCCCCAATACCTGCCGTGCCGTACGAGCGCCAGAAGTAGTTATTCCGCTGGGAGGCTTGGACGTTGGCGGTCAGTTGTAGGAAAGCTTTCTTATCCGCCAGTGTGTGCCCCATGGTGCCGCGCACGACGATACCTTTCAGGTTCTTCGAGCCGGCGACTGCCCCGGAGCCCCAGCGCCCGTGGGCGCGGGCGCCCTCGGTCATCGTGGCCGCGTACCAGACTTGGTTTTCCCCACCGGGGCCGATCAGCCAGACGTGAGCCAAACGCTTTTCCGTCATCCCTAAGCGCTTGGGTGGTCGCATGGCGCTCCATTCTGGCGTCAGGTCGGCGTCGCGGATCATGCCTTCGCGACTCTCCAACTCCGCCATTACTTCTTTCTTCAGGACCATTTCGGCTTCTTCGACACCCATCCCCCAAACGTGACTGGCGTCGCGGATCTCGATATTCTCGTTGTTGACTGCAAGGTACACGGGGCTTGACGCCTTGCCGACCACTTGTATGCCATCCCAACCAGCGAACTTAAGTTCTGCTGGTGCATCACCGCCGCATGTGGTGGCGGTGAAGAAGTTGTAGGGACTCTTGGTTACGATCACTGAGCGGGGGTTGGGAGCTGCCCCAGTGACAGGTCCAATCATGACCTGCCACAGATTCTCAGGTCCGAGCGGGTCGATCGCAGGATCGGCGATCCCTTCCTTCATCAGGAAGTAAGCTCCGAGTGCGGATCCGCCCAGGTATTTGCGATAAACATCTTCACCTGGCTCAATGACGTCGATGTTGCCACTCGTCAGGTCGACTCGTGCAATTTTTCCGGTCATTCCGTATAAGTCGGCCATTATAGTTCTCTCCTCTTGTTGAACATCTTGCGGTAGAGCAGCTCAGCATAGGCGGTCGGCTGGTTGGCAAAATAGCGCCCATTTCGGCTGGCGGGTACAAACTGCAAGGCCAGAGGCTCTGGGCAAACTTTTACGCACTCCGGGTCGCCGCCGCAGCGGCTACAAACCTGAGCTTTCTTCTCGATGGGGTCAAAGGAGATGCCGCTGGCAAACTGGTCCTCGCAGATCTCCGCGCAGCGCCAGCACTTATCAGCGCCCAGGCATTTATCGCGATCGATCCACTTATATCCCATGCCGTAGTAACTCTCTTCGCCTTCGCCTTCAGGAACTGTGTGGATGGCGTCCTCCGGGCACACCTCTGCGCAGGGGAAGTCGCTTGAACCCTCAGCCCACTCCTCAAGACTGCAGTATGTGCATACGTTGACGACATCAACGTATTGGAAGCGCATCGGGCGAATCCTGGCAAATTCCAGGTTCACCGTGTTTGTGGTCTCCTCAGGGAAGAGGTATTCCGAGTACTTTTCAGCACATGCAAAGGCGCACTTCATGCAGCCGGTGCACTGGACAGGATCGAAAACCAGCGTGTAGCCCGCCTTATATACATCCTCTGCAGCAGCTTCCTCTTCAGGGGGAGCTTCAGGAGCTGGTTCCTCAGCTAGCGGAGCTTCGGGTGCAATCTGTGTCCCAACCACGCCGCCGACGACACCCCCAACGACGAGGCTCCCAGCGCTAACAAGGAAATCTCGACGGGTGACCCCGCCTCGCTTCTCTTGCGGCTCTTCCTGAGGTTCTGGTTTTTGGTCTCTTCGTTCAACTTGTGTCATCTCGTACTCCTCCAAATGTATGTTTGGAATTGGTTGCCAATATTACGAGTTTTGATTTGTCCATTTTTATTTCTCCAGATGACACTCCTTTCCTTCTCCCCTGTTCCGCGGGGATCTGCAACTAAATCGAGAAGCATCCCGGCAAGAGCGCTCTATCTGCCAGGATATTCCAACAGTTCGAACGAATGGAGTCGCCTACAGGGAACACTGAATACGGCACTCATTCTTAAGGTCATTAATATAAAAAAATGGTTGGATAAGAATATCGATCAACTTTCTTGTAACAAATATAGTACATTCTCCCTGAAATTCCTACACTAACCCTAGTGATTTTTAAAACCCATTAGAGCTATCTACTGATAGCTCTAATGGGTAGGTATTGATATTTAATATAGCCCAGTTGGGTTATATATTGAGATTATTCAAGCGGTTCTTCAAACAGCCCTTGACGAACGGCGTACACAGCCGCTTGGATACGGTTCTGTAAGTGTAGTTTATCAAGGATGTTGCGCAGATGGATCTTGACGGTGTTCTCGGAGATCGTTAGCGAAGAGGCGATTTCCTTATTGGTCATCCCTTCGACCACCAATTGCAGGATATCGATCTCTCTGGCGGTGAGTTTTTCAGCGATACCGTTTTCTTCCGTAGATTGTGAGGTGGGTCGTGAAAATTCCTTCAGAATCTTGGCGGCTACCACTCCAGATAAGGGCGCCTCCCCCTGTGAAACGCTCTCCAGTAGGTCATAAAGTTGGTATGGCTCAAGATCTTTCAGTAGGTAACCTTGTGCACCACTTTTGATGGCTTCAAACAGACTTTGATCATCATCGGAGACAGTAAGCATGACAATCTTGACATGCGGCATCTCGCGTTTGATGCGTCGAGTAGCCTCCAATCCATCGCATTTGGGCATTTCAATATCCATCAGGATGATATCCGGCAGGATTTCTCGTGCTGCTTTGATCGCTTCTATACCATCCCCCGCCTCCCCGACGACTTTTATGCTTTGGCGACGCGACAACAGAGCTGAGACACCTTTGCGGAAGAGGACATGGTCGTCAACCAGTAAAATTCGCAACATGAAGAGTTAATTTTTCACTCCTCGTACATAGGAGGTACCCAAACAATGACTCGAGTTCCTCCTCCTGGCTGGGAATCAATCTCCAAGCTGCCACCAACGCTTTCTGCTCTTTCGCGCATAATCTGCAAACCGTAGCCCTGACTCCCTTCCTTGGCAACTTCATCTGCGTAGAAACCTTGGCCATCATCCTCAATACTAACACAAACCTGATCTCCTCCTTGCCTGCAATGAATCATAACCTGTGCAGCGTTGGAATGTCTACGCACGTTGGTCAGCGCCTCTTGGACAATACGCAGCAATTGGCTGGCCACCTCCGGCGAAAAATCGGATGTACACCCATCCTCGATCATCATGTGGAGTTCCAGTCCGTAGTGGGTTTCGTAATCAATCAGGTAATCGCGCAAGGTCAAGAAGAAACTATCCTGTTCTGTGACTGCAGTTCGCAAATTGAAGATCTCCTCGCGAACATCCGTATAAAGAACCTGGGAGGTTTTCTTTAATTCCAGGAGACTTTCTTGAGCCTGCTCGATTTGGGCGCTGGATAACAAGTCCTCCGTAATGGAGGCTTTCACTTTCAAATAAGCGAGTCCTTGGGCGAGATGGTCGTGTAATTCGCGTGCCAGTCGGTCGCGCTCTTCCAAGGCTGCCAGGTAATGAAGATGGCGGTATAATTGGGCGTTTTCGATGGCCACGACCACCTGATTCGCTAGACGAGAGAGCAGCCTGCCGTCACGCTGCTTGAATTGGTGGGGCTTTCTTGTCATCACTTCAACCAGTCCGAGGAATTGCCCACCACGCAAAAGGGGAACCACCAAGAGTGATTCAATTTGCTCACGCTCGATCAGTTTCTTCTTGTGAAGGTTTAGAATGTTAGTGTCATCTCCAGAGGTCATATAAGGTTGACCCGTAAGCAACTCACTCCAAGGAGCTTGTTTGATAACGCTCATTCTCAACATGTTGTTGATCAGATTCCTTTGGGCACCGGCGATTGCCTTTACGAC
>JASFVL010000260.1:0-5844 GCA_050049875.1 Anaerolineales bacterium
GTAAAATTGCCACCGTGTTTATCCGATTTATAAAAATGATCCTGAAACTAAGCTTCTCCATACTAGCCCTCAGTCTGCTCGTATTTGGACTGCCGCGGTTAATTACCTCCCTGCATGCCTTTCCCAAGATCTCGAATACAAACCTCGTATCCAATGAGCAAGTTGCCATTGTTTTCGGGGCTGGACTTTGGCGCGACGGCTCCCCAACCCCCGTCCTGCGCGACCGTATCAAGACGGCTGTTGATCTTCACTTTGAAGGGAAAGTAGAAAAACTGCTCATGAGTGGCAGCAACCAGCGTGAGGATTATAACGAACCTGAAGCGATGCGTGACTATGCTATCCGTTTAGGTGTACCTGCAGAGGACATTGTCTTGGATTACGCTGGACGGCGTACCTATGACACCTGCTACCGGGCGAGGGAGATTTTCAAGTTACAACGCGCAATTTTAGTCACCCAGGAATACCACCTCCCCAGGGCGTTGTACATTTGTCATGTTCTTGGCATCTCTGCTGTTGGTGTTCCTGCAGATCAAAGAACATACCACCCCGGCGCATTGACATTTTGGAAATTGCGCGAAATACCCGCGACTTTTGTCGCCCTTTGGGAAGTGCACATCACTCAGCCCACACCGATATTGGGTAACCCTGAACCTATCTTATCTAAAAGAACAAAGACATAAATTAGTTTAGTTAGGCTCACCAAATAATTCTTAAATCAAACATATAATTTCCCTGATAGGTGAAAATAGATGAAAAGATCCGCAGCCCTTGGCATCGTTCAAGAACACATTCAAAACGAGAATCTCATCCGACACATGTTGGCGGTAGAAGCAGCCATGCGTTTTTACGCCGAAAAATTCGATGAAGATGTTGATAAATGGGGAATCACCGGCTTGCTTCACGATTTTGATTGGGAGATCCACCCAACATTAGAGGAACATCCCCAAGCAGGAGCATCCATACTGAGAGAACGCGGAGTCCCAGAAGAGGTAATACGTGCAATTCTCAGCCACGCAGACCACACAGGGATACCACGCCAAACATTGATGGAAAAAGCCCTCTTCGCTTGCGACGAGATCACCGGTTTAATCGTCGCTGTTGCTCTGGTGCGCCCATCTCGATCACTTCTCGACTTGAAAGTGAAATCTGTTAAGAAGAAATGGAAAGACAAATCCTTTGCGGCTGGTGCAAACCGAGATGAGATTGCAAAAGGGGCACAAGAATTCAATATTGACCTTTGGGAACACACTAGTAATGTGATTGAAGCCATGCGTCGCATCGCTCCGGACCTCGGCTTGGCTGGTTAGTCAGACGCCAAAAATCAAGAACAGCGGCACATTCAACATTAATCGTGCCGCTTTTCGATTCAGAGATGTCCCATATTTCGCGACCCTGGTGCATATAAATCGTATGATTCTATACAAACAAATTTCCATATCAGCGCGGTTATAAATGGAGCGCTAAGGATACTCAAGATAATCACAATGGATAATCATCATCGGGGTTTTCAAATCCAGGATTCGCAATTGCCATTAATCTTGGAATGGAAGCTGCAACCCAAGATGGTATCACTGACATGCTCATACATCCATTCTCTAACCTAGGAGGTGTTCTATGAAACGCAATTTAATTTTCTTACCCATTACAATACTCGCCTTAGTCACTCTCGCTTGTGGTGTGAATATAAACCTCCCCATCGATACCGACCTAAAAACCGGACCAACCATATCAGACGAAATTAACGTCCCGCCACCAGATGACCCCGGCGTGACGGCTGAGGTCTCATTTTCCTTCGGTGCAGGTGAATTCAGCCTCTCACCGGGTGCTGGAAGCAACTTGATCGCCGGTGAAGCCACCTACAACGTTGATGATTTCAAACCCGAAGTGGAAATATCAAACCATGAAGTAATTGTCAACCAAGGCAACCTGGAGATTCGCGGTATACCAAGGATCGATGATAAGGTCATAAACAACTGGGATTTCCAACTGGGTGAACACCCAATGGATTTAACCATCAAATCCGGGGGCTATGTGGGTGATTTCGAATTGGGTGGCTTATCCTTGGTGAGCCTTCACCTCTCGGATGGTGCTTCTGATGTTGACCTGACCTTTTCCCAGCCTAACCTCCTTGAGATGCAATCCCTGCGGTATGAGACCGGAGCTTCAGAAGTGAAGTTAAAAGGCCTCGCAAACGCAAATTTCAGCACCATGGTGTTCCAGAGCGGTGCGGGTAATTACGAACTTGATTTCTCCGGCACGCTGCAGAGGGATGCAATTGCCTTTGTCGAAACCGGGCTTAGCAATCTGACGATTTTAGTACCCCAAGAATTTAACGCCGAGGTCACAGTCGAAGGTGGATTAAACAACATCAGCGTGAGAGGTGATTGGCTGGGATCGGGAGATACATACACACTATCCAATGATGGTCCCCAGCTCACCATAACAGTTGAGATGGGTGCTGGCAACCTGACATTGGACAACCCCTAAGACTTCAAGCCTGTGGCCTCATCTTTTGCGATAGACCTAATTGACAGAAGTCAAAAGTTAAGCTAAACTATACGCAATTACGACTATACGAAGCAACTATCCGCAAGATAACGGAGGCCTAGATGTCTGATCAAACCACCGCTCATATCAGCGCTCAAACGACCCTTATCCCAGCTATCAATGCCTGGGAAATCTACCTTGAAGACCAGGGTAGTTCCCCCCACACCGTTAAAGCCTTCGGTGGAGATCTACGTCTGATGGCCTCCTATCTACCTCCAGACAGAACTTTAGGCAGCATAACGACCCACGATATCAACCATTTCTTGGATTGGATGCAAAACGAACGTGGTGTCCCCTGTAGCCCAAAGACCCTGGCTCGGCGTATCACCTCCATCAAAGCTTTCTTCCGCTGGCTTAACGGCGCCGGTGTGATCCTCATCGACCCAGCAGAAAAAGTCGTGCAGAAATCTGTAATCAGTCCCCTGCCCGATATCTTAACAACCGCTGAGGTCGACTCGGTTTTAGAAATCGCCAACCGCTACCGACAAGGAGAGAATCGGGATACGCGATATTACAGCTTGTTTTCTTTGCTAATCCACACTGGGATCAAAAAGGGAGAATGCTTAAATCTGAGCCCGAACCACATCCACCTGGATGCCCCCGCAGGACCACTCCTTTTCGTGCGCTACCCCAGCCCGAAATACCGTTACAAGGAAAGAAAAATTCCCCTGCCGGAAAGTTGGGTGGAAGCCTATCACGAATACGCCGATCAATATCCGCTGAAGGACAAACTCTTTCCTTGGTCGCCACGTCGGTTGGAATACCTTTTAGAAGATTTGGGTGAAGAAGCTGGATTGGATAAGCGAATTTCTTTCGATATGTGCCGATGGACAAGCGCCCTCATAGACTGGCGAGCGGGCATGGAACACAACAAGATTCGACAAAAATTAGGGATATCTAAAGTCCAATGGCGCGAAGTTCGCATGAAGCTCAGAAAACTAGACGCTGACCCTGAGGACGAACCATCATAAATACGGTAACTTTGTTGTTTGATTAGAATCTGGGGGTTAATCTAGCTTGAGGGGCAACCAGTAATTTCGTTGCTTCTCCACAAGAAGTACTGCCTTTGAGCTGCGTCTTGATGGACGTATTTTGTCCACGAGCACATAGCCATCCCGTATTTCTTCCCCATCCAACGTACAAACCATTGAAATACCAGCTTCTAATACATCTTTCACCATCTGAAATCCTGATATCTCCCGAGAACGTTTGACCAGTATATAACGCCCATCCTCCCCGCAAACTGCCAACCCAACTGCTGCCAACGCCCCAATCACCCCACTACCATCACCGCCTACAGCTTCCAACCGTACCTCAGCTTCTCTTGCCAGATGAAGCGCTTCTTTTACACTGAGGACTTCTAATTGCGCACGCTTACCAAATCCTGTGACCATTTGGGCTTCCTGGCTAGTTGCTACGCAAACTCCCGGATCGCTTCCGGGGACGCCCTCAGCGAGCACGAGTTTTTTAACTCGATTGAACAACTTGACTGTGTCAATTTGATCTGATGCCTGCAAGCAAATGGCAGCACAGCTATTCTTGGCTGTATAGGCGATGTTTGGATCAATCAACAATTGGTGTCGTGTCACCCCCAGCAAGAAATGCTCCTGCGCAAGTTCATTGGCAATGATCCGTGCCAGATGGCCCGTACCCCTTGAGGTTAGATTATCCGTGTCATCGATACCAATATAGATCATTTGACATTTTCTCAAATTACATTTAGAATAGTTATGGGCATATACCCATAACTATTCATAATAAAGGAGAATTCAATGGCTAAGATATTCGTTCGCGAGCGTGGCCGCGTTGGTCGTGGGGAAGGACGGCCTCGTTTCGTCATCGTAGGAGTTGAAGGTTCAGACCTCAAGGTTTATACACCGCACATACGTAAAGTTGAGCTTGAAAAGCTGGCACAGGAAATTGGTGCTGACATAATCTCCCTACCACGTGGTGAAAGTGCGGGAGAAAAACTGGACGATGAGCGAGGGAAAGGGCGCCGGCGTCGGCAGCGCAGAAACCAGGATTAATCGACTGTGCCGCGCCCACGGAAAAGACGCCGGATTGATCGCCGGGTCCGTCCGGCAGTTTACAAACCTGCAGGTGTGCCACTCGATGGACTGCGTAAGGTTCTGCTCCTGCCTGAGGAATTGGAGGCTCTTCGGTTGGCTGATTTAAATGGACTGATACAAAGCGAAGCAGCCAAGCAAATGGAAGTGTCGCGCTCCACATTCCAACGAATTCTTGCTCGCGCCCGCCGTCAGGTTGCGTTGGCATTGGTTGAGGGCCAGGCACTGGCTTTGGAGGGCAACATTGTAGAGAGTAGCCCCATAGCATCGCGTGGACGAAATCATGCATCACGGTAGATTCGTGTCCCTGGGTTTTCCCCACGTATCGCCTGAGTTAACGCCCCACGTTCGAGACCATTAACCAACAAAACGTCGCGCACGCTGCGTGCTCGCGATAGGCTTTTCAGCATGGAGCGTTCCACCGGAAGATCATCTAAATCCAGTTTAATTAGTTCATTTACCTCAATATCGCTGATGTGTTTCACTGAAGGATCCTTTTTAGGATCAGCTGTCATTAATCCTCTCTCATCCTTTACTAAGATGCAACTTTTCGCTCCAAGCACTTCGGCAGTTAAAAACGCTCCCACATCAGTGCGGTGAGAGGGAATGCGCCCATGCAGCGCGGGTTCTTCCCACAGTCCATAAGGAGGCATCGCGTGCATCACCGGGATCGCACCCAAAGCCAAGTGGGAGGGTAGTTTCACAAGATCATCATGACCGACTTTGATACCATCAAAGGGAGCGAGCAGAATGGAAATCATCAAGGCGTTTTGCTCGCTAATACTCGCGCCTAGCTTAGCGAGCACACCAGTTGGCATACCCAAATCCAAAGCAATAGCGTACGCATGACGGCTGCGCGTTCCCCCACCAGTCATCACCAATAATTGATTCTCTTTTCTTGCGGCTATGATCTCCTCAAGCAGCGGAAGAACAACGCTGCTTCCCCGGTCGATAATGCTTTGCCCACCTAATTTGATAACGTTTAACTTGGATAACGGACGGAATACATGCTCGCCTTCTGTTTTTTCGAGCAGAGCTTTATCCATTAATGATTCAGCCATTAGTGGGGATTCGATATGCAATCGACCAGATTCATCGCGTTTCAGACCCATAAAAACAGCTCCTTTAGATCAAATAATATCGGGGACCTAACGAAAGATCTCCTCGTTAGGCTACCATAAAGACAAATCGAATTATTGTACTTGAGAATAAAAAAATCTACTGGGATACC
>JASFVL010000261.1:0-5843 GCA_050049875.1 Anaerolineales bacterium
TGTACATTGTCACGCTGCTGAATGTGGATGATCCCGAGTTCAGGTACTTCGAACAGGTGACCACCACACGACCTGAACCGCCTTGTCTGCTGCCTGAGGATCTGCAGGATCGCTGCGGCAGCTTGCCTTATGGCAGCTTGACTGGCGAGTAAAAACCGAATCAGCGTTTTCTGAGTGCCGGGGATGAATTGAATCCCTGAGGGGTTATCCCCGGCGCTTCACGCATTGTTAGCCGGGAGGTGCTTATATGGCAGATGCGTTATTTAGACGATTAAAGGACCTGACAGAAGGCGATCGTACCATTAAGGTTGGTGTGATCACCACGCAAGAGGGACCTTTAGATTACTATGGAACTATGCAGGTCCGAGGATTGGAGTTAGGGATTGAATACGCCACAGGTGGTTCCTGGCAGGTGGCTGGACGAACGGTCGAATTGATCATTGAAGACGACGCAGGGGATGTGACCACTGCGGCGCGTAAGGCTCGTGAGCTTATCGAGGGACAAGATGTAGATATCTTGCAGGGCTGTGTCTCCAGTGCGGCGACCATATTGGTTGCGGGAGTCGCTGAGGAGTACGGCCGTGTTCTCTTGGTGGAGCCAGCTGCCGCAGACAGCATCACAGGGGAGAACTTTAACCGCTACGTCTTCCGCACGGCTGCCAGCGTTTGGCAGGATGCTGCAGCGGGCGGTCGGTACGCGGTTGAGAACCTGGGTAAGACCTTCTGCTACATTGCTCCTGACTACGCCTTCGGGCGCCAGAGCACCGCTGCTTGGAAAAAAGTGATCGAGCAGCACGGCGGAGAGAGCTTGCTCGATGTCTTCGTCCCTCCTGATACCACCGACTTCCTCCCTTACCTAAAGCAGATCTTAGACTCTGGGGCAGATGTTGTCGTGCAGTCGTGGGCTGGGGCGGGCTACCGCGAACTTTTTGAGCAGATGCGGGATGCAGGCGTCTTTGACCGGATGAAGGTCACGGGAGGCTTGGGCGACCGGGAGGCGCGGCATGCCTTGGGGTTGGACGCTGTTGGCATGTTGGGTATCTGCAAGTATTCCCATATTTTGCCCCATAACCCCATCAACGACTGGCTGCGCGAAAAGCATATCGAACGGCATGGAGAGGCCCCTGATCTCTTTACTGGTGGTGGGTTTGCCGCGGGAATTGCCCTGATTGAGGCGCTCAAACGCGCAGGCGGGAATCCAGATGCCGAGGCCCTGATCCCCATCATGGAGGGCATGAGCTTTGAGGGGCCTAAAGGAACCTATACCTTCCGGAGAGAGGACCACCAGGCACTCCAGCCGATGTACATTGTCGAGATGGTGCCTGACCCTGACCCCGAACATCCATGGGCTATCCCTCAACTTATCGAAGAGGTGGCGCCTGAAGCGACCGCGCCGCCGCTGGCTGAGGCCGTCGTTGAGGCTAAGGAGTATGTCATCGAAACCAACCGGCTGCGGAGGGAATTTGGTGCGCTAGTAGCGGTTGCCAATGTCAGCATCAAGGTGCGCCCCAATACCATTCATTCGATTATTGGGCCGAATGGCGCGGGAAAAACAACCTTTTTTAATCTCCTGAGTGGAAACCTCGAACCGACCAGCGGCCGGGTTCACTACAAAGATCGCGATATCACCCGCTTACCCTTGCATCGCACCGCTCACCTGGGGATTGGTCGCTCTTTCCAGATAACCAATATCTTCCCGAACCTGACGGTATTGGAAAACATCCGCCTGGCTTGCCAGGCGCTTGGTAGGGACAACTTCCGTTTGCTGCGTCATTATAAGGGTTTTCAAAGCTATGAGCAGCGAGCCTGGGAGGTAATTCGTCAGGTTGGTTTGGAAAAAGAGGCCTTGTCCTTAGCGCGGACCCTTCCTCACGGCGGTCAGCGTAAGTTGGAACTCGGTATTATCCTGGCTCCTGACCCAGATGTCTTGCTGCTTGATGAACCTACTGCGGGGATGGCAGCTGAGCAAGTTCCGGAATTGATCGAGCTGATCCAGGAGATACAAGAGGCCGGAAACAAAACAGTGCTCTTGGTGGAGCACAATATGAATGTTGTCATGAGTATTTCTGACTACATCACCGTGATGCACCAAGGGCAGGTTTTGGCGGAAGGGACCCCCGCGGATATTGCCGCCAATGAGGTGGTGCAAAGCGCTTATCTTGGCGGGCTCTATGGCGAGTTGGAGGTGAATTGATACAGGAGGGCACGATGGATAACCATAATCTCTTAGCGGTTAGCGATATTCACACCTTTATTGGTCAGTTCCATATCTTGCAGGGCGTCACGGTGGAGGTGCCCAAAGGAAGCATCGTTGCCCTTTTGGGACGCAATGGCGCTGGAAAGACAACCACCCTGAAATCAATTTTAGGGTTGACGCCCCCGAACCAGGGGAAAGTGGTCTTCAACGATCAAGAGATTCAAGGTCGCCGCAGCTTCGATATCGCTGCCATGGGTATCGGCTTTGTGCCTGAACACCGCGCCATCTTTCGTGACTTGAGCGTGGCTGAAAATTTAAAGATCGCTGAACGCAGTAAGGGCGACCTGGAACGGAAAGAGCAATTCATCTTCCAATTGTTCCCTGATTTGAAGCGCTTGATTCACCTTCCTGGCACCAACCTTTCGGGTGGACAGCAGCAGATGCTAGCTGTGGCCCGCGCTCTGGTTCCTGATAATCAACTGCTGCTCATCGATGAGCCCAGCGAGGGGTTGGCCCCGGTGATCATTGAGCAGATGATGGAGGCTATTCGGCACTTGTCGGCAGAGACCACCGTGTTGCTTGTGGAGCAAAACTTCGTTGTCGCCAGCCAATTAGCGGAAAGCTACGTCATCATTGAGGAAGGTCGCTCGGTTAAATCCGGAACGATGGCGGATTTGGTGGATGATCAGGAAATGATTAACCGTTATCTCGGGGCAGCTTGAGAAAAAGCGCCTTCACCTTTGATCTCTCGTGAGGAGGGTACTTATGAATGATGCACTTGAAACCTTGCGCAAGAACCGCACGCTGATCATAACCCTGGCTTTTCTAGCGCTGCTTTTTTTGATGGCTGTTCAGGGAATGGAGACCAAAGACTGGGTGATTACACTGCTGCGCAGCTTATCTGTCGGCGCGGTGATCTTCTTGGTTGCAGCTGGCTTTTCGATCATTTTTGGGTTGATGGATGTGCTCAATTTGGCTCACGGCACCTTATTTATGATTGGAGCTTATGTGGGTTGGACCGTTTTCGTCCGCCCGGATACCTTTGTGGACGCAACCACCCCGATCGCTTTGGTCGTCGGCAGCATTGCTCTGACTCCGCTTTGGAACCAGTGGCTTGGGAGGCTGCGGTTGCCATCCGAGATTGCCCGGATTTGGCCCTGGGTTGGGCTGATTATCGGAGGAGGGATCTTGTTGTTCAGCTTCTTCAATTACCCGATCACCAGTTGGGACCCAGGCGTTTACGCGGAAAGCCCGACCACCTATGCTTTCAACGCCTCTCAAGGGCAAATGATCCTGCCCGAACAGGAATTGTTCTCCATTTCACCGTATCTTGTGTTGGTAGGGTTGATTCTGGGTGGAGTAGTTTTAGCGATCAGCATCGCTGGGTTTTCTCATCGAAGCCGAACGGCGGTCACTGCGGGAGCTCAGCCTCTGCCCACGTCGGCTATCTTGATAGCAATCGTATTTTTGGTGGTGGGAGTGAGCGCTTTCTTTTTTCACGGTGCCTTGACAGACCTGCTCGTCAACATGAACCGCACGCTAGTTTTCTTTTTAGCGGTCGTGATGGCGTTCCTAACGGGCTTTATGCTGGGGATGTTAGTGGAAACCACCCTGATCCGGCCGCTTTACGCCCGCCCGGTGTATAACCTTTTGATGACCCTGGGCTTAAGCCTGATTGGGTTGGAGGTTGTCAGGGCGATTTGGGGGCGCCCAGAATTCCCCATGCCGAAGCCGGATATTTTCAGCGGTACGGGCGAGGGCTGTCCGGCGACAAATCTTAGTGATTTGTTCGCCTACCGCTGCGCGACGATCGAGATTCTAGAGGGACGTGTGCGCACTTACAACGAGGTGTTTATCCCCCTACTGGGCGTGCTCGTGCTCATTGGGGTATGGCTCTTGCTTCAACGTACGCGTATGGGGATGATCATTCGCGCCGGCGTGCAAGATAGCGAGATGGTCGAGGCGCTGGGGATCAACGTCCGCCAGGTTTTCACCATGGTCTTCGCCCTGGGTGTGGGTTTGGCGGCTCTCGGAGGGGTGATTGCTGGCCCCTCCACCGGGTTGTCGAACGGTATGGGGGAGCGATTCCTGATCAACGCCCTGATTGCCATGGCAATCGGGGGTCTGACCAGTTTTCCCGGAGCCGCCGCTGGATCTTTGCTGGTGGGTTTGATCCAGCAGTTCATCATCAAATACGGACAGATTGGCATTAACATCCCGTTTATGGCAGAACCATTCAAGCCCACCCCGCCGCTGGTGCCTGCGTCGACAGTTCTTCTGATGGTTATTGTCCTCTTGGTTCTGCCGCAAGGTCTGTTCGGAAGGAGGGAATAAGCCATGAGCACTGCTTCTCAAGCCGCTCAACCAGAACAAGGTTCCATCGGTAAGTTCGTCAAGGATAACTTGGCTTTGATCCTGACCATTGTCGTCTTGGCTATCCTGCCCTTCGTGATTGCTTTTTTCGACGGTCTATCGGTCGCTGATGTACTCGCCAACGTGGATGGAAATTACAAATTCATCCAAGGGCTGCTGATCGAGATCTTCATCCTGGCGGTCTATGCCATCAGCTACGATTTGATCTTTGGGATCACTGGGCTGCTATCTTTCGGGCACGCCATGTTTTTTGGAGTGGGCGCTTACCTGACTGGGGCGATGTTAAAGAGCTTTGGGTGGGGCATCTTACCGACTCTGGGATTGGTGGTTGTTGCAGGCGTATTTCAGGCTTTGCTGTTCGGCATCGTTTTGCCGAGAGTACACGGGATTACCTTTGGCTTGGTGACCTTGGGTATGAGCGCGGTCTTTCACATCGTGATTCAATCGCGTGAGCTAGGCGCCTATACCGGCGCGGACGTTGGGCTTCAGGGCGTTGTGCCCCCTGAATATATCAACCCGTCCTCGGAGAGGCTGCGTTTTTACTTCCTCGCCATGGCGTTTATGTTCCTGGTGTATTTCGTTTACCGCCGCTTCGTTAATTCTCCTACGGGTCACGTTTGCATCGCCATTCGGGAGAATGAGGATCGCGCCAAGATGATGGGTTACAACACGTTTTATTTCAAACTGGTGGCGCTGATTCTCTCCTCCATTACAGCTGCGCTGGCTGGTACGCTGCATACCTTGTTTCAACCCATCGTCAGCCCTAACGTCGCCGGCCTGGCATTCACCATTGCGGCTTTGCTGATCATCCTGATTGGGGGCATAGGGACGCTCAGCGGGGCGCTGGTCGGTGCGGGGATCTTCAAACTGATGGAGTTCGGTTTGGACAAATACTTTGGGGAAAACGCCAGTTTCTTGATCGGTGTGGTTTACATTCTGTTGGTGCTTTTCCTGCCTTACGGGATTATTGGTACCTGGCAGATGAAATCTTTCCAGATAAAGCAGGGGCGCCAGCGTTTGCTGCGCCTGTTCACTGGGGGGAGCCAAGAAACTTGAGAGCTGTAGAAGAGGTCTGATGTTGTGCGAGCATCAGGCCTCCCGCTCAAGCATCCAAAAACGAAAGGATGATGCTCGCAGCCGCCGTGTAGCCAGCTGGCTTTGCGGCGGACTGGAACTGCCGGTCCAACCCCTTCACCCCGCCGGTTAATTTGTCCATTAAACCCGCCAACAAGATCTTTCCGGCGTTCATTTCTTTCATCATCGACTGTATCCC
>JASFVL010000262.1:0-5802 GCA_050049875.1 Anaerolineales bacterium
GATGGCCTGATTGAAAATGCGGCTAATGTAGGAGAACATCTAGGAGCGCGTTTGGAAGAATTAAAAACCAAACACCCATCTGTGGGTGACGTGCGATATATCGGGTTGTTCTCTGTCATCGAAGTCGTAAAGAATAAAGCGACGAAAGTTCCGATGGCCACTCGCAACGCCAAGGGTGATGAATTGGCGACAATGAACGAAGTAGGGAAGTACCTTCGAGAGCACGGCTTGTTCACCTTCATCAAGGCTAACATGATATTTATCGTGCCTCCTCTGTGCATTACTAAAACACAAATTGATGAAGGATTGGATATCATCGACCAAGCTCTAAACATCACAGACGCAGAGGCCTAACGGGTTGACGAGATTAGAATATACGAGTTCATTACAACCAGTAATTAATTAACTTTGCGGAAACTAAACCAATATAGATTTATGGAGACAAACATGACAACGGAAATTTTGAAAAACTATTACGGCGGCCAATGGATTTCAGAAAATTCGAATGAGACATTACCCGTCCATAACCCGGCCACAAACGAGATTATCGCACAGGTGCCACTATCACCTCCAAGCGAAGTAGATCAGGCAGTCCAGGTAGCCAATGCTGCCTACGAGAGCTGGCGCCGCACCCCAGCGGCCACCCGCATCCAACCACTTTTTAAGCTCAAAGAGCTGTTGGAAGACCACTATGACGAGATTGCCCGCATGATTTCCGCCGAGAATGGAAAAACTCTAGGTGAATCCGGTGGTGAGATGCGCCGTGCGATCGAGAATGTTGAAGTCGCTTGCGGAATCCCCATCCTTATGCAAAGCGAGTTTTCGGAAGATATAGCTAAAGGCATCGATGAGTTCATGATCCGCCAACCGTTAGGCGTCGTTTCCATCATTGCCCCCTTTAACTTCCCAGGCATGATCCCCTTCTGGTTCCTACCCTACGCGGTTGCCACCGGAAATACCGTAGTCATCAAACCCTCAGAACGCTGCCCAATGACGATGCAAATGATTACGTCTTTATTCGAAGAAGCCGGTTTTCCTCCTGGGGTGATCAACTTGGTCAATGGTGGACCGGACACAGTGAACGCAATCCTGGACCATCCAGATATCAAAGCGATCAGTTTTGTGGGCTCTACACCAGTAGCGCGTCACGTTTATGCGCGTGCTTCGGCGAATGGGAAGCGCGTCCAGGCTCAGGGTGGGGCTAAAAATCCATTGGTGATTATGCCGGATGCCGATGTCGATATGACCACCCAGATCGTGATTGATTCCGTTTTTGGGAACGCTGGCCAGCGCTGTCTGGCAGCTGCCACTCTCATTTTGGTGGGTGAGGCTAATGATACTTTCACCCCCGCTTTCCGGGATGCGGCTGCTGAACGGGTGGTCGGGTGCGGTCTGGATGAGGGAGTCCAAATGGGACCAGTCATCACCCCACAATCTAAAGCGCGCATCCAGGGCATCATCGAACAGGGCCTTCAAGAGGGTGCAGAAATGATATTAGATGGCCGTGAAGTCTCCATCGCTGGATACGAAAATGGTAACTTCCTAGGGCCTACCATCCTGGGAAACGTCGCTCTCAAAGGAGAAGTGGCTACAACGGAGATATTCGGTCCGGTTATGGCGACGCATGCAGTTAAAGACCTGGATGAAGCCATCAAGCTGGTCAATACGCGTCAATATGGGAACATGGCCTGCATCTTCACCAGCAGTGGAGGGGCTGCGCGCCGCTTCCGCTACGAAGCCCAAGCCGGGAATGTCGGGATCAATATTGGTGTAGCCGCCCCGATGGCTTTCTTCCCCTTCAGCGGATGGAAGGATAGCTTCTTCGGCACCCTGCACGGACAAAGCCGGCATGCAGTCGAGTTTTTCACGCAGACTAAAGTAGTCATTGAACGTTGGCTCAAAGAGTGGTCACGAAAATTCTAGAGATAAATATGTTTTCAAAGACCCCAGACATCATCCCGTTTTCATCTCCACACAAGATGGAGGTGTTAAGCCCATCTGAATTGCAGAAAATCCAGAATGGTACTCTGCATCTTTTATCGGAAGTTGGTGTCTATTTTCCAAGCGAGAAAGCTCTGAAAATATTTGCCGATCATGGAGCCATTGTGAATTGGGAAACCAAGATCGTCCGCATTCAGCCAGATTTAGTGAAAAAGGCAATGTCGACCGCTCCGCGCAGTTTTGTTATGGGTGGCCGGGAAAAGAGGTTTGACTTAACCCTAGACGGCACCCACTCTTATCTAAGCACCGACGGGTGCGGTGTCTATGTCATTGACCTAGAGACCCGTCAGAAACGACCATCACGAAAAGCTGACGTTGCTATGATGGCTCGCGTGAGTGATGCCTTGCCCTTGATCAGTTTTTTCTGGCCGCTAGTCAGC
The DNA here is from genome assembly GCA_050049875.1 of Anaerolineales bacterium. Lineage (GTDB taxonomy): Bacteria > Chloroflexota > Anaerolineae > Anaerolineales > UBA11858 > JASFVL01. Next base: position 2,382 of record JASFVL010000262.1, read on the forward strand.
GCTCAAGACCATGGGATAACAGCCCCGTTACATGAATGCCATGCCGGATTGACGAATACCTTGAAGCATGTGCGTGGGGGCACCACCGTTCATCCTAAACTGGCTAAATCAATTGTTGAAATGGCTACCGTGGTTGCAGGAAGCGAAGCAGAAAGACGCCTCAGACCGCCCATTAATGCCAACATATGTACGATTGCCCCGCTAGCTCATGACTCCCACGGTATCGAAACTGCCTTAGTTTACGCCGAAGCGGGTATTCCGACCAGTTTTATGGCTATGCCCACGATGGGTTCTACCGCTCCAGCTTCGATTCTCGGGGCCATTGTATTGGGAGATGCTGAAGTTATCAGCGGTATGGTTTTACTTCAACTCGCTTATCCAGGTGCACCCGTATTCCATTCAATCATCCCTTCTCTCATGGATCCGAGAAGTGGCGGCTACATCGGTTCAGTCCCAATCTCGCCAGCAGCAAAAGTGCAGTTGGCTCATGCCTGGAATGTCCCCAGCCTGGGAGGGGGATCCACTTCCAGTGATGCAAAGGATGTTGGTTGGGAGTCAGGCACAGATGGCGGCTTTGGATCGGCAATGATCGCATTGAGCGGCGGCGAGGTTTGTGGTTATCTGGGTATGTTGGGTTCTTCTATGATCCTCTACCCCGAACAGATTATCTTAGAACATGAAATCTGTTTACACGCATATGAAATATTCAAAAGTTACGAATTTAATGAGCAGGATATGGCATTGGATGTGATCGCAAAAGTTGGTCCCAGGGGTCATTATCTGCGCGAGAAACACACTCGTAAGCACATTCGCGACTTTCGTTACTCCCCATTCTTATGGAGCACAGATGAACATGGGAAGCAACGCCCACCGCGTGACGTAGCTTTGGAAAAATTCAAAATGATTTACGAGACTCATCACCCCGAGCCTTTACCGGATAAAGTTCTAAATGAGTTAAATCAAATCCTGGCCGCAGCGGATCGAACGGCAAACTCTTTAGAGAGTTGACATGGCGGAAAATCAACCAATGGAAATAACAGCAAATACGCTTCCCGAACATGCTAAGGTTGTGATCATCGGAGGGGGTGTGATCGGATGCAGCACTGCTTATCACCTGGCCAAACTCGGCTGGAAGGATATTGTCCTGCTGGAACGCGCCCAGCTTACGGCGGGTACTACCTGGCACGCAGCAGGATTGATTGAAGCGGGTGGATTTTTCACCGCGACTTCGGTTGAGATGACCAAATATACACTCGATCTATATAAATCACTTGAGGCTGAAACCGGTCTCGCAACCGGAAATAAGAACGTGGGGATGATTTCGCTTGCCTGCACCCCTGATCGGTTGGAAGAATTACGCCGAATTGCTGCCTTTGATCGCGAATTTGGGGTTGAGACGGAAGAAATCTCCCCTGAAAGAGTTAAGGAAATCTGGCCGTTAACTTATACGGACGATATCCTGGCTGGTTTCTATTCTCCCGGTGATGGTCGCGTCAACCCTATCGATGTGACCATGGCGTTAGCCAAAGGCGCCCGCATGGGTGATGTCCAAATCATTGAAGAAACTTCTGTCACCGCTATCAACACACAAGATCAGCGAGTGACCGAGGTCATCACTAATAAAGGCAAAATCCAAACCGAGTATGTGGTCAACTGTGCAGGGATGTGGGCTCGCGAGATCGGGAAGATGGCGGGGGTGAACGTTCCGTTGCAACCCGTCGAACATTACTACTTGATCACTGAACCAATGGAAGGCGTTCACGCAGATTTGCCTGTTTTGGTGGATCTCGATAAATATGCTTACTATCGCGAAGAGGTAGGGGGCATCTTGTTTGGTTTGTTTGAACCTGTTTCTGCTCCCTGGGCAGTCGATGGCATTCCCAAAGATTTCACTTTTGGGGAAATCAAACCCGATTGGGATCGCATGATGCCGTACGTGGAAGAAGCTATGAAGCGAATCCCATCCCTTGAGAATGCGGGAATACACAAATTTTTCTGTGGTCCGGAGAGTTTTACGCCCGATTTAGGTCCTATGATGGGGCTGGCACCAGAATTAGACAATTTTTATGTCGCCGCAGGTTTCAACTCATTGGGCATTCTCATGGGCGGTGGGGCTGGAAAAATCATGGCACAATGGATTGTGGATGGCATCCCGGATGTCGATATCACCGAAATCGATATCGCCCGAATGCTACCATTTGAAAACACACCCAAATATCTCAAAGACCGCACGGTTGAAATGCTTGGATTTATGTTCGAAGATGAGTATCCCAACAAGCAATACAAAACCGCCCGCAATGCACGTAAATCCGTCTTCCATGACCGGCTGGCAGAAGCGGGAGCCTATTTTGGTGTATATGCCGGGTGGGAATACCCTGATTGGTTCGCGCCCGAGGGAATTGAACCAAAGGTCGAGTATTCCTGGGGACGGCAGAACTGGTTCGAGTACAGCGCGGAAGAACACCGCGCCACCCGCGAAAACGTAACCATGATGGATTACTCCGTGATGGGAAAGATTCTCGTGCAGGGGCGGGATGCCGAAAAATATCTCAATCGCATATGCGCTAACAACGTGGCAGTGCCAATTGGTCGCATTGTGTACACTCAATGGCTGAATGAAAACGGCACCATCGAGGCTGATTTAACGGTCACACGCTTGGCAGAGGACCAATTTCTCATCCTCACTGCGGACGGTACCATCAACGCAGTGCAGGCCTGGCTAAGACGCCATATCCCCGCGCATGCGCAGGCATTTGTGACCAATATCACCTCCGCGTACAGTGTCCTGAACATCCAGGGACCAAAATCGCGTGAGTTTTTGAGCAGTTTAACCCACGCTGACTTGTCCAATGATGCATTTCCATTCCTAACCATGCAAGAGATCGACATTGGCTATGCACTGGTTAAAGCCCTCCGCATAACTTATGTGGGCGAATTGGGTTGGGAACTATACATCCCCACGGAGTTTTCCCTACATGTTTTCGATACCCTTGTGGAAGCAGGCGCTGATTTCAGGCTGAAGCACATTGGATTACAAGCGTTAGATACGCTGCGCCTGGAGAAGGCTTATCGTGATTATGGTGGCGATATCGACAACACCGATACCCCCCTGGAAGTGGGGTTAGGCCACTTTGTAAAGTTCGATAAACCTGGCGGGTTCATCGGTCGGGACGCCCTCCTGCGGCTAAAAGAAAGCGGATACCGCTATCGAATGCCGCAGTTCTTGCTGGAGGACCCCGAACCGCTGCTATATTATGGTGAAATCATTTATCGGGATGGGGTACCCGTTGGCTATATTATGGCGGGTGGTTATGGCCACACTTTGGGCGCCTCGGTAGGTGTCGGTCCGGTGGAGAATAAAAGGGGAACCGTCTCTGCTGATTTTGTCAAGAATGGCACGTATGAGATTGATATCGCGGGC
>JASFVL010000263.1:0-5786 GCA_050049875.1 Anaerolineales bacterium
TCGATCTCGCAGTCGTCCAGCATGAACGTGTTGCGATTCCCCTCCGCAAAGTCGAAGACCTCCCCAGCACTGCCCGGAGCTCCCGTAACGTACTCCATCCCCAAATTGAAGCTGCGCAGAATGTGCGCCCCGTAAATCGCCAACGGCCCCGTCGCATCCGAAATTAAACCTACCTTGATAGGCTGCTCGCAAGTGAGAGGCTCAACGGGCGGCGGTCCGACAACGATTGGTTCGCCGGTCAGGCTGCCATAGGGCAAGCTGCCGCAGCGATCCTGCAGATCCTCAGGCAGCAGACAAGGCGGTTCAGGTCGTGTGGTGGTCACCTGTTCGAAGTACCTGAACTCGGGATCATCCACATTCAGCAGCGTGACAATGTACATGTCCTGGATGGCAACATGGTCCTCAGGCCGGATGTAAATCGTGCCCTTGGGCCCTTCAAACTCCGCGCCCTCCATCGCCGCTATCATCGCAGCCGCACTGGTGTCCCCACCAGTCTCCTTCAAAGCTTCCGTCAGCAGAAGGGCAGCGTTCATGCCGTCCGCATCAAATAGATCAGGCGGCACGCCATAACGCTCTTGGGAGTTCTCCACCAGCCAGTCGTTGATCGCATTGTCCGGCGACGTGTAGTGGTACAGAATCCCGCTGGTCGTGCCAATCGCGTTAGAGAAGAAGGCTGGCAGCGCCACATTGTCGATGAATGAAGCCCCCAACGCCATCTCTTCAGTCACACCTAAGTCCATCGCCGCCTGCATCATCGAAATGAACCCACCCCCTGCCCAGGTCACGATCCAAGCGTCCGCCCCAGAGTCCAATATCTGCTCCATGTAGGGCGTGAACTCCGTCGTGTCCGCAGGCGCAAAGATGTCCTCCCCCACAAATGTGCCCCCTTCCACCGTGCAGGAATCCCGGAAGGCAGCTGCACCACCCCATCCAAAGCTGTAGTCCGGCGCAATCTGCACAAAGGTGTCGTACACCGTCGGCAGATACTGGCACAGGTTGATCGCATCCTGGTAGTTGTTGCGGCTGGTGCGGAAGGTGTACTCGTTGAAGCTCACCCCCGTGATGTCGTTAGCCGCCGCAGGCGCCACGATCAACGGAATCTCGTTCCCCGCAGCGATCTCCTGCAGCGTGGCGGTGGCACCCGAACTGACTGTGCCCACCAGCACATCCACTTGCTCGACCTCGATCAGCTCGCGAGCCACAGTGGCCGTGTTCTCAGGGTTCGATTGATCATCCCCAACGATCACCTCGATCTCGCAATCGTCCAGCATGAACGTGTTGCGATTCCCCTCCGCAAAGTCGAAGACCTCCCCAGCACTGCCCGGAGCTCCCGTAACGTACTCCATCCCCAGCATGAAACTGCGTAAGATGTGCGCCCCGTAAATCGCCAACGGCCCCGTCGCATCCGAAATTAAACCTACCTTGACAGGTTCATCACAGGTTAACCCAGTGGGTTCCATGACTTCCGTGGGTTCTGGCGCTTCCGTCGGCTCCGGCTCCTCCATAGGTTCGGTTTCCATCGGCTCGGCCTCGGTGGGTTCCGCAGTTCCAGGCGGGGAGCAAGCAGATAGAATCATCGAGGCGATCATCAGGGTCAAAAGCAAAATACGAAAAGTTTTCATAGCTAAACTCCTCCTAGGATGTAAAGTAATTGTTCGATGGATATTATGATGAGGGATCTTTTTTTAGCGCTATCACCTCCTTCTCGCAGGACCATCCTTGTAAGCTAATCAGGGCACATGGTATTGGTAGCTTTGCATATTTATCACGCCTCAAATTGGTTTCTCCAGATCTTCAACTCGTAATATGGGCGTGGAAAACCTGGTTGAATTGCTCCGGTTTCTCGATGAACGGTACGTGACCGGTATCCTGAATAACCACCTCCCGGTAGCTACCGCCCGCGGCCGCGTATTTCTCCAGAACAGCGCGCGTTTGACCGATCATGGGCTGCGGGGGATATTCTTCCTCACCCGGCCATCCAGGTAGGAGACCCACCCTCCCCAAATAACCTGGATCCGAGGCGGCGGTGTCCGATACCGCCAAATCGTGGCTGCCCCGCACCCACAGGATGTCTGTTTTCGGTTCGCTCTGAATGATTTTGTCGATATCACCAGCGTACTTCGGCGAGGTAGCGTTGGAGGCCCCCAAAACGCCCGGCGCCATATGAGGCCAATAGGGCGACTGGACGGAATCACCAGGGACATCTCGTTCCCCAAGATGAGTGGACAGCAACGAGGATAGCAGTTCCTCCTCTCGAGGAGGGATAAACGGCGGTTTGACCAACAATGTACGTATCGCCATACGCGGGGAAAACTGGCTCTCCAGGCTACGATCACCCTCTTTCATGCGCTGGATCAACTCGGGGTTGGATAAACCACCCCCAGACCCAGCGTAATCCGGGTTGGTGGGTGTGCCATCGACATCTTTGGTAGCACCAAAGCCATAGGGCGAACCAGGGTCCGCCAGAGTTACCGTCAATAAACGATCGGAGTTTTCCATCAGTATACGCCAAACCACCATACCCCCCAAGGAATTACCCACGATATGAGCTTTCTCAATTTCAAAGTGATCTAATAAGGCGACGGCGTCATCCGCCAAATCGCCCATGCCGCGGGTAGCGTCAATCTTCTTCTCCGGATCGGCCTCGCCGAAACCGCGCTGGTCAGGGGCTAGGCCGCGGTAGCCTTCAGGCAAGGCGACCATGGTCTCCTCCCACCAGGTTGCGGAAGAGAGATTGCCGTGCAGAAACAACACAGGGGCACCTTCGTCTGGGCCCGTGAAAAGCACGCGTGTGGTGATGCGCTCGGTAGTGACGGTTTTGGCGGTCACGCCTTCCATGGTTGGAATGTCCATATTCTTCTCCTATCCATTCTTTCAACGCAATAACTGCATTACTCCTCTTACAAATACTTCTCCTTCAGCTTGGCCTTCACAACCTTGCCGTAAGCGGAGTAGGGCAAAGTCTCGGCGAAAATCACCTCTTTCGGGATCTTATAACGGGCGATCTTGCCTTGGCAGTACGCTTTCAACTCCTCCTCGCTGACCTGCCGTCCCTGCTCCAAGATCACAACCATCAAGCCGACCTCGCCCCACTTCTTATGCGGCTTGCCGATCAGGGCGGCATCCTTTACAGCAGGATGCTTGCGATAGACCGATTCCACCTCAGCGGCGTAGATATTCTCCCCGCCGCTCTTGATCATATCCTTGTAGCGCCCGTCGATGTAGAAGAAGCCGTCATCATCCATGTGAGCCATGTCGCCGGTGTGGAACCAGCCGTCCACCAAAGCCTCCGCCGTGGCTTCTGGATTACGCCAGTACCCCGAGCAAACATGAGGGCCTGAGATGAGAAGCTCTCCAGACACCCCCACGGGCACGTCCTCCCCCATCTCCGGATCAGCGATGCGCATCTTACTGTGGAAGATCGGTTTACCCACCGATCCCGTCTTGGGCACCGAGTCCTCATCGGTCATACTGAAGCAGTTGGCGCCTACCTCCGTGAGACCATATCCCTGCCGGAATACGATCCCTTTCTTCTCCCGCCAGGCTTCCATCAGTTTTGGGGGGCAGGGTGCACCGCCGCTGATGAAGAAATGTACGTGGCCGAAGTCCGCTTCTGCGAAGTAAGGGGAATCCATCCACATTTGGAACAGCGTGGGAACGCCTAAAATAACGGTGCACTTCTCTTCCAGAATCCAGCGCAAGGAGGCCTCGGGGTCGAAGTCACGCGCCAGGATGACCCGCCCGCCAACGTACAGCAACGGTGTGAGGAAGGCAAACAGTCCACCAGCGTGAAACAAGGGTGTGTACACCGGGGAGATGTCCTTCTCGGTTACCCCCCAGCTGCTCACAGTGTTGATGGCGTTGAAAAGGATCTGCCGGTGAGGCAGCACCGCCCCCTTTGGATAGCCTGTTGTGCCGGAGGTGTATAAAATACAATAGGGAGTTTCTAAATCCATGGGGGGGCGTTCAGGCTCAGAGTCGGGGGCAGCTTCCACTTGCACTTCATAACTCAGGGAACTCTCAATCTCAGCGCCGCGCAGAGCGACATAAGCCTCCACATCGATCTCGGGGCGCATCCCTTCCAAGGTATCCACAAACTCAGGTTCACACAGCAGCACCTTGGGCTCCAAATCGTTCACCATGTAGCTCAGTTCCCTGGCCGTCAGACGCCAGTTGAACGGCGCGAAGATAGCGCCGATTTTCGGTAATCCGTAAAACAGATCTATGTAGACGATGCTGTTCTTGGCGATGACACAAACTCGGTCACCCTTCTCAACGTTGAGTTCATCCCGCATGAAATTCGCCAACCGATTGGCGCGCGCGTTGAGCTCAGCGTACGTGAATCGACGACCGGTTTCCAGTTCGATTAAAGCGATGCGATGGGGAGTTAGATAAGCCCGTTTCCCCAAAAGATCGGCGGCATGCACACGACCCTCCGTTCAATTTCTGCGTAGTTCGCGTTACGTAAACACGCTGGCAAAAGTTGCTATCCTATTCAGTTGTCCGTCCTCTCCCTTGGCTAATGTGATATTTTAGCACGCTTTGGTTACCGTATAGTTACAAATTGCCGATCTGAGCTTGCTTCGCCAAGAAACCCAAGACCACACTGTTGAACGCCTCGGGGCGCTCCCAGCAGGTAGCGTGGCCCGACCCTTTCAGGATGTGAAGCTCTGCATGGGGGATGCCCGCACACAGGACAGCGGCGTACTCAGGCCCTTTGAGTAGGTCCAACTCCCCCACCATAATGCAGGTGGGTACCTCGATCTCAGCCAAACGATCCGTGAAGTCCACCTCCAGGAAGCACTCACACAGTCGGATGATGGCGGGAAAATCAAGCAAAGTGTAGCGCTGTTTGGCATCCTCCAGCAGAGCGGGGTTGTCGCCAATAAACTGGGGGGAGAAATTCCAAGGCACGGTAGCGTTGAAGAACGCCAAAGGGTCATCCGCTCGCAGCGCGTCCAGCCAGCTTTGAATCACCAAGCACAGTTCCGCTCCGACCTCACTGACCGTGTCAATTAAGATCAAACTGCGTGTTTTTGTGGGGTACTTCAACACAAATGCTTGGGCGACCTCGCCGCCGTAGGAAATACCCAAGATGTGAGCGCTTTCAATACCTAGCCCCTCCAAAAGGGCAGCTAAATCATCGGCGTGCAGTTCCATGCTGTAAGGTCCGTCGGGGTGGTCGGACTGCCCCTGGCCGCGGCAATCGTACTGCAGCAGGCGGTAGTGCCGCCCCAATGTCTCGGTCTGAAAAATCCAACTCGTCGCCGCGTTCATGATTACTCCGTTGTTGAGCACCAAAACGGGAGCGCTCTCCGGTCCGTGGAATTCGTAATACAAGTTGACACCGTTGACTTTTGCGTGGGGCATTTTCACTCCTTATGCGATCCGAGTAAGGACTAAGCCTCCAAATCCTTCACATACACCAGCGCCTCTCCATCACAGACGACCGCTCCAGTGGGGTTGACGCACGTGGTGCGCAGATTGACCAAATCCTTTTCAGGACGCAGGCGGATGATCTCCACCGCAGCGATGATCTCCTCACCAGGATAAGCGGGCGCAGGGAAGTGTAACTTTTGCTTAAGCCAGTTGGTACCGCGACCCGGTAGTTTTGTACCCAGCAAGCAGGAGAACAAACCGCCCAGCAGCCCTCCGGGGATGATCTGTCTTTCAAACCCTAGACGCTGCGCGTAAGCGCGCTCCAGGATCAGCGGGTTGGCATCCCCGCTGGTGTGCGTATATGCGTCCAAATCTTCCAGAGTGAAGGTGCGCCTGGTCTGAGATTT
>JASFVL010000264.1:0-5756 GCA_050049875.1 Anaerolineales bacterium
TGGCATTTACTCTTATTGAAATAACATTTCTATCTCACCTACCCTTGCCATTTGGAAAAATTTCGGGTACTATACGTCCTGATGGCCGCATGGGTGCCCCCCTCACTCATGCGTCCATCGTTTTAACCCCCCCACCCTTACCCTTGAACTGCGTAAGTCCAATACTTAAAGGTTTTTCACGTGCGAGCGGGTAATTCAACGCCTGGCGATGCTGATTCTTCAACTTATATCAGTGCAAAACGCTATGCGCTCAAATCCTTCGATGAATCTGAGCTAGGAACGTGTAGACTGCGGTCAATAACATGGCGATCACCCGGCGGGAGGTGAAGCTCTCATCCAAGAACAGCCACGCCAGCACGCTGATTAAGCATTAAATCTGCCTCCTCGGCTGCCCCTGGCGGATCTAGGTCAGTTGGTTGCCTTCCAAAGGATTACTCGACCTGGCAGTTCGGGCAGAAATACACTGCACCGCCTAGGAACTGGATCTTTTGGATCGGGGTTCCACATTCCCGGCAGGCTTGGCCCGCGACCTTACTGTGCAGGATGCGATGGTATCCCCCAGGGTGGTTGTAGAGGTCTCGCTCACCGTCCCTACCACCCAGTTCCACCATTTCCGCGAGGGTTCCGACAACCGCCTCATATAAGGATCGTCTCTGCTCCTCTGAGAGAGTGACCATCCGGCGTTTGGGATGGATCTTTGCCCGGTAGAGGATGTCCTGCAGGCAGCCGTTGCCCACCCCCCAGACCCCAGGATCGCTGATGATGAAGTATTTGGCACTCGCTCGACTGGTCTCGGGCAACGCCTCGCATAGGCTGTTGAAATAATCGAAGCTAAACGCTTCGCTGAGTGGCGAAACAGCGTCCCATTTAATGTGGGGGTGATCCGGGACTTCGGATCTTTCAAGCAGCCGCACCTCCCCCCAGCCGGAGACTGTAACGCTGAGGTAGGTACTATCATGGAAAAAGAACAAAAGTTGGTGCTTTTTGGGCAGCGTTACCTCATCTACATGATATATGATCCGCTCCCCTCCACAGCCCAAACTGAGCACATATCCAGGGTCCAGATCCATGAGAATCACGTTCCCTTGTGCACTTGCGCTCCCGATGGCTTTCTCCCTGACGATCTCAGCAAAGGCCTCATCAGTGTGTTTGCCGGTGAAGGCGAATTTGTGGGGTGAGCTATTGCGCACAGCGGACGCAATTCGTTTGCCTTTCAGCTCCGACTCAATCTGCCGCGCGATCGTGATCGCCTCGGGTAATTCAATCATGCCACCTCCCCAAATCTGAATGGGCCTGGGGAGCCCGGTCTATGCGTTCAACTGGGCGACGATCTCTTCCAAGACCTGTAACCCAGCTGCTTCCGCTTGGCGGGCTTCCTGCAATAATTTGACCGCCGTACGGCTGTTCTCATCCCTAGCAATCACCTGTCCATGGGAAGCTGCATCGAAAGGATAGATCTCAGCTACCTCGTTCAGCCGCTCAGCTACGACTTGATAGTGCTCAGACCCTTCATCAAACCACGCACCTGCAGCGCCGTTCAAGCGCTGTTTGGCTTCTTTCAAAAAGCTGACCGCCTGACTTCGGCACTCCCTCCAGACTTCTGCGTTGTACCCCATGCCAAAGCGGTCTGCTTTTCCGCTCTCCAAGGCTTCGATCCAAAGGTCAAAACTTTTCAAGCCGGAAGCGTAGTTATCGAAGATCCATTCTTTAGGATTAGCGGCATGCTGCAGGACTCTCTTGAAGACCGAGTGCACCACAACAGCGTCTTCCTGCGCCTCAGCGGGTTTGAGTCGATACAGTTCGACCATGCCAATCCCGGTTATCCCCAACTCACTCCAGGGTTTAGGCCCTTTGCCATCATCCGCCCCAACGCCAGAATAATAATACCCAATCTCATCATAACCATGGACGACATAAAACTCAGGTATTTCGAGTTCCCAACCGTAGACTGGCAGCCCCGCGTTAATGGCCTGGCGAGTGAACTCCCAAGCGCGCCGCTGCAGCTCGGTAAAGTCACCTTCCATCCCCTGGGCACCGAATATTCCATCGGTCTCGTAGCCCAGGTTCCTCCCCAGTTCGATGAGCATCTCGGTATTCCAAGCGGTGGGACCACTCGGGCATACACTCTCGTGAATATTGATGACGAAGGCATGACCCGTCCCGCCGTATAGCCAACCGTCGGTGATATCCAAACCCAAGTAATTCAGGCATCCCTTCAAGCAGCCCATGTGCGAAACCCAGGCGGGTACCCATTTGAGGTTATCTAATTTTTTCATCGCGTTCACTCCAGCTCAGGTTTTGCATTTGACGGATTCAAGAAATCATCAATGCTATCAAGCTACCCTCTCCCCACCAATCAAGAAGGTTAAACCAATAAGGAGAAACCTCCAAAAATAGTATCAGAACATACGTTCTATGTCAAGAGCAAATCATAGAGTATTCGCAAATGGGTAAATTGCCCCATCAAAATGCGTTATCAGGATATAGCTATGGGACTTTGCCTTATAACGGCGCCCCCTCTACATTAGGCTGGCTTGCGCAGGATGAGCAGTTCCTCTGCCTTGCGGCGCTGGGGGACGGAGTCGAGGGGGTTCTCGCGCCGCACCATCTCAAACCCACGCTCCCGGAACGACTCCAGCAGCTCGTCCGGCGAGACGGCGAAGGGAGGCCCGCCGGAATGGGAGCCGATCGGGAAGGCCAAGGCGATGTAGTGCCCGCCCGGGATGAGCAAACTGGAAACCACATCAGCGTATTCACCCCTGCGCCAGGGATCGATAGCGCAGTAGAATGTGTACTCCAGCACGTAGTCGAACACCCCCTCCAATTCGCTCGATAGATCGAAGATATCCATCTCCAAAATCTCGACTGGCGCGTCTGGATCACTCAGCTCGCGCATCGCCTGGACAGCCTCTGCGGCGAAATCCACCGCGCTGACCTCGAAGCCGCTGCGGGCGAACATGCGGGCGTCGAATCCACGCCCCGCTCCCAACACGATCATCTTCCCAGGATTGCACACCCCCTCCCGCAGTAGACGCCGGAAAACGGGGGTCGGGCGACCCAAATCCCAACCCGCCTGGCCCCTGCGGTAGATCTCTTCCCAGAAGGAGGCTGAACTGACGTTTGACATTTTTAGAGTTTGTATCACCCTTTTTATTATCGCCTAGCAAAAACCAGGGTGTAGTACCCGCCATAAGTACTATCAGCGTTGAAGACGTACCCGATGCCGATCTCAGTCTTTTCAGGATCCATGATGTTATCGTGGTGGATCTGGCTGTTCCACCACCAGTCAAAAGCGCCTTGGGGGGTGCCGCCGAATTCAGGTGAGCCCACGTAGATGTTCTCGGTCGCCGCCGAATAGGCGTAGCCCTGGGCTGAGATGCGATCATACCATGTGGAACCATCGCTGCCGGTGTGATCTACGAAGTCGTTGCATGCCATGTCGGTGCTGTGAGCCAAGGCTGCGGCGTTAAGTAAGCCATGGCGCGTCAATTCACTCAAACCGCCATTGCTGCGAGCTGTGTTAATTAGGGTCAGAACTTGCGCCTCGAAAGCGGGGTTTCTCTCAGCCGCACATTCACCCTGTGGGGGTGAGGTCGTTTGGTCAGCAACCGGTTCCGGCGTCTCTTCAGGGGGTCCACCTGGGGAGTTCTGCGTTGGGGGAATGTGGCTCACTACAATGTGCACCCAGAAGTAATCGTTACCGGTGATCCCAACCCCAAACCGATCCCCCTCAGCGTTTTGGAACTGCCAATTGCTGACATGTTCGCCACCCTCATCAGGAGCAACCATAGGGACGGAGACTTCGACGATATCGCCCGGGGATACCGGCTTAGGCAGTGGGCTGGCATCACTCCCAGCCAGCGAATCACCATAAGCGAAAACCGCAGCGTAATCCTCCGTCCAAGTACAGGACCCCTCATTGCGGAATTTCCATTTCTTGACGAACTCATCACCCTGCCGGAAGACCGTTCTATCGGGCACGGTCACGTCACCATAGAAACCGGCTTTGTCCGAACAATCGTCTGGAGTAGGGGGCGTCTCCTCCGGTGTGGCTTCCGGCGTTGGCGTGGACCGTGTGGGCGCTTCTGTTGGGGTAGGCGATGGTTCACGCCCCTGTTCCTCCCCTTGCGCCGTTGAGGTCGGGTTGGATTCCTCAGCGACCTGTTCAGCCATCTCAGTGGGGGTCAGCGTGGGGCTCCCTTCCCGGTCCGCATCTCCGGCTGTCTGGGTTGGAGTGGGATCTTCCTCGGATGGTGCGGGTTCAGGGGTATTAGTTGGCGCGTCGTCTGCCGGTTCGCTAACCTCAGAGGCGCTCACAGTTGGAGCTGGAAGGGTCGAGGTAGCATCTACCTCTGGGGAATTCTCCTCTGTATTGGAACAGGCACTGATCGCCAAGGTCAGGAGTACAAATAAAAGTAATATACGTTTCATTCCATCTTCTCACAATAAGGCACCTGCGCCGGCAGTATTTTTCAACCTCTCTCTGGCACATCTGCTTTCGCAAGAACCGCGGATTAACGGAGTAAGTATACCGCATTTATCATCAAAATTGTCATGGGTTTTTAAAAAGGATTACTCTTGGTTTGGGGTATGGGTAGGTAAGCCTCTTATACCCCCATCCAACTTCCCCTGCGTCTATTTTACATATACCATTGGGGCTTGTTTAGCCACCACTCTTTGGGCGCGATCGATCTGGTCGTTCAGGATCTTCCTGCCGAGTTGTTCTCCGTACACCACCAAGCGTGGGATCTTACTGACGTCATCCATCCCAATAGGCTGGTTCAGGTCAACCTGGAAGCGGCGGAAATCCAGCCGTGGGAAGAAGTTATTCACCAGATGAACTTGTTGATCGTCCGCAGACCCCATGAAAGCGCCCAAGATCGGATTGAGCCACTCCCAAGGCCACATGCGCTCAACCTGGGCAGGTTCGAAGCGCTGAGGAGAGCGGCCCGTGCCCAAACTGATCAAAGTGGTCTCAGCGGGGTTCCAGCGCAGGCAGTAGCGCAGTTCGTAAGCCGCCAGATAACACGGGTTGGCGTAAGAGCCGATCCCGCCATCAATGTAGCGCCCCTGGACGACCGGGAAATAGGTCGGCACGGAACTCGAAGCCAAAACAGTCTGCACTACGGGCCAATCCCGGTATTTGGACTTCCAGGGCTTGATGAAACGGGTGCGGTTGGTCTTCAGGTCAAAGGTGGTGATCACCATGTCGGTGGGTGGCTCAGCCTCCCAGAACTCACCCATCACCCGATCCCCTAAGTGATACTCCAGGTTTTCAATAAGTGCTTGATTGGAGTAGCGATAGCGGGTCAGCGGCCACAAGCGGCTGCGCAAGGTTTTAGCGAAAATCTTTGGACCCTGATCTAGGTAAAGCTCGTGTATCTCACGGACCGGGATTCCAGCAGCCATCCCAGCGGCGATGAGCGATCCTGTTGATGTGCCCGCAGTGAGCCGGAAGACCTGCTTTAATGGCACTCCCAAAGACTGCTCCAAGATCATCAGCGCACGGGTGACGATAACCCCTCGGATACCGCCGCCGTCGATCGCAATCGCCACGTTTTTTCGTAATGGTTTCATCATCGTCCTCGCTTTAATGAGCAAGGATAGCAAGACTCGTGCCGCCGAACTAGAGGCAAAAAAGATCATGCTCACCCGCAATGCTCCCATCACGATAAACAAAACAGGCGTTTTTTGGATGTGGTTTCCACTGCAATCCCACACTACCAATATCTTAACTTCATTCGATATCGAGGGTA
>JASFVL010000039.1:0-19416 GCA_050049875.1 Anaerolineales bacterium
TTTGTTGCATCACGTACAGACGTTTGATTTCCTTCATGGTTAATGTCACTCTCTTTTGCATAGGGTGACATTTTCCCTGAACAGTTAAGGGGTGTCAATTTCGCTGAACAATAACACCTTTGTGAAATCGCGTTTGACCATCTTGATTCTCCATGTTAAACTAAACGTTTGCCATGCGAGCATCAAAGAACATTATCTATTATGTTTTTATCCTGTTGTTGCCTTGGTTTGGGGTGAATACCCAAAGTCAGGATTCTTCTGAAGTGACCCTTGATTCACCAAAATCCGGAGAGGTTCTACAGGGTCAATTTTCGATTATCGGAAGTACTATGGTGGAGGGTTTTCAAACGGTGGAACTCTCATTTTCATACACAGATGATCCTACAGGAACCTGGTTTCTGATCTATGAAAGTGATGAACCTGTGGTTACTGGACTTATCACTCAATGGGACACTACAACAATAATGGATGGGAGCTATAATCTACGTTTAACGGTAAAGAGAAGAAGAGCTCCAGCTGTCCGAGTCGATGTGTTTGGGTTGCGTGTAAGAAATTACTCCACCATTGAGACCAACACACCAACAGTTCCAGGGAATGATATAGGTACACAATCACCCATAGCAACATCAACAAATTTGCTTCAATTAACAACTTCGACACCTTCACCGACTCGTCCATCAGATTTCCTGACTATTACGCCCCTACCAGAGAATCCTATTGAACTCAACATTAGAGATGTGACAGACAGTGCATCGCGAGGTGCAGCAGTTGTATTGACACTCTTTGTATTGGTTGGTATTTACCTCTCGTTACGCAGATTACTACGGTCTTAAATTTGCTCCTAAGAAGGTAAGAGATATGAGATTACAACTCAATGGGACATATCTAATTGTTGGTCTTGGCAATCCAGGGCGAGAGCATCTAAATAATCGTCATAATATAGGGTATATGATTGCAAATAAGTTGGCTGAGCGCTTAGATACTACCTTCACTCGGGTGCAGTCCAAGGCATTAGTTACCGACGGCAGGTACCAAGGGAACAAAATCATCCTCGCGAAGCCACAAACTTACATGAACCGTTCGGGAGAAGCAGTAAGCTCTCTTGTGGGTTTTTATAAAATACCGTCAAGTCACCTTTTAGTAGTAAACGATGATGTAGATCTACCTTTTGGAACCTTGCGATTACGTCCCCAAGGGGGTTCGGGTGGCCATCGGGGATTAAAATCTATCATTAATCAATTAGGAATCGACGATTTCCCGCGTTTAAGAATTGGTATTGATCGTCCTCCAGGTAGGATGGATGCGGCGGATTATGTTCTACAAGATTTTACAGATCTCGAATTGGAAATCCTTCCCAGCATACTCCAACAAGCATCCGATGCGATACTCTCTTTTATTAGAGTAGGGATTGAAGATACCATGACTCATTACAATCGATCTTCTGGATAGGAAATACCATAGAACAAATCGATATGCTATCTAATATTTTACATGAACTTAGTAAACTTCCAGCCTTTGGGGAAGTACTTAAGGCAATCGAATCTGGGGAATGTCTTTCGTGTCTTACCCTACCGAGAGCAGCGCGACTACCTGTCTTAGCCGCTATTCACCGTAGTTTGGAGATCCCAATTTTATTGATAACTGATCGAACTGATCGTGCCTTAACTCTAGCTGATGAATTGGGTTTGTGGTTGCCGGCTGCTCAAATACTTTTTTTCCCAGAACCGGATTCCCTGTTTTATGAAAATGAACCTTGGGGAGTGACAACACGGCGAGACCGCCTCTTGGCTTTAACGACCCTTGTAGCTAAACAAATCCCTGGTACTGCCGATAATGGAAGCAACCCGATTATTGTAGCTCCTGCCAGAGCTGTGATGACAAAGACCTTGCCGCGCCGGGATTTCTTAAAATCTACGCGCATTCTCAAGTTGGGGGATCAGCTCCAACCAGATGCATTAACTCGTATGTGGGTTTCCATAGGCTATGAACCCGCTTCAATCGTGATTTCTCCGGGGCAGTTTGCCCGCCGTGGAGGTTTGCTTGATGTTTGGCCTCCGGCAGATTTGCATCCCATCCGTATTGAATTTTTTGGCGATGAAATCGAGACAATGCGGTCTTTTGATCCTAATACGCAGCGAACAAATGAAAAACGGGAGCGCGTATTGGTCACTCCTGCGCTTGAATTCTTGTTAGGACAAAATAATTTATCAGAAAAATATAAAGTTTCTAACGAGTTGGAAAAAACCGAATTTCATATCCCTATCATTCATCCCACACCTGCAGGAATTGTCGAATATCTACCCCCTGGCTCTATTGTCTTAATAGATAATAAAGATATATTGCAAGATACTGTTTATGAGATTGAAGAACAATCACTTTCATTAAGACAACAATATCTCGAGGATGCAATTCTCCAACCCGATTTCCCAGTTCCATATTTAACCTGGGATCAGATCCAAGATTCATTATCAATGAAGATGACTATTGCTTTAGGACCGGTAGCTTCATCAGGAAGATCTCCCCTCGCGCAAAATTTTACTCCTAATCCGCGCTTTGGTGGGCAACTAAAGCCTCTGATGGAACATATAGTGAATACTGTAAACCATAATGACCGAGTCACCGTTGTTTCACGGCAGGCCTTCCGATTGGATGAGCTTTGGAAAGAAAACTATACTCCTCGAGAACTTATTACATCATCACCTTCGTTTGTTAACGGCAGTCTATCTGAGGGATGGATATTAAGGCTCGATAAAGATTTTGACCTACATTTGCTCACAGATGGGGAAATATTTGGTTGGAGACGACCCCAACCACGAAAACGTCCAAGGATGATAGCAGAAGCACCCGAAGCCGCTTATGCTGATCTTAACCCAGGTGATTGGGTAGTTCATATTGATCATGGGGTTGGTCGTTTCCTGGGTTTGATGCAAAGAAGTATCGAGGGTTCGGAGAGAGAATATTTGTGCGTGGAATACGCAGAAGGAGATCAGCTCTTCGTTCCTGTCCATCAAGCTGATAGATTAACCCGATATATTAGCCCTGACGCCAGACCTCCAATACCCACTAGGTTGGGTGGCGGGGGATGGCAGGCTGTAAAAAGCCGCGTGAAAAAAGCAGTCGAAGATATGGCAGATGAGCTCTTGGAGCTTTATGCTAAACGAGAAATGGTACATGGATATTCCTTCGGTCCAGATACGCTTTGGCAGCAAGAATTAGAAGCGAGCTTTCCATATATCGAGACTCAAGACCAATTGCGAGTGATTACTGAGGTTAAGCGTGATATGGAAGCGCCTCAACCAATGGATCGCTTGGTTTGTGGTGATGTTGGATATGGTAAGACTGAAATTGCAGTAAGAGCGGCTTTCAAAGCGGTGATGGACGGTAAGCAAGTTGCCGTATTAGTTCCTACAACGGTATTAGCCCAACAACATTATTACACCTTTCAGGAACGGTTGGTTGCTTTTCCGGTTGAAGTGGAGATGTTATCTCGCTTTCGATCTCCTCAACAACAAAGTGAGATAATAGAACGATTAAAAAGTGGTTCCGTCGATATTGTTATTGGAACCCACCGCTTGTTGTCGGGGGATGTGGCTTTTAAGGATTTAGGGTTGTTGATTATTGATGAAGAGCAGCGATTTGGTGTAACACACAAAGAAAAACTGAAACAAATGCGTACTGAAGTGGATGTCTTGACAATGACCGCTACTCCCATCCCCCGTACGCTTTATATGACGCTAACCGGAGTCCGTGATATTTCTACTATTGACACTCCACCGGAAGAACGTCTTCCGATAATTACCCATGTTGGACCATATACTCCCCAATTGGTCCGCCAGGCAGTGATTCGCGAACTCGAACGTGGTGGACAGGTTTTTTTCGTTCATAACCGGGTCCAAACAATAGGTGCATTTCGCAATCATTTGGAACGTTTGGTCCCCGAAGCTCGGATAACGGTGGCGCATGGACAAATGCAAGAATCGGAACTCTCACAACGAATGAAAGAGTTCACTGCAGGTGAAGTAGATGTTCTTCTATCCACATCTATCATTGAGTCAGGTTTAGATATCCCCAACGCGAATACTTTAATTGTAGACCGAGCGGACTCTTTTGGTCTTGCCCAACTTTACCAACTGCGAGGCCGTGTTGGTCGTGGAGCGCAACGTGCATATGCATATTTCTTCAAACATCGGCGCAGGGCTCCTACTCAAGATGGTCAAAAGCGTTTAGAGACTCTAGCAGAGAATACGCAGCTCGGGGCGGGATTTTCTATAGCAATGAGGGATTTAGAAATTCGCGGAGCTGGCGACATACTAGGGACACGCCAGCATGGACATATAGCCATGGTTGGTTTTCATCTCTACACTAGGCTACTCGCTGAGGCAATAAAACGACTGCGTCGAGATCGGGGGATTCCATTGGATTCGATGTCTTTAGCATCTAGTGTCCATCGACCGATGATCACTGTTGATATACCACTAGATACAAATATACCAACTGATTATGTTATTGATAGAGATGTCCGATTAGGTCTATATCGTCGTATCGCGGACTTGAGTTCGGTTTCCGAGTTAGAATCCCTGGCGGTTGAACTTGTCGATCGTTTTGGATCACTCCCTGAACAGGTGGATAATCTTATTTATCTTGTCAAAGTAAAATTGCTTGCTCTTGAGGTTGGACTATCTAATGTGAGTGTAGAAAACAATCAACTCATCCTACGCTTTCCAGAGGGTGAGAAACCGCCTTCGCTTCCAGATTTAGGTCCGGAGGTTAGAGTTGGAAAAACTGCCTATTGGGTACGGGTACCAGGAGACTTCAATTGGAAACCATTTCTTATAAACCTGTTGCAACAATTGTTAGATCATCTCCCTATTGATCAAATAAATGAAGGCTAGTAGGTGGATGAAAACTTTGGTTATAGGACCGTTAGCCGGTCTAAAATCTTTATACTTGAGATTGTGATTAGATTGTCATTTACTTTGACAATCAATGCCTTGAAAGGTATAATCCACTTTTGGCTATGAGGTGAAATCCCATCGGGAGAGTCGTGTTATGGAATCCAAAGTTGAAGAAACACCCAAGAAACTGGAAGATATCGAACCAAAAATGCGTTTGATTGGGACAGTGGTCAAGACCACCTTGGCGGGTGTTATTGTTGATATTGGTATAAACGTGCCGGGGGTGGTACATATTTCTCAATTGCGGAAAGAGCCGGTTAATCGAGTGGAAGATGTAGTCGAGATCGGTCAAGAGGTTGTGGTTTGGGTACGGCGGGTTTTTCCCAAAAAACAGCGGATTGAATTGACAATGATTGAACCGCTACCTCTTGAATGGCGCGAAATCAAAGAGGGCATGAAATTAAAAGGCACTATCACACGGTTGGAAAAATATGGTGCTTTCGTTGAAGTGGGTGCGGAACGACCAGGTTTGATTCATATTAGCGAATTAACACATGGTTATGTTCGCACTCCGAGTGAAGTAGTGCAGGAGGGAGATGAAATCGAAGCGAAAGTTCTAAAGGTGAATCGGCGAAAGAAACAGATCAAATTGAGCTTGAAAGCCCTATCTGAAGAGCCCTCCAAAGTAGTAAAAAAGGTTCAAAAAGAAGAAAAACAATCCGAACGCGATAAACCTGTTCCCACTGCCATGGAAATTGCTTTACGGGAGGCAATGGAGAGATCTCAAAAAGAGGATGAGGTCGAGGTAAAAAAACCAGGTAGGAAATCATCACCGAAGAGTGAAGAATTGGGAAATATCTTATCTCGCACCTTGGATCACAAAGTTAAAACCGGTTCTAAAGACTAGAAATTCACACCTATAGTATCTGTCATGATAAATCAGCGAATTCGGTAATTAAACGATCACTGTTAATTATAAAAAGCAGGAACCCAAATGCGACCTCATTCTAGGAGGTCGCATTTGGGTTAATCAAGTAGGAAGTTACTACTATCTCAATTTAAATTCTGTGATGATATGTCTAGGTATATGGAGTGATTGCCTCCCAAATTATCAATCCCTGCCCAAAGTCGGGTTTTAACAATTTGTCTTTTAGTTTGAGCACACTATCCCCCCGGCGCATCAAGGCATGCATAACACCAGCGGCTCTTATATCTCCCACTAACTGAAAACCTACCAGACGGTTTTCCTGTAAGTAAATTGTTCGCAGATTACCATTTTTTCTGGATTGAATTATTTCATCACCTTCTTTAAAGCCCGCAGCCATGATTGGTAATCCAAGGTGTTTAAGGCTGTTCATGCGTTCAGCACCGGAGTAGGTTCTATCCATACCCATTAGATTCTGACCGACTATTTGACCTTGTTCAACGGCGTTGGGGAAAATCGCTCGAACACCGAATTCACCCGTCAACCGGTCTGGCGATTCAATCACATCACCTGCAGCGAAAATATCATCAGCACTGGTTTGGAGATGATCGTCAACTATTACCCCCCAATTGTGTTTGAGATTTGTATCTTGAAGGAAATCCAGATTGGGTTTTACCCCTGTGGCGGCAATCAGCAAGTCTGCATACAGTATTTCACCGGACTCCAATTGAGTCGCTTCTGCCTTTCCGTTACCGACGAAAGATGTAGCCTTGGTATTAAGCCGCAAGTTTGCTCCACGTTCACGCATGAGTTGCAATGCTATAGATGCAGTGTCCTCGTCAAGCATAGTGGACATTACCTGGTCTAGCATCTCAACCTGAGTTACCTCAACATTCATCTCCCGTAAGAGCAGAGCGATTTCCATTCCTATAAACCCTGCACCCACGATGATTGCACTGGTGGCAGAGCCCTCTTTTACTCTTGCTACCAGGGATTCGGCTGCACTAAGTGATTTAAAGTTGTATACACCCGGAAGATCAGCGCCAGGTAGAGGGGCGTATAAGCGGCTCCCTGTAGCAATAACGAGACGATCATAATGGATTTTCTTGCTATTTGCTAAGAATATCTCGTGTGCTTCAGGATCCACCGAGGTGACTTCAGTACCCATGTGATATTTTATGTTATAACGTTCATGCCAATCCAACCCTCGCCAAAGGTGGGCTTGTGTTCCGTTGATGAAATGATCTGCCATAGCGGGAGGCGAATAGGGTGGAAACGGTTCCGCGCTAAACATTTCCAACTCCACATTTGGGTCCAGATCTCGGATTGTCTCAGCGGCAGTTACCCCAGCAGGTCCTGCCCCTATTATGAGGATTTTCATAAGAAACTCCTTCTCAAGTCCTGTCTGTGAATCGACTCAACTTGACAACATTTAGGTCAAAGAGAGCACGGCTTCAGGCATGGGGATATCCTCGGAGTTGAGAGCATCCAATCCTAATCCGGCCCGTTTCTTCTCAATGTGTTTTCGGATAAGAGCAGCAGCCCGATCGGGATCAGGTTCAACGGAAAAGGTCGCTCCAAAAACATCATCCAACCCCGAGGTAAGGAGTTTTACGATATTTGGGCTACCAAATACGGGTGGTGCGACTCCCAAAACCGTATAAATCCCAGATGCGACTACATAAACACCAATAGCAACAGCTTTTTCAGAGTACCACTCTGGTGCTGCACCCGCTAGTGGGAGAGCGCTAATATCAGTATTGAGGTGATTTGCTAAAGCAGCGGCTAATACAAGGATACGTGAATTGTCAACACAACTTCCAACGTGTAAAACAGGAGGTATACCTAAAGCTTTACACACCTCTTTTAGTCCAGGGCCTGCCCTATCCGCAGCACTAGGCGTCATTAAGCCGGCTTTTCCATCTGCTACAGTTGCACATCCTGTGACTACAACTAAAATATCGTTTTCGATTAAACGTTTGGTTAACTCAGTGTGACCCAAATCTTGTTTGATTTTTGGGTTATTACATCCGACCACTCCGACCGCACCACGAATTTTCCCTGCAACAATTGCATCAACCAGCGGCTGGGGACTTCCGCCTAAAGCGCCCAAGATTGCTTCGATTGAAAACCCAGTCATCATCTCTACTGGTTCTACAGGAATGTTTAATCGTTCAGGTGTTCGTTTGGGGTAATTCTCAATAGCTGATCGGACAATTTGCTTACCGATTTCCATCCCGTTCCTAGGATCAAAGGTGATATGCTCCGCTCCGGGGAATTTTGCCTTGTCAAATGTGCTTACAACTTTTGTGTGGAAGCATTTGGCTGTCTCGGTAATCGATGGCATGATGCATTGGTAATCAACTACCATGAGCTCAACAGCACCGGTCATAATGCTCAATTCCTGCATGAGATGGTTGCCCGCCATGGGAATGCCCTTACGCATTAAAACCTCATTCCCTGTACAGCATAGACCTGCTAAGTTGATCCCTTTTGCCCCTTTCTGTTCAGCTAGTTTTATTAACTCGGGGTCTTGGGAAGCTGCCACAATAACTTCGGACAGCATTGGGTTATGACCATGGAGGATAATGTTAACTTGATCTTTGCTGAGCACTCCCAGGTTCATCTTGGACATTTTTGGGGTTGGCACACCAAATAGCACATCGGAGAGTTCCGTCGCGATCATTGAGCCTCCCCATCCATCGCTGAGGCTGGTACGGACACCGTGCAACAGGATATTTACCCAATCATTGTCAACACCCATGTGGGTTCGATGGAGCATCTCAACGTTTTCCCGATCCACACCTCTTGGTGTGGTGTTCGTTTGCTCCCAAATACCCTGTCGGCTTTTAGGAGCGCGCATTGTTAACGGTAGTTTATTCCGTCGCATCCCATAATCTTCCATCATCTCCTGGGCGAGGTCATGAGCGATCTCTTGATCATTTTTACCGTTGGTTTCGACCCCATACTCCCCAGCTAATCGCCTCAATTTATCAGGGTCACTGATCTTATAGACATCCGTGTCCCCTTCCCCGACAAGATGTAGAGTTTCAAGAATATCCCTCCCATGATCACTGTGGGCAGATGAGCCAGCCGCGATCATACGACCCAAATTACGAGCAACAATGATATCAGCGTCAGCTCCACAGACACCCTTCGTGGGTCCATCACCAAAGGGATCAACGCGGCAAGGACCCATCGCACATATTCGGCAGCTAGTTCCCAAATTACAATAGCCACATTGGGGTTGTTGTTTTGATAATCGATCCCAAACCGTCTCAATACCCTCCCGATGGGCGACTTCCAACATAGACCATGTATCGGAGTTGATACTTTTCTGTTTGTTTCCATTGCTACCACTTATAGTGGACATTTTTTATCCTCCTCTCTTGCCGTTCGCGTTTATATTGGATACAGCAGCACCCCAATCCTGCCATGCCTCGTAATTCTCGGGCTGAGTGATAATTTGTGGTTCTATTTCACCCATAGCTACAGAAACAGCTTTTGAATAATGAGTACGAGCGGATTTGACCAATTCATTGATCTCCCCAAATTCCAAAGCCTTCACTTTGCAGACTTCAACGCACGCTGGGATAAATCCCTGACGCTGACGCTCGATACAGTGATCACACTTTATTGCAACAGCGTCTTTCTCAGGTGCGTTGGCTATAGAGTAATATGTGATCACATCGAAAGGGCAGACCATCGCGCACATGCCACAAGCGATGCATTTGTGAGAATCGATAACTACGATCTCTGAGAAATCGCTTGCCCGACTGATCGCTGCTGTAGGACAAACAGCTTGGCATGGCGCAGGGTTACAGTGTCGGCATTTATTTGGGAAAGCCGTGTTTAAGACTAAACCAGGTTCAGCGTGGATTCGGGGTTTGGGTGTTGGATCCTCAAACACAGATAAGAATAGGCTTTTGGTCTGTGAATGAGCTACTGCGCAGGCTACTTCACATTGCTTGCAACCCACACAGCGTTCTGGGTGTGCGAATACCGTTTTCATTAAGCCTACCTCCTTCATATGCACTTGTGATAATTCGGTCTTTATGTGTTCCCCCCATGTGGATTGTTTTTTTCACACCTCCTTTCGATGGGTTTGCTTAGATGAAAAATTAGCTGCTTATAAATATCAAGACTTACTAATATCAACATACAGAAAGCTGTTTACAACACCAAAAGGTCGGATTACCTTTATTATCTTAACATCAGTATAGTGAATTATCCTTCAAGTGTCAACATGTCCTTCTACCTGATTTATTTTGGATGCTAACTATGGGTCGATTGCTATATCCAGAGGATAAAATTAAGTTGAATCAATATAACAGCTGAACGCCCAGCTGGTACCAAATAACCAGCAGTAAGATTAATTGAAAGGCAGATTTGTAACAACCCCCGGTATTTCATCATTCCCCACTTTGACGATTACACCTGATTTATTGTACGGTCGTTTGATTATTGCGAGAGCTATTGGTCCATATCGAGGTGAGAGGGCGGATGATGTCACTTTACCTATATTCTTACCTTCAGTATGAACATCGTTTCCTGGAAGAACAAAATTTTTCAAGGACAAACCCACCATCCGGCGAGCAACTTTGTCGTAGGTGATTTGACGGGCGATGACCTCTTGTCCGGTATAGCACCCCTTATCAGGTGATATAAGGTTTTCGAGGTTTATTTCCAAAGGAGTGTAATCTTGAGTTAGTTCTCCTACCGGTCCGGGAAGACCGGATTCTACTCGCAAGATGTGAAGAGTGTCTTCTGATATTGGAGTGGCACCATTTTCCAGAAGAGCGTCTAAGAGCATCTTTTCATGTGCATTTTTTGTGATGATTCTGAAGCCGTTCTCAAGCAATCCGTCTTGTGGGATGATCTTAATAATTTCATCATTGATTTGGTCAGACACAATCTCGTATTTTTCATTTGGTAACGTAAGACCGATCTTCTCAAAGACTTGAGCAGCTTTTTGACCTTCAACCAGGATTTGTGCTCGCTGGCTACTTTTATCGGTCAAACTGACTTGATCATTGAAGAAGATCCGGCTACTTAAAAATTGGAAAGTGGTTTGGGCTCTTCCGGGAAGTGTGATGATCCCAAGTGAGTCTTTCTTGAAAATTATATAAAGCACGTCAATTATTCGGGCTATTGGGGAGGTGAGAACAGTTTTTACAACTAAGTCATCGTTCAACATCTGCAGGTCGTTCGTGGTTTGGCGTTGTAAAAATTCCAATCGGTCTGGTCCCTGAACGTCAAGATAGCCTGCATCAGATTGAAGAAAAAACCCTGCTTCATGTAATACTTTTGTGTAATCTGTGGGAAAGGACATCTTAGGATAAAAATCGGGGTGTGCTCTTGATGGGCACACCCCGGTGTTAGCGTTCTGGGTTAGGCAGGTTGGGGAATTTGTGGTATCGGCGTGCCGCTGTTTTTTGTTACCGGTGAGGGGAAAATCTCCTCGAACTCCTCACGTGTCAGTGTTTCCACTTCTAAGAGGCGGTCAGCGACATTATCTAGTTTTTCACGATATTGATTAAGAATGTTCTTGGCTTTCTCGTATGCGTCATTAACAATAGTTCGTACTTCTTGATCGATTTGCTCAGCGACAGCTTCAGAGTAATCTCGCTGTTCCGAAATCTCGCGCCCAAGGAAAACTAACTCCTCTTTTTGTCCATAAACCATTGGCCCAAGCACATCGCTCATCCCCAATCTGGTCACCATTGTGCGTGCCATACGGGTCACCCGCTCAAGATCGTTAGAAGCTCCGGATGTTATATCGTTGAAAACTAACTCTTCAGCTGCTCTACCACCGAGTAGACCAACCATATCCGCGAAGAGCTTCTTTCGAGGCATTAATGTGCGATCCTCTTCTGGAAGCATGAGGGTATATCCACCTGCCATGCCACGGGCAGTGATGGAGACTTTATGCACCGGATCGGTCTCGGGTAAAGCATGCGCAACCACGGCATGACCTGCTTCATGATAAGCGACAATCCGCTTTTCTTCTTCACTGATTAGCCTACTTTTCCGTTCTGGACCAGCAATAACTCGCTCAATTGATTCCTCGAATTCAAGCTGCCCAATCGTCCTCCGGTTTCTTCGGGCAGCAAGGATGGCAGCCTCGTTTACTAGATTTTCGATATCCGCACCCACAAAGCCAGGTGTTGAACGAGCAAGTACTCCGAGATCTACATCATCAGCGAGTGGTTTGCCTTTGACATGGACTTGGAGGATGGCTTCCCTCCCTCGAATGTCAGGGCGATCCAATATAACTCTCCGGTCGAAGCGTCCCGGGCGCAACAAAGCGGGATCTAGCACGTCAGGACGGTTGGTAGCTGCAACAATAATGACATTAGTGTCAGTATCAAAACCATCCATTTCTACCAGCATTTGGTTCAGCGTCTGTTCGCGTTCATCATGGCTTCCGCCTAATCCTGCTCCTCGTTGTCGCCCTACTGCATCGATCTCATCAACAAAAACAATACAGGGAGAGTGACGTTTTGCTTGATCGAAGAGATCTCTCACTCGACTAGCTCCTACACCCACAAACATCTCAACGAATTCAGATCCACTAATCGAGAAAAATGGCACTGCAGCTTCACCGGACACGGCTTTGGCCAGTAGTGTTTTCCCTGTTCCTGGTGGTCCGATTAACAGCACACCTTTAGGTATTCGTGCTCCAAGGGAGATAAATTTGTCGGGTTCTCTCAAGAACTCAACTACCTCCCATAGTTCCTCTTTGGCTTCTTCAACACCAGCCACGTCTTCAAAAGTAACGGTCGGTTGATCACCAGAGAACATGCGAGCACGCGATTTTCCAAAAGCCATTGCAGCATTGTTGCTACCTTGCGCTTGTCGGAATACAAACCAGAATACCCCTCCTAGTAGGAGAAAAGGCATTACATAGCTGAATATTGTGGCGATACCTAGCCAAGGGCTAGGGGGCTTGATCTCGATTTTTACGTTTTCGGGGTCAAGATTGGCGGTTGTGACACCTAATTCTTTAAGTTGTTCAACCAAAGTGGCTGATGATTCCATATGAGACGTTCCTTCAGAACCATCAGCATATACTACTCGTAGACTATTATCATCTACAACAATACGCTTTATATCACCATGAATAATCTGACCTGCGACCTCATTTATCGTAAGTGCTTCCTGCGTAT
Source organism: Anaerolineales bacterium (assembly GCA_050049875.1). Lineage (GTDB taxonomy): Bacteria > Chloroflexota > Anaerolineae > Anaerolineales > UBA11858 > JASFVL01. The sequence continues at coordinate 12,990 of JASFVL010000039.1, forward strand.
TAGATTGCTGCTGAAAGTTGTAAACCACGAGTATGATTATCGCTACAAAAAGCAGCAGATATATTAAAGACGATCTACTTCTCGTAGAATTCACATGAACCTCCACAAAATGACAAATCGTAATTGTCTATTTAATTATACCAATCTATTGCATCCCTCGGTAGTCATCTGTCGTTAAGAATCAGGATTCTAACAAGCTTCTAACATTTCGATGATTTTAATCAAAAATATCTATTTATTAATGCTCATAAACGCAATCTCATCCTGTGTATAGGTCCGATTCTTAAATTTCATCATTTCTTATATATCAGGTTCAGATGCTTCCTCACTCGGATAAGTTGCTAGTAAAATTGTTTGATATCTTGACTTAATAATGAACAAGGCTATGGGTACAGGGGCTATCCTAGCAAGGATAGCTAGCAGAATTATTAAAGATATAGAACACTCATTGTTTTGAATGTACTGGAAATGCAAAAATTACCTATGATTGATTATAATCTTTATCAACTATTTCTATTGTTTATTACGATTTATGTGTTCCGAATCGCGTGTTGGAGGTCTTTATGTTATCGTCCGATAAAAATCACTCAGCGGATAATCAGCAAAAGAAGGGGGAGCATTTTTACACTCGAGACATGAATTCTTCTGACGTTTCGAAACCTGATTCGAAGTGTGAAGATGATGAATCAGATGCCCAAATTGATCAACAAGACAATGGCATCAAAGATGATATTGCCAATCAGGAAATAAAAGATTTGGGTATGCGAACTGATTTAGGGGAGCCAATGAACAAGCAGATTGTACATACCTCTCCCTCTCCGTCTCAAGATCGCGGCATGAAGGCAGTTTTCCCGATAATTCGGGATGATGACTCAATTATTAAACAAAAAAACCCTAGAACTGAAATAGCTAAACCACCTCCAGAAGCTATGCAAGGAGCCCCAGGATTAACCAGTAATTATTCGGAACAAGCCCATTTACGTGAGACAATCGATCAAAGATCGGCTGAAAAAAGCAGAGAGTCTCCTGGTTTCCTGAGATCTATTTTCGTAATAATAAAACGTTTTCTATCTTTAATCGGTGATTGAATATTTGGTTGGCTTGATCCTTTAATGAGAGAAGTTACTCAGTTGGGAGGCACATTCCCCTACAATTGCGTAGGTCCTATTGATTTATGATCTGGATAATTAATCAGATATTTATCTCATAATTATCGCCGTCCCCAAATCCAACCCTCTATTCTTCGATCAATTCTAAGAATCAGGGATCTTATCTTTACCCAAAGAGAGTAGAGATGCTGGAAACGATATGGCCACACTTGCTTTCTTTCAGGTAACGGTCCTGTCCATTGTACTGCTGCTGCTCCCCATGTTAAACCGCCCCCAAACCCGACGAAAACGATTTTATCACCGGGTTTTAGTCTTTGATCTTGGATCGCTTCAACCGTTGCCATAGGTATCGATGCTGTAGATGTATTTCCAAAACGGTCTAAATTAATTGCAAATCGATCTAGGGGAAGTTTCAGTCCTCGAGCAGCTGCTTCGATGATCCGCTGATTTGCTTGGTGAGGGATGACTAATCTGATGTCCCTCATTTTTAATTGAGCCTTATTAATCACTTCGCGTGTCGCTCCAGCCATCACTTGTGTCGCAAATCGGAATACTTCGCGACCGTTCATTTGTACGTAGTGCTGTCCATTTAAAATAGTTTCTTGGCTGGTGGGTAGTTTGCTACCGCCAGCGGGAAGGATCAATAAATCCCCCCCCGACCCATCTGAGCGCATCACCGCGGAAAGCAATCCGCCAGGATCCTCACTCGCCTGTAGCACAAAAGCTCCTGCACCATCTCCAAACAGAATGCAAGTATTTCTATCTTTCCAGTTCACCAAGCGTGATAATGTTTCAGCTCCAACCACAATGGCAGTATCAATCGACCTTGTTTGGATTGCTTGGGAGGCCATATTAAGACCAAAGATGAAACCAGTGCAGGCAGCTGATAAATCAAAAGCACCAGCTTTGATTGCTCCAATTCGATCCTGAACCAGGGAGGCTGTTGATGGGAATAGGTGTTCTGGGGATGAGGTAGCGACGATTATTAAATCCACATCGTAGGGACTCAATGATGCCACCTCTAAAGCTTTCAAGGCTGCATCCGATGCAAGTGATGCAGTGCTCTCATGAGGAGATGCAATACGCCGTTCGTGGATACCGGTCCTTGAGACGATCCATTCATCGGTGGTATCCACAGTTTCAGCGATTTCATCGTTGGTGAGTATTTTTTCGGGGACCGCCATACCCCAACCGGTGATATGCGCATGCTGGTTCATACGCTGACCTCTCGATGTCGGTTCAAAATAATGGTGGCATTATGACCACCAAAACCAAATGAGTTTGACATCAAATGATCGACTCTAGCCTTTCTGGCGTGATTGGGCACATAATCTAGATCACAATCAGGGTCAGGGTTTTCGTAATTGATTGTCGGTGGAAGGAGTTGATTTTCCAAAACCTTTGTACAGATTACCGCTTCTAAAGCCCCTGCTGCTCCTAGAAGGTGTCCTGTCATTGACTTCGTCGATGAGACCGGGATATCATATGCGTGTTCTTTGAACACAGTCTTGATGGCAGCTGTTTCACTTTTGTCGTTGAGGGGTGTACTGGTTCCGTGAGCATTTATATAGTCGATATCTTTGATATCTAACCCCGAATTATTCAAAGCCATTTGCATGCACAAGGCTGCACCAGCACCGTTTTCAGCTGGAGCAGATATGTGGTATGCATCGTTGGTCGCACCATAGCCTACAATCTCGGCAAGAATTTTTGCCCCTCGTTTTTTGGCGTATTCTAAAGATTCTAAAATCAGGATAGCAGCCCCTTCACCCATTACAAATCCATCACGATCCAGGTCAAAAGGTCTAGAGGCGGCTTTGGGTTCTTCGTTCCTGCTAGAAAGTGCAGTCATCACACCCATGCCGGCTATCGCGATTGGCACAATGGCAGCCTCAGTACCCCCAGAGATCATAATATCTGCTTGACCTCTTCGGATGATCTCAACCGATTCGCCGATGGCATTTGTGCTCGAAGCACACGCTGTAACTACCGCTAGATTAGGACCTCGTAACCCATATTGTATAGCTATCATTCCTGGCGTTGAGTCTGGTAACATCATGGGTACCAGAAAAGGACTCACACGTGATGGGCCTCTTTCACTGTATACCTGCATTTGGTCAAATAATGTACTCAAACCACCTATACCTGTACCAATTACGACTCCAATGCGATTACGATTTCTGTCGTTTATAGCTAGACTTGCTTCATTTACTGCCTCTTCCGTTGCAGCTAGAGCTAGTTGAGTAACTCGATCCATGCGTCTAGCTTCACGCCTCCCAAAAAGGGCTTCTCCATCGAAATCTTTCACTTCGGCGGCGATTTGGTGTTTAAAATCTTGTGTATCAAATTGTGTGATATAGTCCACGCCAGATTTACCTTCGACGAGACAATTCCAGGTTGTATTAACACCATGACCCAGCGGGGTGATAGCTCCCAATCCAGTGATGACGACTTTTTTGCGCACACGAGCCTCCCAAAAAAATTATGACCAGTTTTGTCCGTATCTGGAGATTATAACACTGTGTGTTGAAGATGGATGCGAACTATAAATTGTAGATAATAATAATTTTGTGTACCTATTCAAGGCGTTATGAAGGTTGTATAAGATCAAGGGAAAGGCGATCCTGTTTTCGATAGGTTTTAAAAATGGTTATAAATAAAATGGGGGTTAATCGATATTGTGATAATGAATCACTTCTTCCTCTTAATATTGATTAAAGGTTTATGGAACAGGGGATAAGACGCGTCCCATAAATAAGATGGTCCCAGTGGGGATATCACGGATCATGAATATAAAAGGCCGGTCAACTGTTAGCTCCACATCCACAACTGGGAGTGAAGTCACACCTACGATAATCGCTGTTGCTGCAGCAGCTTCAGTGCCCTGTTCATCAACAGCAACAAATGCTTTGTGAAGTATATTCTTGATGAATAAATCTCGGCTGCCATCCATGCCGGAGAAATCTGCCTCCTGGGGGTCGAAGGCAGCTGTCATTCCCATCTGGCGTAAAGTTTCAGCGAGGCTTAATTCAAACATAAAGCTGAATTTGGGTATTGTTAATTGCACGTTTTTACCTTCGAATGAATCTACGATTGTATTGAAGTGGTCAGTACTTAATGCGCCTTCGAATTCTCTAAATTTACCAGTATCAGGAATTAGGATGACCATTGATACATCCCTACCAACATATGGTAACTCAACTGCTTGATAATCCTCTCCATGGGTATAGTTCAACCTCTCGGGTTTGGAATAGGTCATCATGGGTATTTCGACTTGGCTTCCATCTAAAAAGGTAAACACCTCGTCATCAGTCAAATCTTCTTGGAATGTATTCTGCCAAGTGGCTTTGAAATAGATCGCGTTCGCAAGTACCAATCGAGTTAGGCTATCGAGCGCTCCTGGAGGTACTAAATCTTCAATCTTACCTTGGGTCTCATCACTTACCCATTTATTGATTGCTTGCCGTGTTTGATCGGGTGCATTGGCAAAATCTGTTAACCGTACACCAGCACCGTAATTCGTCGCTAACAAATCAAGATACTCCTGTAGGAAAGGGTGATCCTGCTGGGCCCAGGTTGAATTCGCTATGTTCAATTGGAAGCCGGTACCCAGTTCAGGATCTACCTTTTCATCTCTTTGATTGAGGATCAGATCCAGCCCATTGATGGCGGGATGTAAATCTTTAGATGGTAGACGATATTGAAGAGTGGTAGCCATTTGTTCTTTTGTCTCTCCCATTGCACCAGCATAAGCCATCGCCAAAGCTAAGGATATGCTGAAGGGGGAGAAGAAGATGTTATTTTCTTGATCACGTACGGATTGGTAGAAATTGAATGCAAATTCTGTGTTCCCCTTTGCTAGCTCTTCAATATTGTTAGATTCCACTTCCGGGGACATGATGCGCTGCAACTTTGATCTAGCCTCATTAACTGGAAGTGATATATCCTGATCTGATTTCGTGGGAGACATAGTTGGTTCCTTCGAGATTGATTCCGTTATGGAGACATCGTCCTTTTGGGTTGCTGTACAGTTTACCAGTACTGCACTAATTATTGAGATCAGCAATACGAGAGAAATATAACGGGCGTAGTTTGTTGTCTTACTCATTTTTTATCCTTGGTATATTTTGAAGAGTTACAATCCTGCCTAGATTTTTTGTTACAATAATAATGTTGATCCTCAAAGCGTTTATTCCAAAAATATATAAGGTATAGATTTATTTTGTAAGTTGACGAATTAATATTTATTTGTTTCATTCCACTTAACCATAAAGGTCTCAACTTTTGCCATACACGGATATCGATGCTCCATGAATATCGCGAGCCAATTCTGATGTGAGCATCATAATTACATCAGCGGTTGATCCTGGATCAACCCAGCGAGTGTAATCAGCTTGGGGCATAGATTCTCGATTTGATGGAGTGTCGATCGTTCCTGGAATTATACAATTGACATTGATGCCTTGATTCTTCAATTCTGCAGCCATGCTTTCTGTCAACCGTATGACAACACTTTTCGAAGCGCTATATGCTGCCATACGCTGATTGCCTTTCAAACCAGGTCTTGCAGCTACACTGACGATCTTTCCACAGCCTTGTTCCAACATGTAAGGGATAACTGCATGGCAAGCTAAAAAAACAGATCGGGCATTTAAATCCATCATCAAATCCCAGGTTTCTAAAGAGGTTTCATGAAGAGTAGTTCCTGATCGAAATCCTCCCACTGTGTTTACCAAAATATCAATGTTTCCAAAATGACTGATGACCTTCGAAATACCGACTTCCACGGAATCAAGGTTGGTTAAATCAACATTGTCCACCATCAAGATTGAAAATTGATCAACCAGATTTGGATATTTTTTTGTCAGACGTCCCATACCTCTATCCAGCAATGCCAGTTGAGCCCCAGAATTTCGAAATCGTTGGGCTAAATCACTGGCCAAATCCCCAAGAGCGCCGGGTAGCACAACAACGTGATCAGAAAAATCAAATCTCATATAAACTCCTTGAGCTATGGCTTTAAATCTATTCAATTAATTGATTTGTTCATTATTCTACTCTACCAGGGATCGGATAATTATATAGGCATTAGTTTGTAGATTTGGAAAGGATTGCCAACCAACTCAACAGAATACACTATCTGATTTAGTGACCTCAATGGAGGAGAATGATAATATTTTTGTTCTTATAGCAATACCTTCGCCAAAAATGACTAACTGAAAAGGGCAACCTGTAGTAGAGTTGTTGTTGAGCAAAACATCATCTCAGAACCTACAGGAAGCCCAGATGGATATTTTACCGGAAAATACACGGCACTT
>JASFVL010000040.1:0-19296 GCA_050049875.1 Anaerolineales bacterium
TCTCCAAATCCGCAATCGTCGAGGATTCCAAAGGGAATGGTCAGTTGAGGGTAATCATCCACTCGTGTTAGGATATCGCTAAATTCTCCTGAACTCGAATAATGCACCGCTAGGTTGTTTCGCAACAGTCTCCCCTGAGCTCGGAGATGATTAGGCAAGTTATCGAAATAAGATTCCACCTCACCCCAGTATTGGTCGCGATTAGTGAGGTAATGAGCAGTCCATTTCATAAAAGCATACGGTTGAATTGATGAGGGGATCCGATAGGGGGATGGATTACTGCAGCCTGCTCCACGCCCTTAAAGCTCGATATTGGTGATAATCCAACTAGAATTAATAACAGGATCATCACTGCGGTAAGCAGAAGATGATCCTGATTATACTGATGCCCGATTGGGAAGGATCAAAAAAGGATCCTCGAATGTGAATTGGATGAACTATACTTAATCAAACCACTGCTGGTTCAGGTCTTTTAGAGAAATGGTTTCTCGCAGAGACTAAAATATTTTCCAAGCCGTGTTCAGCATTGAAAGATTCCAATTCTTTTGCCAAATATTCCACATGATCGGCGCTGAATTCTATATTGGCTTTTAACAATGTATCCGTGATCGCATGCCTTGGATGTTCTATGAGGCTTCTTACAAAGTGATCATCCCACAGCAGCCTGCCAGCAAGCGCGTAGTAGATATTTTCATTTTCTTCTGAGATCATTAATAGCCTCCTTTGGCAAATTCTAAAAAGGGTATCTGTTTATGAAATATAGTTTTTTTCAGTTGGATTATATCATGGTGAGGTACCACCCTGCTGGTAATGGACACGTGAATGATCCCTCTTGGAACGCGCATACTTCTGTAACTGTCAAAGTTCTGCAAGTGATTTTTTTAGTGAAGAAAGCAATTTTCCCAATTTTTCTAATTTTTGGATGGCAACCACTTTCTGCTTGGCTAAAATATCGTTTCTTTTTTCCAGATAGGTTTCCAAGTGTGGACTGTCGAGTTCTTTAGCTAAATATTGCATCTCCATCATCCAATCATCCAGAGTTGAAAAACCCCAGGCTAATCCTGCGCGTAACACCCAATCCACAATTGGTTCTCTAGGGCGCTTTTCGCGTTGAGCTTCAGATAAAAAATAGGTTCGTACCTCCCCTTTCGTATCTTTGATCCAATCAAAAATGTCATTCCACATTTGGTGCCAACAACCGAACAGATCAATGAATCTAAACCAGATATCTATCCGCTCCTGTAGGTCATATTTATAAAATACAGCCGCAAGGGGAATTTTCACAGCGCAAGTTTTCTGGGCTGAGACTTCTACAAATAAATCCCTGTCAATATTTTCCAGGGCTGCATCCCTTAATGTCACCTCCGCTGAGTGCATCCATATAGATTGGAAGGTATCCCAAAAAGGGTGGCTATATTTGAAATACTTTTGGTAGGGGGTTTGGAATTGGGTATGGAAAAAATTCATCACTGGTAGGAGCGTTAACTGATCCAACCGGTGAGCGTCCATCAAATTATCCATTAAGCGGATGTAATAATATCCATTGACTGACGAGTAAATCAAGCTGGTCTGAAAATTGATCTCCGGTTCAGCTTGGATCGTGCTTTGTGCATACCATGGCAGCAGAAGAACCGGGAAAGAGAGCGGGTTGGTGAAGGCTTCTTGGGGTTTGCCCGCCTTGTAAGTATTCTCTATCCACCCAGTGATGCGTTTGCCGAGAACGGATCCTGATTCGTGTATCCGTTCTTGAAGCTGGAGAAATGCCTTATCGATGCAGTGGCTCAATTCGGGATCATACATGAAGAGGTCTGTTTGTGTATTTAGGTTATTCAAGCATCACGATTACACTGTTTAAGTATTCGATAGCAACTCATTAATCCGGGCGAGGTCGAAAGATGCACCCAGTTTGGTAAAAATTTCTTGCGCATGTGCCAAATGACTCTTCCGATCTTGACTGTCCTCCGGTAGGTGCCGGCCGATCTCAAAATGGGCTAATCCTTGTTCGTATTTCATCTTTAAGTTTTCCCCTGAAGATAAGCTTTCCTGCCAAGCTTTATAGGCTTTATTATGCTTACCAGCAAGCCACAATTGCCAACCCCGATAAAGATGAGCTCGCGGCTGACCAATAGGGAAAACACGCCCAAATTTTTTGAGGATTTTAATCGCTTTTGCAGCAGATTTCTCGACATCTGGTAGATTGTAACCTCTCTCCCATAGCGAGAGATAGACACAAGCGGGACCGGCGAATCCGGAAAATGAGGAGAAATTGCTGGGCGTTGCCTTTTCACATAAGCGGATCGCATGCTCGGAATTATCGAGCGCCTTCTGGATGTCAGCTTTTCGTAGCTGGGTTAGACAGAGCAGCCCGTACATCTCTATCATCAGAGCTTCATCTGTGATTTTAGAATCTTCGAGCATGAGAGATTGTAGCTCGTGAAGATGTTCCATGGTTTCATCGAATTGACCCTGATGAAGCCTTGCGTAAGCTTTTCCCTGTAAACCAAATGCTAAGGAGTGCACTGCCCCTCGCCGGCGGGAGATTGTGATCAGATCTTCCGCTATACTTGCACTGGATTGAAAATTACCTTGGAAGTAATTAATCGCGAAAAGGATTCCAAGACCATCTTCGCGCCTACGTTGGTCCCCGAGTCGCTCGGAAATCTCCACAACGTGTTCCAGGAGCTGTATTGCTGCATCCCAATTGCCAACACCTGCGTAATAAAAAGCAACTACAATCTCCACCCAGGCTTGGGCATTTAAATCATCGGTTTGTTCTACAGTCCTTAACGCCCGCTGCAGATAAGTGTTCGCCATGCGGTGGATGGGGATGAAACCAATCATAGCCCCAACGGTTGCATATCCCCGGGCGAGTTCCGGGGAAGGACCCGCCATCTCAGCGAGATTCAACGTGCGGAAGGCAGAGTATAGTGAGAGGGCGGTTTCATTAGCCATATAATAGACTTCAGATAGGCGTTCGCATGCTCGCGAAGCTGCTAATAATATATCCCTCTGATCCTCCTTTCTTCCAATCATAGAGTTCGGATACAAGCGGTGTAACACTTGGGTCAAAACTTGTCCTAGAACGCCAGTATATTGTTTCAATCGGCCGCTTGGGATTGGCTGTTTAGATAATTCTAAACCAGCTTCGATATGTTGACGCCCTTGTATATATTGCGCTAGATTTACGTAGGCCTCACCGATGAGCAATTCCCATTCTGCACGCTGGTTTTCATCGATACGCAGACCGGATTCGTCTACGCGCCTCAATGCCCCATCCAAAAAAATAACCGCTTCTCGATTGGCAAAATTGCGTACAGCTTGTTTGCCAGCTTTTTCCAGAAATTCCACGGCTTTACTGGCGTTTTCCGTATTATTCCAGTGATGAGCTAACAATGGGTAGACCTGCGCCAAGTCTTCAGCGTGATTTGTCTCATACCATTCAGCGATGGCCTGATGTAGATCCCGCCGCTGGGTGTACAGCATTAGGTTATATGCGACTTCTTGAATGATGATGTGTTTGAACCTGTATTCCAGGGCGGGTTCTGTCGAGATGAGCTGAGTGAGCGCAAGACGTTCAAAATTGTCCAGGTATTCATTCAGATAGGATTTGTCGATTTCGACCGGGTGAATATCGTGCAGGATGTGGTATATAAAGGTGCGACCGATCACGCTGGCAACTTTGAGAGCCAGCTGCTCTTGGGCTTTTAGACGGTCGATGCGACTGCGGATAATATCTTGACTTGTGTCGGGAAAGTCCAAAGCCATCAGGTTTGTAGCACTGGTGGAAATTTGACCTTCATCATCGATTACCTTGATCAGCCCAGCATCACGCAGTGAGTAGATCAGTTCTTCGCTGAAGAGGGGATTGCCCTCAGCTTTTTCATAAACAAGATCAAAAACAGGTTGGGGAAGTTTTTTGACTTCCAGAATATCACAAATGAAATCGTTAACATCCGACTGCGTGAACAAATCCAAAACTAGGTGATGGACATGATCGGATTGCATAAGTTCTGTGTATTCAGACGGGATCGGATCGGGGAGTGGGCGATGAGCGATGATCAGGAACAAGGGATGTACTTCCTGGTGGACTGTTTGAACCATTTTCCAAGAAGCGGAATCTAGCCAATGGGCATCCTCGATCACCAGCAGGTAGGGAGTTGATTTAGCCTCCGCTGAGAGCAACCCAACTAAAAGTTCGCGTATATTGCTCGCCCGTACCTCCCCCGTCATCTGTCTGGTGAGATCGTTTTCCGGGATGTCCAGTGGAAGAACCTCGTTCAAGAGTGGGGCAATACTTGATAGATCTGGGGACAGGTTGTCGAGGTGGGTCATTATCTGGGCACGCCTTTCCTTACGGGCTGTGCTATCCGGTTCCCCGAATTTCCCATTCATGTTCAGCAAGCGGCTGAATATGGGTTGCCACGCATAATACAGCGAGGATTTTCTGATGTCATCCCCAGCGCCAACTAATACTTGGATATTGGATTGTATAGCTTTTTGTATCGCGTATTCCACAAGGCGGGATTTGCCGATACCGGCATCCCCCTCGATCACCACAGTTGTATTTTGACCTTTCAGAAGAACATGGAGTCCATGAACAATTTTTGACTTTTCAACTTCCCGCCCGACAATGGGGTAAATGGACCTTCCTAAGATATCGGTGGTTCTCTCAACCAGCTTGTTGGTTAACAAATATATTGAAAATGGTTCGTCAAAGTCCTTGATATGGATGGGCTCGAGAGCCTCGAACTCGTATTGGGTCCCGGCCTCCTGTTTTATGCGGTTACTGGTTAGAATCTGTCCAGGTGAAGCGTGTTCCATAAATTTGGCAGCAATATTGACATCACTGCCTTGTACGCCATAGGTCCGGCGATTTGGGGCGCCGTAAGCGCCGACTCGAACCAACCCGCGCGTGATTCCTACACGCGTATTGAGGATGAAATTTAATTCGTCAGGTGGCGTCATCAATTCTAAAGAGGCACCCAGCGCCCGATCTACGTCATCCTCATGGGCTACTCGAGCGCCGAAAGCTGCGAAGTAGTAGCTGCCCTTATCGCCGATATTCACCTGCATAAGGAACCCTTCGTAGCGGGTCAATATTCTCTGCACCCACCCTATGTAAGCATCTAGTTTGTCCCCCGCCGACTCATCGTCATCGTAGTCTAAACCTTCAAATTTGATGAAGGCAGCTACCGCAGAGCGCAGTTCTGCAATATACTCCCCTTCACCGCGCAAAAGGCGTTGGGAAACGGGAGGTAAAAGCCATTCGCGCGCTACTTCGGGATTTAAGTCTGGGACGGAAGCCCAGGGCTGATCAGGAATGCGCTCTGTCAAAACCTCAACGACCGCGTAGTGCTCGTCGTTTTGATCCTTGCGCCACTCCTGGACGATGGCTTGATTTCCTAAGCGCCCCATAACTTCAGATCCCACGACAACATCACCGCTCTTTAGCTGCTTCTCCGCGGCGGCCATACGATCGAGAATCTCGCCTGCTAGGACCTCGATGCGCTGGATGTTTGGCTGACCAACTAAGAAGCGGCGCGCGTTTCCTGCTGTAACGGATACCTTGATCCCCAATTCAAATTGCTTGCCAGTGGGTGTCGATACGGTTCCTAATTCTTTCATTACAGCTTGCATATCCAGAGCGCATGCAGTCGCGCGGCGCCCGTTATCTTTGTTGAACCAACAGGTGATGGCGTCACCACCGAAACTGATCACGCTACCCCCGTAGCGGTGAACCTCCCCAATCAGCTCCCCATAGACCCGATTTACTTGTTGGGTGAGTTCCTCGGCGCCGAGTTGTGAGCCTAACTCTTGGTAAATGGCGTGATTGAAACGGGTGAAACCGGAAATATCCGCGAAAAGCACAGCCCCGGAGGTACGGTCTGGCAAACTTTCACCGCGAGCTAAAGCGATGCGGCGATCCATCGGGATGTATGCGTCAATTATTCCCATGATGGTTAACTCTTTTACATAAACAGATGGAATGGTGTGTGAGCATGAGTTTTAATCATACATTAAATAGTTTGGGATCACAAGTTTTGATTTTCCCCCTTTGGTGGAGTTGAGTCATTTTTTAAGTGTTCCTTGGGAACGCCCGCTGGGTAGATCTAGACGTAGCAGAATAAAAGCGATAAGTATAGCGATGAGAATTAGCAGCGATCCTCCCCAATAAACAGCCCGTGGTGACAGCGCTTCAAAAGCATATCCTGCCCATATGGGTCCAATGATCAGTGCTAAGCTGCGGGCGGATTGGTAGAATCCCAACATCTGACCTCGAACCTGCCCCATTCCGAAACGGGTTACCAAGGACTGTAAACTTGGTTCGCTTACCCCTTGTCCGAAAGCAAATGGAGCTAACAGGGCTGTTGCCACCAACGCGCTTCCGGTGGAGGCAAATCCTGCGAAAGCTGCAAATAAAGCGGTCTCCCCAACAAGTAATAAGCGCTGCTCACCGAAGCGCTTGACCAGTCGCTGTAGTAATGCGACCTGGGTGATGACCTGCATCAGACCGTTGAAGGTCAGCATCAACCCAATGTAAAGCTGTACCCGCGCTGGGTTAATCGACGTGCCAAAGAGCACCCGATTGGCGTATAGAGCAAAGGTGGCAGGAAGGGAAGAAAACGCCAGAGCTGCAGTGAAACCGATCAGAAGCACCAGCGTTAACGCTCGTTCGCTTTGAAGTAGTTCAAGCGAGGGCAGTATCCTGCCGCGTTGACTCTTGTCACCGCGGTCCTCCAGAGGCAGGGATTCTTCCAATCTGAAAGTGGTTAGAAGTAGCGTGCCGGTAGTGATGATCGCTGCCCCAATGAAAGGCACAACCGGTCCAAAATTACTCAAAACACCGCCGAAAGCCGGTCCGAAGATGAAACCAACCCCAAAAGCAGCTTGCAGCAGCCCTAATCCGCGTGCCCTATCCTCCTGAGTGGTGATGTCGCTGACATAAGCCTGAGCGGTGGTGATGTTACCACCAGTGATCCCATCCAAGGTGCGGGCAATATAAAGCATGATCATCCCCCCGGTCATGGGGAGATTCACCGCCAGGGAATCGATCCATCCTCCGATCGGTCCCGCAAAAATGAAAAGCACGAATGCGAGCACAGTCCCTAATTGGCTCAGCATCAGTACAGGTCGGCGCCCGTATAGATCTGATAGACGCCCCAACCAGGGTGCAGCAAGGAACTGGGCGCCGAAAAATGAGGTGGAGAGTAGGGTGATCTGCAATACTGTACCGTCAAATTGCCCTTCGGCGTAGAGCGGTAGGATGGGGATGATCACTCCAGCTCCGAGGATGTTGGTAAAGATAACCAGCAAAATAGGGAAAAGGCGTTTAGTCGTATCGTCCAAGAGCGAGATCCTCTTTCTTGAGCTTATGAATGAATATAGAGTAGTCTTGTGTGTCCCTGTACCGGTTTGATAATTCTGTGTCCAGAAGCAGATAAACTGATAAAACAAGCAAAATTGTAACCGATGATCGGACTTATTGGGACGTTTTTATCCTTTTTCCCCTACTAAATCTCTCAGCTCCCCCTTTCTTGTGGAAAGTCTCGCCTTCAAAACAAGAACGCGGTTCCGATCCCTACTACTGCCATCAACAAGATGCCAGGGAAAATCGCTCTCCGCAATCCTTTTGAACCCCCAATTAATACAATACCGCCTTTTACGACCGTGTTGGAAATTGCTGCTAGAACGATGGCTCTCGAGGCTGTCTCATATCCTAAACCCCCTGTCGAACTCAACTCAGCCATACTCAATGTGATTGCATCGACATCAGCAGCGCCCGAAGCGATGCTAGAGATAAAAACACCCGTATCACCCAAGTACATCTGCGCCGTGCGTGAAATCAGCAGGACGAGCGCGTATAACAAACCAAATTTAAGCGCTGAGACCAGGTCGAAGGGATTGGAGAACTCAACATCTGCTTTTTCGAGAGATCTTTGAGAAAAGAATAGGTAAGTGCCATAAATTAACCCTGTCGAGCCGGTAGCAATAATTGGTATCCATAGATCATCGAGCAGCGCCTTATTAACCACGCCGACCTCAACCAACACCCGTGGGAACATCATTGTCCAAGCTACAGTGATGGCAAATGCAAAGGGTTTTGCTAGGTTCACATCCTGGTTGCTGCGCTCAGAAAAGCTTAAAGTCACTGCAGTGCTGGATGCTAGCCCTCCTAGGAATCCGGTTATTCCAATACCGCGCTCAGCTCCTACGATTTTGATCGCCAAATATCCCAAAAAGCTGATCCCGGTTATGAAGACCACCATCAGCCAGATTTTAAAAGGATTGAGAACGTCAAAAGGGGGGACAAAGATGCTGCGATTGGGAAGCACTGGGAGGACGATCGCGCTGATGACCGCCAATTGCAAGGCTGCCATGATGTCCTCGCGTGTCAAGGCGCGCACCAGCCTGTCCGTTTCCAATTTGAGGGACAGCAGTACCGTAGTGCTGATCCCAACGGCGACTGCCAGGGTCAGGAAGCCCCAATAGCACAACGCCCCGATCAAGATGGTGATTAGGATGGCGACTTCAGTGGTCAATCCCACTTGGCCGTGCCAGGCGTCGATGAAGTAAGCGATCGCAGAAAAAATGCCAAGAACCAGAATGATGCCAATGAAGGCAAACGGCGAGTCAAGTTCATCAGCGCTCATGGCTGCCAAAGCTCCAACTAACCCCATTAGTGCGAAGGTGCGTTCGCCGGCAACGATCTCACGTTTAGCGCCCCCATGAGCGAATTCGCGTTGTAGTCCGATTAAAAAGCCAATCGCCAAGGCGGTCCCGAAACGGAGGAATAAGTCAGTTTGATCCATGAATCGTCTCAGTATTGCTGATCTGGTTTTAGTTTTAAGTATTGTCTATCTTCGGCGTCGCGCGGTTTCAGATTGTTTGGGGGATTTGATATATAAAACTACCAAATCCTAAGGATATGAACTTTTCAATTTTGAAAGGTTTAATATTCTTGCATATTGGTTTTGTTATTCGCACTTTCAAGGGTTACCCATTATATATCACAAAATGCCGTCTAACAACGTTAAATCTCAAGGATAACGCTTGATTTTGATCAAAAAACAATGAAAACAGGCGGGGTTTTCAGGCGTGGCATAGCTATCTTTGTTAATTAAATGATCCTAAATAACTTTGAATATCAACTCACCAACCGTATTTGTGACAGAAGGTCTCACAAATTACGATAATTCTGTATAATGCAGATACCTTTACAACAGCATATCAATAGCAAGAAAAGGCAAACCCGTCGAAAGGCGGGGACGCAAAGCCAAAGGGTCTAAGTGACTGGGATCAGGACAACCCCCCGGTCATATGACAGCCTAGCCACCTCGGCTGTGAGTAGCATAGAAAAGGCAAACCTGTCGAAAGGCGGGGACGCAAAGCTACGGGTCTAAGTGTCGAAGGTGCTAAAAAGCCCAAGGACATACGACCGCCGGGCTGCCTAGGCTAGAATACTTAAAGACCCCAACCCCTCAGGTAGCCCAAAGCCTGAGGGGATTTTTTATCTCCCATCTATGCAAAATGCATTAAGGATCTGGAGGATGATCGTGAAAAAAATGCACAAAGCCGTAAACATTTTGATTGCGTTGATCGTATTAATGGGCATGACCGGGTCAACCGTTCAGCCGCGTGGGGCGGAGATAAACAGTGCACACCCACTACTGTTGAAGATGGCAGTAGCGGAACCGGACCAGATAGTCTCAGTGATCGCCCAGAAGGTGGACAAGACTGATCTAGCGGAGTCAATGGTGACCCACCTGGGTGGGAAAATCACTAAAGACCTACACATCATCAACGCCTTTGCTGCAGAGTTGACTGTGGGAGCTGCTTTAGAGCTTGCTCGCCACCCGTCAGTTCGCTGGGTGAGTCTGGATGTAGCGATCGAGAGAACTAAAAAAGAGGGGGGTAAACCTGACCGCGAGGTTTTTGAAGAACCTCTGCCTCTGAACTATTACTTGGATACACTAAATGTTCGTCCAGTTTGGGAAATGGGGTTCCAGGGTCAGGGGGTTTCAGTAGCCGTCGTTGATAGTGGTATTACCCAAATAAAAGATTTCCAGGTGGATCCCAAAACAGGTAAACCAGATTCGCGAGTGATTGAACAACTCTCCTTTAACTATAATGCAGTATCAAATGGGGATGTTTCCGGTCACGGCACGCACGTTGCGGGCATCATTGGTGGCAGCGGATATAACTCTGACTATCTGTACCAGGGGATGGCCCCCCAGGTTAATTTGATCAGTTTGAGGGTCAGCGACGACAATGGTCAAGCCTACGAATCGGATGTTGTCGATGCCTTGCAGTGGGTATATGAAAACAAGGATTTCTACAACATTAGAGTAGTAAATCTATCAATAAATTCGACAGTCACTTCGTCTTACCATACCAGTCCGATGAGCGCTGCGGCCGAGATACTATGGTTCAATGGTGTGGTGGTAGTCGCCTCAGTCGGCAACAAGGGCTCAGGAACCAGTAACACTGCAGACGCCTCACCTGCTCATGATCCTTTCATCATAACGGTTGGCGCCAGTGAAGAAAACGGAACTTCCGACCGCAGTGATGATAAAGAAGCTTCTTTTTCAGCTTTTGGAACTACTTATGATGGTTTTACAAAGCCGAATATCTATGCTCCTGGTAAAGATATCATCAGCACATTATCTAACAGCGGTCAGTGGAGTTCACTTTATCCTGATCGGCTTGTTGGGGACGATTACTTCCGTTTGAGTGGGACTTCTATGGCAGCACCAATGGTCTCTGGGGCAGTGGCTTTACTTTTACAGAATGAGCCCAATTTGACCCCGGACCAAGTCAAATATCGCTTGATCAACTCTGCGGGACAGATCGGATCAAGCGGTAAGTATCTGGATGTCTATTCCGCTTTAACGAGCACTACGACGGAGAGTGCTAACACCGGTGTTGAAGCTAGTCGAATGCTTTGGTCTGGCGACGAACCTGTCCTCTGGGAAAGCGTCGCCTGGAACTCGGTTGCTTGGAATTCGGTAGCCTGGAACAGCGTTGCCTGGAATTCGGTAGCCTGGAACAGCGTTGCCTGGAATTCAGTGGCTTGGAATAGCGTATTCTGGGGTAGCGATTAGTAAATAAAAAGTAGAAGGGTTGGATGACAATTATGACCAAGATAAAACGAAATTTAATATTATTGGTCTCAGGGTTGAAGGCGCTTGGATGTCTGACATTCATCTTAATATCCCTACCAGCGCTGGCTTGGTGTCTAACCATAGTTTACAGCTTTAGCTGGAATCTATAACTCAATTGAGATGTGTTGGTGAAATCTGTATTGTCATTGGAATACATTGGCATAAGAATAAATATGCAATACCTTAACAATCGGAAAAGCAAGAAAAGGCAAACCCATCGAAAGGCGGGGGCGCAAAGCCACAGGGTCTAAGTGACTGGGCATAGGGGATAAACCCTGTCATATGACAGCCTAGCTGCCTCGGCTAGAGTAGCATAGAAAAGGCAAACCCGTCGAAAGGCGGCGGCGCAAAGCTACGGGTCTAATTGTCGAAGGTTCTCAAAAACCAAGGGCATAGGACCGCCGGGCTGCCTAGGCTAGAAGAATTAATGACCCCAACCCCTCTGGCAGCCATAAGCTTGAGGGGTTTTTATATCCCCTATCTGTGCAATCTGTCTTGAGCTTAATGACCGACGCCTAAGATTGTCGTTCTTCTGTATATTGATCAAGAGCTGATGTAGCGGTCTTTCTGAAAATTGAGAATAAAACACCGCAAAATACTGAAATCTGAAACATAATCCATCTAGGTGATTATCAGAATTGTAAAGTTATCATCCAAAGAGTAAAACTATAATGAGGAAAAGTATTTTGGGCGTTATTCAAGGGTGTCTCATTAGTAATATATCGCCTTTAATATTTAAACTCCTGATTTGTAATAGTTGGTGATAAAGGTCCATGAAAGATTTATCCATCAAGACCAGGATATTTGTTAATATCACAATTCTTGCTGGTGTGGTGTTATTAGTATTGAACCTTCTCCAAATAGACTGGGGGAGTATCACCGCGATCCTAATTTTAGGCGCTGTATCATCCTTAACTCTGATCTTGAAAGTCGAAGGTGCAACCGAGCGTTCCCATTACAACGTTAGTTTTCTTATCTATGCATTTACGTTTGTCTTACTTGGTCCAGAAGCAGCGATCCCAGTGATTTTAATTTCAAATCTCGCTGATTGGCTCTGGCATAAATATCCTTGGTATATTCAGAGTTTCAATCTATCCACCTACATCATTGCGATCTTTCTCTCTGGAAGGGTTAATAATTGGGTTTATCCAGATCAACCATTACTCAGCCTGAGTGGTGTGATCAGTATTTTGGCTGCAATGGGTACCTTTACATTGCTGAACCACTTGATGATCGGTCTTGTAATCTGGATGGCACGCGGAGAAGATTTTAAAGAATCAGGGATTTTTAGCTTTTTCTCGCTGATGCTTGATTTTACCCTGTTATGTATGGGAGTTGGCACAGCGATTATCTGGGAGGCGACGCCCTTTGGTGTGATCCTCATTCTATTGCCACTGTATATGATCTATAGCACTTTAAAGGTACCTTCGTTAGAACGGAAATCGGAGACCGATTCAAAAACTGGTCTCTTTAACGCAGCCTACTTCAACCAAACTTTTGAGAAAGAGTTGGAGCGGGCAAACCGGTTCGACCGTCCACTGACGATCGTGATGGGGGATATGGATTTGCTGCGTAATATCAATAATACCTATGGGCATATTGCTGGGGACGAAGTGTTGATCGGTGTCTCTAACATTCTCAGAGACTCCGTGAGGGAATTTGATGTGGTAGCTCGCTTTGGGGGTGAGGAGTTTTCAATTTTGATGCCGGAAACCACACCAGAACAAATCTATTCGCGCATCGATCACATACGAAAAGTTATCGAAGAGACCGGATTCGATGTCCCTACCAGCGTCACGCCTATTCATGCCACGATGAGTTTCGGTATTGCTGAGAGGCTGGACACACAGCAAACACCAAAAGATATTATCCACAACGCCGACACGGCGCTTTATCATGCTAAATTGAAAGGTCGCAATGGTACTTATATATACTCGGAAGATGGTATCAACGAGTTATTTAACCCAGATCAGGTATTTTCTTCAACGTTAGAAGAGATTGGATACCAGCAATCATTGCAAGTTGATAAATCAAGCGCGTCCAAGACAAAGGTGGTTGAGCATGTTGACGACGATGTAAAACTACCGAATGAAGAACCCATAACAGATCAAGGAGAGGATAGCAAGGCAGGAAGAGTTGAAAAATATCCGCAGTTGTTGGTTCATGGATATGTTCTTTTGATAGCTGCGGCTGCCACCTTGTTATTTCTTAATATTTACGATCAAACCCTTTCCGTGGATTGGATTGGTATCGCTGTTTTTGTGTTGATGATTGTAATTACTGAGTGGTTTGCCATCGAAATCTATGTTCGCAACACATCGGTTTCCACCTCAGCAGTTCCTATGTTAGCAGGGATATTGATCTACGGACCGGTTGGTGCATTAATGCTATCTTTTACATTTGCTGCTGTTGCCTTGGTCAAACACCGCAGTCCGCTAAATCGTTTCGTCTTTAATTTCAGTAACCAGATGGTTGCAGGTATGCTGTATCTTTCAGCAGTAAGTTGGCCAGATTTAGGTTTCCTAGAAATGTATCCAGCCATTCAATTCGTGGTTTGTTTAGCGGCGATGGGAGTTGTATATATCAGCACCACTACGCTTATCGCTATCGGGATGAGTTTGGATCAGGGTTTTGCGATCAAGGATATTTGGCGGGAACACTTTGGTTGGTTAGCTTATTCTTACTTGGGGATGGGTGTGATTGCCTACGTATTAATCTACACTTATCAAGTGGCTGGTTTGATGGGGACGTTGATTTTCTTTGTTCCGTTGTTGATACTTCGTTTGGGGCAAAAACAGTACGTCGAGCGAACCAAGGATCATGTTCAACAGTTAAGGGATAATAACCTTCAACTAGAAAGGATCTCTGATCAAGTACAAAACTTAAATGAAGGCTTGCTCAACACGCTGGCTGAAGTCGTTGACTTGCGCGATCCTTATGTATTGGGTCACTCCAAACAAGTATCACATTACGCCTCTTTAATCGCCAAAAGATTGGGTTTATCCAAAGAACGTATAGAATTTGTCCGTCAAGCGGGGTTACTGCACGATATAGGCAAACTCGGTATCTCAGAACGCTTGTTGCTTAAGCCAGAAAGTTTATCGCCGAATGAATACAACATCATTAAAGAACATGTAGTTTTGGGAGCTGACATTCTGGAAGCGACCAACGCGCTGCAAGATCTCATCCCGATCATCCGCCACCATCACGAGCGTTTTGATGGTAATGGGTATCCGGATGGGCTTGTAGGACATTCGATTCCGGTTGAAGCACGGATCCTGGCTGTCGCTGATGCGGTTGAAGCAATGGGATCGGATCGACCTTACCGGCGAGCCTTAAAACAAGAGGAGATCATCGAAGAGCTGAGGGTGGAATCCGGAAAACAGTTTGACCCAATGCTGGTCAAAGTCTTCATCGAGATTTTGGAAGGTGTTGAGAGACCAATTGTGGTGAACTCGGCTTTAAATATAGAAAGCGCCAGCAGAGCGACTCAAGTCCTGATGAAAACATCGGGGGCACTGGATTGAAATTATTTTTAATCCCTGCCACCGGCGATCGGGGGGAACATCGCCACTTCATCCCCGTCTTCAAGCTGGGTGTTTATCTTATCTGGTAGATGACTGTAATGCCTACCATTGATCAGGATGGCGACATGCTGACTGACCTCATTCCCCTGGTGGGAAATGATCTGGTTGTGAAAATCCTCACCGAGTATCTTCGACAATTTTACGAGTAGTTCCCAAAGGGTTAATCTTTCCCCCTTAGATACCACGATGGACTGCTCTCCGATGAGCTGCTTAAAAGTCAAATAACCTTTGACTGTTATCACCATGTTTTCTATCTGAGTACTACCATACGCCCTCGAACCTGTTCGGAGATAACCTAATATTCAGTACCCGGAGAGATGTGATAATCAGTAAGGTAAATGAATAGGTAACGGTCGCCCAATCACCCATTCCAAAGATATCTAGACTCCCAATTCCTCTTTGAATTCTTTGAAGTAAGCGCGGTACTCTTCCAACTCCTCTGGTGACAACTCGTCCTGGAAGCGCAATTCGACTTGATTCAGCGCCTCGATAAAGGTGTTCGAATGCGGCGCAACGTTGAAAATGCCCACTTTGCTACCCTTCTCGAGACTGACTTTGCCGAGCATAAAATCTGCAATAAACTTACTCTTTTTGCGAAGCAAACTCTTCCACTCCTCAGGTGAAGCTGACATAATGAAATCGGCTTCACGGAAGGCATTCTCTTTGGAGATGAAACCCAGTCTCTCCAACTTGCCCTGGTTTACGTAAGCCGCGAAGATGATATCATCTTCGATACCCCACTCAGGTTTTGCGTTGATCTGGAAGCAAACTTTCGTGGTTAGGCGTTTCATTTCCTCTTCGAACCTGGGTGTCTCCCCATAGCGTTGGGCGTTTTCCTCCAGCCATTCAGGTGTGCAGTAACGCATGCTCGTCATTTCTTAAACCTCCATTCACATTGATCTTCGTGAGTCCTAAACATCATCTTTTTCTCTCTTGCTGCATTCTTTCGATCGCTTCTTCCCGGAGGACTTTCTTGAAGACTTTTTCCGTCACTGTCAGGGGTAGATCATCTCGAAATTCCACGAATTTGGGAACCGCGTAGGGAGCTAAGTGTCCGCGCACGAAATCCCGAATCTCCTCCACCGTGACCTTACCCCGATAATCGTCTTTCAGTTGAATCACCGCCATAACGCGCTCGCTTCCTGGGATGTCCGGATCGGGCACACCGAATGCGGCAGCCATCAAGACTCCCGGGTGATTGTAAAGCACGTCATCCACCTTGGTGGTGTAAACTTTCATCCCCGAGACGTTGACCATGTCCTTGGTGCGGTCCACGATCTGGAAATAGCCATCCTCATCCATCACGGCGATATCCCCGGTATGCAACCAGCCGTCTTCAGACAAGCCCGAACCGATATCCGGCCAGTACCCTTTCATAATTTGCGGGCCTCTGACCACTAATTCTCCAGCTTCACCGAAAGGGACTTCCTCACGATTCTCGGGATTGACTAACTGACACTCGGTATCCGGCAGGGGGATGCCGATTCCATATTTTTCTTTCGTCATGAATCCCGTGATCTTGGCAAAGGCAGAGACGTTGAAGTGGGTTAACGGGGAGGTTTCGGTTAACCCGTAGCCTTGCGAAACCGGCATTCCCGTTTTTCTTTTGATCGCTTGGCCGACCTCCAGGGGCAGTGGAGCTGCCCCACTGACCAAAAGGGTGTTCATGCGGCTCAATTTCGCTTCGGAGATGCGCATCAATTGGGTGGGAACTGCAGGGATGAATAACGGGCGGTATTCCTCGATGTGCTCGACCATCATTTGGGTATCGCGGGGATCCGGCAAGATGATCAGGCGAAGACCCAAAATTGCTGCGGTCTGTTGGGTGTAGTGACCATAGGCGTGGAACATGGGAATGGCCACCAGGACGGAAGCCTTGCCGACGAAACCGGTCATCAGCGGTTTGAGCGTCCAAGGGAAGCCCTGGCTCAGGCAGCTGTAGCGGTTGAAGTGAGTAACCATCACCCCTTTCGGTTTGCCGGTTGCACCCCCAGTGAAGGCTAGTTCACACAGGTCTTCCATGGGGTTGATCTCGACATTCGGGGGTGAGGGTTCGTTTTCCTCGATGATCGCTCGAAATTCATGTACGTCTTTAGGCAGAGAACTGGATATAGTTTGGACGTCGTATCCCTCTTGAGATGTGACCACCACGTGTTCCAGATCACATTGATCTTTTACACCTAAAACGCGCTCAAGATTATTTTCTTGGCAGATGATCACCTTGCTGTATGAGCTCCCCGCTTCATGCAGCAAGCCCTCATCTGTACGCAGGATGCTGGTGGGCACAGTCGCAGCCCCTGCTTTTTGGATCGCCCAATCACTGATCACGAACTCCATCGAGTTGGGCAAATATACACACACCCGATCCCCCTTCTCGGCCCCCATTTTGGCCAGACCAGCGGCGAATCGATCGACTTGGTTTTTTAATTGCCGGTAGCGTAAGGAGCGACCGAGATAGAGCACCGCTGTCTGGTTTGGATACTTCGCTGCCGCGTCGTCTAGCGCTTTAAAGACCGGCACTTCAGGGTAGGGTGAGAGGCTCTCGGCAAGCTTGTAGGGACCCAGTTTATAACTCTTCAGCCAAGGTTTGTCTAAATAGGTCGTGTTTGGGTCCATTTGATTATGCCCCCCACAGATCTCCTGCTAAGTAGTCCAATCCTAGTTCGTTCAACTTTTCGGGTGTTGGTATGCCAGTCGCCAGATCCCAACCGCGAAATTCGTAGTATGAATCCTTCATCCTCTCTAAAGTTTTTCGCTCGATCAACATGCCTTGGGCGGGTCCATCCGCCAGAGGCTCTTCTTCCAAGCGGGCTGGCAATCTATCCATCTCCCTGCGGATGCCCTCCCTCACGTTGAACGCGCGTGCCAGATTGTAAATGCGCTCACCACTCTCGCGGAATTCTTGAACACTGAAGTCCCATCCGGTAGCGTCGGAGATCAGACCGGCGATGTCCTCCCCAGTCAGCAGGATGCCCATGAATTTGCACGCTCCGACGGCATCCATGGCGGTTAAAGCGTTTTCGAGGTCAACCAAGATTTTTGCTTCGGCTGGATCGGCGACGAATGGATCGTGGATATAACTGTCCTCCACCAGCAGGAGCGGCATATCGATGAAGGTGGGCAGCTCAATATAACCTGTCATGTGGTCGCCTCCCCTATTGGCTGTCACATAACCCAGCCCACATATTTTGGCGGCGCGCGGGTCGTAGGCGGGAAGCTCAAGCCCCTTGACATGCATGGCGAAGCGCTCTGAACCTTGACCTAATTTCTCAGCCACAACCTGGGTCCCTTCCGCTAAGAGATCACCGATCCCCTTGCGGGTGGCGATTTTTTTCACCAAATCGACGACCAAGTCCCCATCACCGAAGCGGAGTTCAAGACCATTGGTATGATCCTGCGTGAGGATGCCCTTCTCATAACATTCCATCGCAAAAGCAATCGTTGAGCCCGTGCTGATGGTGTCGAGACCGTATTGGTTACAATAATAATTCGCCATCGTGATGGCGTTCATGTCCGAGACATCGCACAGCGCTCCAAGGGTGTTGGTGGTTTCGTATTCTGGTCCTTCACCGGAACTTCCCCCCCATTTACCCTCTCTAATTTCCGTCTTGCGCCCACAGATCACCGGGCAGGCGAAGCAGTTCACCCCTTCGATGAGCACTTTATCGGTCAGCGCTTGGGCGTTGATCTCCTCAATCTGATCGAACTGACCTTTCTGCCAGTTGCGGGTGGGATAGCCACCGCGGATGTTGACCATATCGGCGATCATATTGGTTCCAAATGCGTCGAAGCCTACTTTAAGCACCGATTCGTTCAACAGGTCGATTTGGCGCTTCGCCGCAGGGCGAAAACTCTCTACATCAGCGATTTTGATGGGCATATTGCCGGAACAAGCGATCGCCTTAATCTTTTTAGCCCCCATCACAGCTCCTAGCCCGCCTCTGCCAGCAGCGCGGTGTTTATTGTTCATGATGGCCGCGTAGCGCACGAGATTCTCTCCGGCTGGACCGATGGAGGCGATGGTGTATTTCTTCTTAACTTTGCTGTTGAGCACGTCCTCGGTCTCAGGAACGGTTTTCCCCCATAGCTCAGCCGCATCGCATAACTCCGTCTCCCCGTTGTCGATCTTCAAGTAGACCGGGTGGGGGGATGTGCCTTCGAAGATCACGCCATCGTAACCGCTGAATTTAATCGCCGGTCCGAAGCTGCCCCCGGAATTGGATTGTCCCCAGGTGCCGGTTTGGGGTGATTTCGCCACCACCGAATAGCGGCTGCCGCTTGCAGAGGTCGTGCCTGTTAGCGGTCCCGTCATGAAGATCAGCGGGTTCTCCGCTCCCAGAGGATCGACTCCCGCTGGCGTTTCCTCATAGAGGTATTTCGTCGCCAACCCCGCGCATCCCATATATTTTCTTGCCCAATCCTCACGCAAATCTTCCACCATGATCTCCCCACTGAACAAGTTCACTCTCAGGATCTTACCCATAAACCCGTAAGCCATCACCCCACCTCCTCTTTCAGTTGAAATTTAAGCTTCCAAAAGACTGGCA
>JASFVL010000001.1:0-81050 GCA_050049875.1 Anaerolineales bacterium
AAGCTTCTGTACCTGGCGAGATACGACCTGCTGCAGAATTTTATTCCTATGATGCGAAATATCATGATGATCGGTCAGAATTATTAATTCCAGCACCTTTGCACGCTGATGTTATGGAAGAAGCTCGTGATTTCGCTCTAAGAGCTTATAAAGTTATCGATTGTGCAGGGATGGCTAGGGTGGATTTTCTGCTAGATAAAGACACTGGGAATCTCTATCTGAATGAACTCAATACAATCCCTGGTTTTACTCAAATTAGTATGTATCCGAAACTTTGGGATGCTAGTGGTGTCAGTTATCCGGAACTGATCGATCAGCTGATTCAATTAGCGCTTGAACGCAAAAATGAACGCGATCGAATTGAATGGCGATATGAGCGACAGGAAATCCATGAGTAGAGCAGAAGAGATTCGTCAGCGGAGAAGGACCCGTTCAGGGAAACATCGCGCCCGTCGATCTGATCGGTCCAAGAAGGGCGAATCTATGCGTCCAACCCCCCCCGTTCTAGTTCGTGGGGGCAGTGGCAAAATAACGGATAAACCATCAATTCGCCGTCCACCACGGCGCAGATACGATATTTCAGTATCAACTTCCACACCGGGAACCGAAATACGTCTTCCTTCATTGCCCAGCCTCCGGATTGGATGGCGAATTGTTTCTGGTTTGATTTCAGCGGCAGTAATAGCTTTAATCTACTTCTTCCTAACTTCCCCAGAATTCCAAATACAATCTGTCATAATCCAAGGCAACAACCGATTATCCACTCAGGAAATAATTTCCGTTATAAATTTAGTGGGTGGGAGCATTTTTGAGGCAGACCCGATTTTAATGAAACAAGATCTGCATACCGCATTTCCTGAATTGCACGAAATATCAGTGAAGATTGGTTTCCCCGCCGAAGTGCTTGTGGCTTTGCGGGAGAGAGATCCTGTATTAGCATGGAAAAAAGGAGATCAAGTTTCTTGGATTGACTCTGAAGGAGTGGAATTTCCTCCGCGAGGTCAAATTGGTTCATTAATTAAGGTAGAGTCTTCGGTGCCACCTCCCGCCCCACGGACTAATGATATGGAAAGTGATGGTGCTCCCTTTACCCAAGGTAGTATGTCCCCTGAGATGGTAACCGCGATCACAACTATAAAAAGCCAATCACCAAAAGGGATGCCAATAATTTATGATCCCCAATACGGACTCGGATGGAAAGATCCAAAAGGATGGGAAGTTTATTTTGGATTGGATGTGTTCGATATTCAAATGAAATTAAGAGTCTATCAAGCCATAAAGGCTGAATTAAAAGCTCAGGGTATTAATCCTTCGCTGATTAGTGTTGAACACATACACGCACCATATTATCGATTGGAGCCGGGATTGTGATGGATTCACCCATTATCGTAGGCATTGATGTCGGCACAACTAAGACCTGTACTTTAGTGTCACGCGTTGAGAATGAGGCTCAATTGCGTATATTGGGGGTAGGAATTGAGTCGAGCCAAGGTGTACGCAAAGGGGCTGTAGTAGATTTGAATGCTGCATCACGGGTCATCGCTCGATCGGTTGAGAAGGCTGAGAGAACTTCCGGATTAGAAATAGACTCAGCATTGGTAAGCGTTGCGGGGTCGCATGTCTCATCAGTGAATAGTCGTGGGGTGGTGGGCGTCTTGGGGCGTACTATAGACCATGAAGATATTGAGCGAGCAATCGATGCCGCCCGTGCTGTAGCGATACCACATAACAGGGAGATTGTTCACGTTATTCAGCGTGGGTTCACTGTGGATGGACAGGATGGTATCCGTATGCCGATAGGCATGCATGGATACCGCTTGGAGGTAGAGACCCATATCATTACAGCTTCAGCAGCTACACTAGAAAACCTTCACCAAGCTGTAGCAGCAGCGCGCGTGAATACGAGTCAGTTTGTTCTTAATCCTTTAGCCTCAGCAGAAGTAGCATTGTCCGATACTGAAAGAGATATGGGGGTGATTGTTTGTGATCTCGGTGGCGGTACAACAGATTTGGCAATCTTTATTGATGGTGATGTTTGGTATACAAGTGTCTTATCAATCGGAGGCAACCATATTACATCGGATATCGCTCATGGTTTACGGTTGCCTATTCCCCAAGCTGAGGAGATAAAGATCCAACATGGTCACTCACTACAGTCCGAGATCTCCTCGGAGGAATATATCTTGGTAAATGCATTTGGGGAAGAGGGTCCAATTCAGATAAGACGCCTTGATCTTGCTTTGATTATAGAGGCAAGAGTAGAAGAAATTTTTGGAATGGTATTGCAAGAAATCAAACGATCTGGTTATGACGGCCTACTACCTGCAGGGATGGTTCTTACTGGAGGATCCAGTCTATTGCCAGGCATTCGTAAGGTTGCGAACAGAGTTCTTGGGATTCCTGTTAGGATTTCACAACCGAGTGGTTTGATAGGCATGACAGATCAAATAATCTCGCCCGCTTACGCCACGAGTGTGGGGTTGTTAAAGTGGGCTGAATTAATGAGTGAATTTACTCAGTATTCAACAGCAGGAACTGGGTCATGGATGGAAGGAGGTGAGAATTGGAATAAGGTAAAGGGTTGGCTAAGAAGATTGTTGCCTTAAGACAACCTGTCAGCGTCCCATATTATTATGAATTAAGTTAATTAGAAGGTAATAAGTCAATAAACAGAAAATTCTAACGATGAAATTAATATGATATTAAATGAGGAGAAAGACATGATGCAACCAATAAATGAAGTTGAATCATTCGCCCGGATAAAAGTAATTGGGGTAGGTGGCGGTGGCTGCAATGCAGTTGACCGCATGATCAATGAAGGGCTTCAAGGTGTAGAATTCGTTGCCCTTAATACGGATGCTCAAGCATTACTTCTATCTCAAGCACCAACTCGGGTTCGAATTGGTGAAAAGTTGACCCGCGGATTGGGCTCTGGTGGAGATCCGGAGACTGGTAGAAAAGCTGCGGAAGAATCAGCCGATGAGCTCTACAATGTGCTCAAAGGCTCTGATATGGTCTTTGTCACAGCTGGTATTGGAGGCGGCACAGGTACAGGTGCCTCTCCAGTGATCGCTCAGGTCGCCAAAGAGGTTGGAGCTTTGACCATTGGTGTTGTTACTCGCCCATTCACCTTCGAAGGGGCGAGACGGATCCAGGTGGCAGAGGGAGGCATTTCTAAACTCAAGGAACAAGCTGATACCTTAATCGTTATCCCGAATGACCGTTTGCTGCAGATCGTTGACAAACGTGCTAGCCTTCAAGAGGCTTTTAGTGTCGCTGATGATGTGCTAAGACAAGGAATTCAAGGGATATCTGAATTGATCACGGTACCCGGTTTGATCAACTTGGATTTTGCTGATGTCCGTACAATCATGTCTGAAGGTGGAGCAGCTTTGATGGCCGTAGGCAATGCTTCTGGAGATGATCGCGCTCGTGAAGCTGCAGAAGCTGCAATTTCCAGTCAGTTGTTGGATATCACCATCGATGGTGCCAGGGGTATCCTCTTTAACGTTACGGGAGGCCCTGATCTGACATTGTTCGAGGTAAACCAGGCTGCAGCGATCATTAAAGAGACCGCCCATCCCGATGTAAATCTGATCTTTGGTGCAGTGATTGACCCAGAAATGGGAGATGCGATTCGCGTTACGGTGATAGCTACTGGATTCGAACGCACAGGTATGCCCCGAAGCGTTATGCAGCGACCTCGACCTCAGAAAGAGGTTACATCCAAGCCTCGCGAGATGGAGTCAGTGGCATCAGTTCGCCAGGCACGAGATTTTCAACCCCGAGCAATAAATACGGAGGACTTAGATATCCCAACGTTTTTACGAAATCGGGTTTCTAAGTGAGAGAGTTATAATCTGCAAAATAAAGATAACTCGATTGGCAATTGGTTACTTCATTGGTCGTTAATTCGTCAGCAAAGTAATCAACCTTCAACCTCCGTTTGATATTGGTTGATAAGGTTGATGTCCTATATTGTTGGATGAGAAGGCCATTGAAATAACTATTGGCACGCTTTAGTGTTTGATAGGTAAGCGTTGTTTATAAGCGTGGATGGAGATTGCGAAATAACTTATCTTTGTTATTAGCTCGCATTGTAGTTTCCTTGAAAACCAAAGACGATTATTTGTTTAGTAGGATGGTTTTTCTTTAAGTTTTTAGCAATAGGTAATTTTAAATATCAGGGTTGCCCGTTTCTCCTCATGATCCCCCCGCCATTGCCTTCCGGCGGGGGGATCGAGGTGTATGTCATTGAATAACAGATTTATACAGATGTTAAAAAAATCATGTGATATTAAATTATTAAGATAAAAAGTTTCGAGATCACCTTGTTCGCTTAGTTCATCTATGTTAAAATTAATATCTGGAACCGCCAGATTTACGGTATATAGCAATGTTTACCCCCACATATGGGGGTAAATCCGACTCAGGGTTATTATGCGCTGTCCATATTGTCAGAACCAACGTTCTCGAGTTGTTGATACGACCCACGACTCACGAGGAGGCGTACGTCGCCGACGAGAATGTTTGGAATGTGAACAGCGTTTCAGCACTTACGAAAGACCCATCTTAGCAACCCCTCTACTCGTAAAACAGGATGGGACCCGTGAAGAGTTTGACCGCGAAAAGTTGATACGTGGAATACGGATATCCTGCGCCAAGCGTCCAGTCTCCGCAGCTGATATCGATCGGCTAGTAGGGGAAATTGAAGCCAAATTACAGAGCATGGGTCGTGCTGAAGTATCCTCCCGAGTGGTGGGGGATATGGTAATCACAGGTTTAAAAAACCTGGACCAGATTGCCTATATACGTTATGCAATCGTATATTTGGGGCTTGACGATCTACGTTCTATCCGGGGCGAGATTGATCGTCTATTAGAAAGCTAAGATTGGCATAAAAGCTGTATCTGATTAGGGGAACATATTGTGCGCGTTATATGGACAATGTTCCATAATACAAGGGTAATGAGATTTGCTGAAGTTTGATTATATATTGGTAATGAAATAGGAGGATAAAAATGTTGCAGGAGGTAAAATCGCAAAAGAATGATGTTCTTCCTACTCCCCCCATCCCCAATGATCTTAATGAAGTTAAGTTTGGGGAAAATGCCCGTAAAGTCTTCGTGCGACGATATGTTCGCAGAGGATCACACGGGGAACCAGTTGAATCTATAGAAGAAACATTCTGGCGAGTTGCATATCACGTTGCGAGTGTTGAAACAAAATGGAATGGTGATGTGCAATCACGTGCTCATCAATTTTATGACCTATTAGCATCAAAACAATTTTTCCCAAATTCTCCTACATTTACCGGCGCGGGTACACCATTGGGTCAATTAGCAGCATGTTTCGTGCTCCCTCTAAGCGATGATATGGGACGTTGGGATGATGGCATCTTCCAAACTCTGCGTGATGCAGCATTAATACAACAAACAGGCGGTGGGAACGGTTTTTCATTCTCTCGGTTACGACCAAAAGGCACCTTGGTTAAATCTTCTGCAGGTCAAGCTACAGGACCGGTAGGATTTTTGCGAGTATATGATAAAGCGTTCGGAGAAATCGCCCAAGGGGGTACCCGGCGTGGTGCGAATATGGCGGTATTACGCGTTGATCATCCTGATATTGAAGATTTTATCGTTTGTAAGACCGATGAGAACGCAATCACAAACTTCAATATTTCAGTGGGCGTTACAGATGCATTTATGACCGCAGTAGAAAATGATGACAGTTGGGATTTAATTTTCCCCGATGTAAATTCTAAAGAATATGATGACTTTAACGGAACGTTAGAAGAAGCTATTGAATCTGGGATTCCTATCCGTGTATATAAAACAGTAAGGGCGCGTGAGCTCTTCAATAAAATTGTAAAATTTGCTCATCATAATGGCGAACCAGGAATTCTTTTCTTGGATACCGCAAATCGGGCGAATCCTGTCCCTCACTTGTATGCTTTAGAAGCCACAAATCCCTGCGGTGAACAATGGCTCGGTCCTTATGAGAATTGTTGCTTAGGTTCCATCAATCTTGCTGAACACTGTGGATCCGATAATTCAGTGGATTGGAATCAACTTCAGAAAAGTGTTGAACTAGCGACTCGCTTTTTGGATGATGTGGTGGAAGCAAATGCTTATGTCCCAGCAGTTTCACAGCTTGAGAACGCAGCTCATCGGGCGAGGCGAATTGGTTTGGGTATCATGGGATTGGCTGACCTTATGTATCATGTTGGCGTTCGATATGGCTCTCAGGAAGCACAGGATTTTAGCGCGCAAGTAATGGAGTTTGTACGATTCTGCGCGATGCAAACAAGTATTGTGTTAGCCAAGGAACGAGGACCATTTCCTGCAATTCAGGGTAGCCTTTATGACTCAGAGAATCTGAAATGGGAGATACCCTGCCCAATTTTTCCTTATCAATATGATTGGATGAGACCAAGCATAGATTGGGAATTGATTATTAATGGGATAAAAAAACATGGTATCCGTAATGCAGCACAAACAACGATTGCCCCTACCGGCACAATAGCAACAGTAGCCGGATGTGAGGGTTACGGTTGTGAACCCGTCTTCGCCCTAGCTTATGTTCGCCATGTGGATGATAACGGAAATGATTTGTCATTGACCTACACGAGTCCTCTTTTTAAAGAGGCTCTTAAAAATTCTGGGCTTGACCGAGATTCGATTCGAAGAATCATTGAGGAAGTAGCGAAACGGGGTTCGTGTCAAACCATGGATAATGTACCGGACGAGATTCGTGATGTGTTCGTTGTTTCTCAGGATATAACTGCTGAGGAACATGTGCGCATGCAAGCGTCGATGCAGGCTTTTGTGGACAATTCATTATCTAAAACAATAAACTTCCCTAACGATGCTCTCGAAGAAGATGTGGCCATGGCTTATCGTTTGGCATGGAAGCTTGGGTGCAAGGGAATCACAGTGTATGTGACTGGATCAAGACAAAAAGTTGTCTTGGAGACTGAAACAACCGCAGAACGGAAAAGCGTCGAAGAGCAACTGGTCACAAATGATATGTCATCAGAATTATGGCACGATGGCAAAAAACCGCGACCTCGTTACCTGCACGGTTATACATTTAGTGTGAATACACCCTTGGGGAAAGCATTCGTAACAATAAATGAGAATGGTAGCAACCAACCTTTTGAAGTCTTTATAAACACCGCTAAGGCAGGCTCAGACACCGCAGCTGTTTCCGAAGCCATTGGGCGCTTATTATCTTACGTATTTCGGTTAGCATCACCAGTATCACCCAGAGAGCGTATGCACGAAGTTGTTCGTCAATTGACGGGTATTGGTGGGGGAAGACCCATGGGATTTGGCCCGAATAGAGTACGTTCACTTCCTGATGGTGTTTCAAAAGCATTGCGAGAATACCTTGAAAATACAATCGAGGAACATATCGAATTGTCAGGTGACCCCCAGGATAATGGTAGGAATAGGGGGGTCAATGGAATATCGGAACATATTCCTGAGGATCGATCATCGTTTAAGATAGGAGATTTATGTCCCGAATGCGGTCAAGCAGCCTTTGTCAGTGAGGAGGGATGCAGGAAGTGCTATGCTTGTAGCTATAGTGAGTGTTGATCCTATATCTGCTTTACGAGTAGTAATCTAACCTCACTCGAGAGTTTATGAAGTTATCGTTACGTTATATGATACCCACCTGGATTAGATGAGGTGGGTGTCATTTTTTCGTGGAAAGTACAGATAGTAGCTATATTCAATCTACCTTATGGGTCGTTTATTGATTGAATCAGTAGAATCAATGAACTCAACAAGGAACATGAATTCCTTTTGGCTTGTACCTCAGGAAGAAGATCGCTGATTCTTCCAATCAATTACGAGCCTATTATATGGATTGTGGTATGGTGATTATCTTCAAATTTGATCATAATATGCGTTAAAATTGTTGCAAGTCACGAGATGGGGAGCTATTGGAAAAGTTGGATTTAATTATGGAGGTGTAAATATGGCAATCTTATTCCCCACTGATGAATGGATCAAGGCTTTACACAATGAGCTAAACCGCAGTAAAGATTATAAAGAAGCAGCTCAAAAATGGGAGGGCGACATCTGTTTTGTTATCAAAAAGGGTGCAGGTGTTCCTGGGGATACATATTTATATTTGGATTTATGGCACGGTATGAGCCGAGATGCTTATGAGAGTTCAACCCCCATTCGTTCTGAGTTTACTATCTCCGCTCCCCTAACAACATGGAAGCGAGTTATCGAAGGCAAATTAGATCCCATCAGGGGGATAATGTCTCGCCAGTTAAAATTGAGTGGACCGATGACAAAGATCCTGAAGGCACCAAAAGCGGCTGTTGAGTTAGTCAACTGTGCCACGAAAATAGACACGGAGTGGCCTGTTTGAGTAGGGTAACCCCAAATAATTTTCTAATTAAGGGTTTAGTAGCATACTATGGATTGCTCCAATTTTTTCATCTGTTAGCGTTGATTAGGTCATTCCTATCATTAGCAGCAGGTAAACGGCTTGGGTTTCCAGCAATGCCTCCAATCTCTGGTTGGTCAATTCAGGCACAATATTTTCTAATTGGCATGGGTTTTATTGATGCAGTAAATGTATTATTAGCTCTAGTATTTGTTTATAGCTTCTTCAAAATGGAGAAATGGTGGCTTTCAATGGGGTTGGTTTCTCTGACTGCTGCAATATGTTCAGCTTGGATCTTTGGTTTTGGAACGGTCCTTAGCGGCGCCTGGTCTAACCATCCGTTGGCTTATGGTGTCATGGTTTTTCTGTTTTCACCGGTCATTATCTTATTTATTATTCATATTTTTTGGTGTATTAAGGGACGATTCTCATGGGTAGAGAGAAATTGGCTTTAACAAGTAGTGATCAAATATAGCAATTATCTATGCTAAAGTAGTACTGAGGCTGATTTGTTCTCTATTTCATTATATGATCCGGATAAGTAATCAACTATCAATAAACGAGGATGAGATTCAATTCACCTTTGTACGTGCTTCTGGGCCTGGGGGACAGAAAGTTAATAAGGCCTCCACCGCGGTTCAGTTACGATTTGATATTGCCAACTCCCGCTCGCTCACTCCTGAAATTCGGGAAAGACTTCTTAAACGATCAAAAAATCGGATTAATGAGGATGGTATTCTGATCATTGAGGCGCAGCGTTATCGCTCTCAGGCACGCAATCGCAAAGACGCGCTCGATCGGTTGCTTGTGCTTCTTCGGGATGTGTCAGAACCCCAAAAACCTCGTCTAAAAACTGAACCAACACTAGTATCCAAAGAACGTCGAATAAGAAAAAAGCGACAGCAGGCTGAGAAAAAGCGTTTACGGCGTCGGGTAGATGATCTTAATGAAATCTGATTGGGTTTGAATGAACAGAATTACCACATATTTATCTATTCGTTGGCAGCGCACTTTGTTCATCTTGTTTTTCGCCCAAATGATGACCGCTGTTGGTTTTTCCAGTGTTTTTCCCTTCTTGCCACTCTACGTAGATTCATTGGGTTCCTCGACTGACCTGAGTGTAGAATTTCTTTCTGGTATGGTTTATTCCGCTCAGGGTTTTAGTATGATGATAGCTTCCCCAGTGTGGGGGGTTTTAGCCGATCGTTATGGGCGTAAACTCATGGTTGAGAGAGCGATGTTTGGGGGATCAGTGCTATTGTTACTTATGGCCTTCGTCCAATCTGCAGAACAGTTAGTGCTCTTGAGAACAATTCAGGGTTTGATAACAGGAACAGTTTCAGCAGCAAGCGCCTTGATTGCCGCTGAAGCTCCTCGGAAACATATGGGCTCCGCGATGGGGACACTGCAAGTTGGTCTGGCTGGTGGGGTTGCGATAGGTCCAGTTATTGGTGGAGCTATCGCGGATCTTTATGGTTACCGAGTAGCATTTTTTGTGACAGCGGGACTGCTTTTCATTTCAGGAGTGGCTGTTTTATTTGGAGTTAAAGAGAATTTCAGTTCGCTTGCAAACGAAGATTTTAAGCCTAGGACTTTCATAGCTGAGTGGCGCCGTGTTATAACCACACCAGGTGTTTTAACGAGTTACAGTATGCGTTTCACGAGTCAGCTTGGACGCATGATGATCATCCCGATCATCCCTTTGTTTATTTCAATTTTGTTGGTTGATCAGTCCGGGGTGAATACTTTTACCGGGATCGTTGTGGGCGTTGCATCTGGTACATCAACAATCAGTGCTATATATCTAGGGAGATTAGGTGACCGAGTAGGGCATAAAAAGGTGGTTATTGCATGCAGTCTGGTAGCGGCTCTTGTTTACATTCCCCAGAGCATGGTGACTGCAGGTTGGCAATTGTTAATATTTCAGGCGCTTATTGGGATTTCATTAGGAGGCATCATTCCTACCATCAGTGCACTCCTTGCGCGTTATACTCAATCAGGTGAGGAGGGTGCGGTTTATGGTTTAGATAACGCCATTAATGCTGGGTCACGTGCTGTTGCACCAATATTAGGTTCAGGTGTTGCTTTGTTGTTTGGAATGAGAGCGACTTTCATCGGAACAGCACTATTTTTTTTACTTGTGGGTCTGTTAGGAATATGGCTCTTACCACAAAACACATGATATCAAACCCGAAGTGATGCCAATTTATTTAGTTGCTTTACTTCGAATTAATCTGATTTACATGTTGAGTTATAAATAAGATTAGGAGGTATTTATGACCAAACGATTGATTCTCGTCGCTGGAAACATTGCAGCCGGAAAGACCTCCCTCACTGAACGGCTTGGAGCACGATTGGATTGGTTAACATCCTTTGAGTCAGTAGCCGATAATCCGTATCTGCCTGATTTTTATGCAAATATGCAAACGTGGTCATTTCATTTACAGATATTTTTTTTGGGGCATCGCGCTCAGCAGCATTTAGACTTAGCAAAGAGTCAGAAGTCAGCGATCGCTGATCGAAGTATTTACGAGGACGCAAATATATTTGCGAGAGCTCTTCACCACATGGGTAATTTGTCAGATCGAGATTATTTAGCTTATCGTAGGGTATTTGATTTGGTAATTTCTAATTTGCCTTCACCAGACCTGCTTATCTATCTTAAAGCGCCTGTCGGCGTGCTTATGAAACGAATACAGCAGCGGGGACGTGAAATTGAATCAAGCATAACCACAGATTACTTGTCCCTACTCGAGACGTTCTATCAGGATTGGATGGAGACATTTGATCTATGCCCTGTGCTTACGATTAAGTCCGATGATCTGGATTTTGTGAATCGTTCAAGGCACCTTGACATTGTGATTGCGCGCATTCAAGATAAACTTGCTGGTAAGGAAGAGTTGATTTTCCCCTCAGACACCAATCTATAAATTCCTTACTAAAACCATCAGAGTGATATCATCCATCTGGGGAGTATCCCCCATGAATTCATGTACAGCTTTTAAAATCTCCTGCTGAACGATCTCAGCTGGTTGGAGCAGGTTAGCTTTGGATATTTCAACGATTTTTTTCTCATGAAAGAAATCTCCATTTCCATTCTGAGCTTCGGGTATACCATCGGTATATAAAACAAGAACATCACCTGGGTGGATTTGAACGTTTTTCTGTTCCCAGGTAGCATCCACTTCGAGTCCTATCGGAAATCCAGTGCTCATTAAGGCTTGAGAGTCTTTTTCATCCAGGGAACTAAGTAGGTAGGGTGGGTTATGACCCGCATTGCTGTATTGCAAAACACCAGTCTCCAAATCTAACACACCGTAAAAAGCCGACACGAATAAATTGGCTTGGGTATCATTTAGAATCCGTTCATTTGTGGCGAATAATACTACATTTGGAGTGACATCGAATTCAGTTGCATAAGTGCGAATCAATGTCCGACTGAGTGTCATGTAGAGTGCTGGACCGATTCCTTTATCCATCACATCAGCGATGACGATACCGATTTTTCCATCTGAAAGTGGGATGATATCAAAAAAATCTCCTGATGTTTCTCCTGCTGGGTCGAGAGTTACAGCTAGTTGCCATCCATGTAGATCTGGGAATGATCGTGGTAGTAAGCTGGATTGGATATTGCCGGCTAAGCGAAGTTCATCACTAACTCTTTGGTATTCAAGGGATTGTTGATAGATCTCGCTTTGTTTATATGCTGAGGCTATCTGGGCCGCTAATGATTTTGTGGCAGAAGATAGAATGTTAAGAGCTGAATGATCCCATGGTTGAGCCAGTGTGTGGAGCTCTATTAGGATCCCCCCAATCGCATCATCGCTTTCTGCTTCTAATATCGGAGTAATTACAACCGGATTGTGCTCGGAGTCATTTTCTTGCCAGGGAAGACACTCTTTTGTTGTATAAACTCTACTTACTTTTTCACTCAACAACCATGGCCATATGGGATCTAAATTTGGTGTCCAGTCATCAGGATGCTTACATATGATTTCTTCAGGAAAAGTCCAAATCACAATTTTTCCCGCAGGAAACATGGTAGGGATATGATCTTGGAGGATGTCCGGAAGTGTATTGATGTCCGGAGGAGAAGATATGATTATTCTACTTAATTGTTCTAATCGCTCCAAAATTCGGGATTGTAAGCGTGAGCTTTCTGCTGTCCGACTGAGTTTACGAGCTAATAAAGCTACCAAAACCATGCCAACCATGAAGAAGATATAGATGGCTAAACCCTGCTGCAGGTATAGACCAGTAGCAAGGATGGCAAAAGGAGTGGCTAGATAAGGAAGCCCTATGGCTAAAAAGAAAAACAGTACGAAAGACCGGATTCGATCTGCACCTGCAAGGACGTGCTGCACCCAAGTGTTGTAGATGAGAAAACCTGTCCACAAAATTGTTAGAAGTAGGAAATCAGCTAGAAGGGTTGTTAAACCAACAACAATGGTCTGAAATTTCAAACCAGGTAATGGGTACGAACCTCCGATTGCCTGATACAAGGAAAGGGAGAGCAATGTAACCAGCGTCGCTGAGGCTAAATTCATTACAAAATTTCGCAATTGATTCAAACGAGCATATGTAGAAGATGGTGTTATAAAACTGATTGTTGTACTTATTACAGTTGATAACACAGCAAGCCATAAAGCTGATGGCCCAAATAAAAATATCGCTGACCAAAGTGCAATGCCAGCTATTGACCCGTCTGAACTCCCATATCGACTGGCTCGAATTTCAATGATAAGGTAAAAACGTAACCGTTCAAAAATTATCATCAAGACAGCAGTGATTCCAATTGCGATACCATTTTGCCTAAAAATCATCCAGTTAGTGATGTTGATCAACCAGATAATTCCAACTAGAGAAAGTGGTGTAGCAATTAATATGGTGATGATTTCCCCCGTTCCCCGAATCTGATTTTCAATTGACAGTTTTTCTAGATTTGGCCAGAATCGGCGAGCGATTTTGATTAACTTTCCAAAAAACTTATATTCTGATGTGAGAACCGCAAGGGATGGATGTGACTTAGAGATCATATCAAATCATGATACTGACAGACACTTTTCGTTTATATGAGCGAACAATACACCTGCCAATGTTTTTCTTTGTTGGTTAGTCTATGTGTAACCAGGTTCCCATCGGAGCGCCTTGTAGCACTTCTCGAATGGAGTCCTCAGCCTCTCCAGAAAAAATCATAACTTCTATTTCGGGAACATCTTCGATCAATGACAACATTAGTTCTATTTTGCTCGCCATTCCGCCCGTGACATCTGTAGCTTCCGAACCAGATATGATGGGTAAAACTTCTTTGGAGTTTCCTGGAGTGATCTCATCAATAACCTTTGTACAAGTTGGGAAATCGGCCCAAACACCTTTATCAATACCAGCAATTAAGATTCGAGTTGGATGAAGTATTCGACCTAAATACGCAAACAGCTCTTCCGTTGATAATATCGTCCC
This sequence comes from Anaerolineales bacterium, assembly GCA_050049875.1. GTDB lineage: Bacteria > Chloroflexota > Anaerolineae > Anaerolineales > UBA11858 > JASFVL01. The sequence continues at coordinate 13,870 of JASFVL010000001.1, forward strand.
ACCCAGTATTTGATCAAAGACCACATCACCATATATTACAGGCAGTAAATTAGCTTCTAAGGCTTTTATTATTGGTTTTATATTCCATTCTGTGATCTTGCGATCATGTGTAGTAACGGATCCCGAGGGTGGGAAGCTGATAGCAGGTATTCCGACTTTTTGCAATGCTTCCATGACGATGTGGTTGAGTTTAGTCGCCTGCTTCCAGACCTTGATAAATCCGAGCCAATCCTCTGTTTTATATACTCCATGACGAGTTTTATACTTAGCCGCAGGTCTATGTCCGTAGGATCCTGAACCATGACCTAGGATCAAACACAACTCTGGGTTCTGTTGATAAGCATGGGAAATATCTCCTGCAATGCGCTGCAATATATCTGAACGGTGAGTATGTGGTTGAGTTTTATCAGTGATGAGGGAACCGCCTAGCTTGATGAATTGGATCCTTTTGGATGGAGGGGGTATACTGGTCATAGGTTTAGATGCCAACCTTAGTGACGAATGTATTAACCGCCCCAGCTTCCAATAAATCGTTTGAGATTTTATCAACTTGCTTTGGATCGGCTAGAGCAACCATATTACCTCCGCGGCCTCCTCCAGAAAGTTTAGCACCCAATGCACCAGATCTAATTGCAGTCTCGACCAGATTATCAAGTTCGGGTGAGGATATTCCCATTTTCCGAAGGAGTTGGTGGTTCTCATTCATTAACTTCCCAAGGATATTAATTTCACCAGCCTCAATGGCTTTTCGGGCACTCTTGACCATATTCCCTATTTCATTGAACATTTCTTCGTGATGTTTTTGATCAGTTTTCCAAGCTTGGCGCAACCTTCTGACAGTTTTTGATGTGGGGCTAGGTATACCAGTGTCAGCAACAATCAAAGTGAAAGGTTGACCTGGTTTAAAGGTTGTTGCCTGCTTCCCTTTGACATAATAAACTGGTTGATCATAGGTAATAACAGTATTATCAATCCCCGATGGGGTTCCATGGTGGATTTTATCCACTTCGAAAGCTATTTTGGAGACCTTCTCCTGTGGGAGAGGATGTCCCAAAAATGCAGATAACGCCCGGATGATCACCACAGAGATGGCTGCCCCCGAACCAAGACCTGCTGCGATGGGTATTGTTGAGGATACCCTAACTATGCAGGATGGTGGCCTGTCCACCGCTAATTCGGAGAGCACACATCGGATGGCATAGGCTAGAGGGTTATTAGAAGGGAGTTTTGTGAGCTTCGAATCCAAACCGATATCCGGAGCTTGTATTTGAACCTGCCCTTGAGGTGCGGTAATATCTCCCCAAACGGTGGCATTTGCCTTAATTTGGTGAACTGGGACCGCTATAGCTGGTCGACCGTAGACTACAGCATGTTCTCCCAGTATGATTACCTTACCGGGGGCAGATGAGGAAAAAGCGGGCATATCTTTGAAGATTTAAAAATAATCGATGGATTAATAGCAGGAGTGAAGTAGCGAATTTCTCTTAGAAGATATAAAAAATTGATAAAACAGCCAAGCCGTAGAGCAGGATCGAAATTTGGAGAGGTATATCTGAAAAAACCACATCCTCTGGAGCTCCACCCTGTTCCATTTGAATGAGATATAGATAGCGGAAGATGCCATAGAGTACAAATGGAATTGTTAGCATCATAGCGTGATTATCAGGTAAGTTCGGTGCGGAGAACGTATAAAGACTATAAGCTACAATTGTTGTTCCTGAAACAATTGTAATAAATTGATCTAGTAGAGGAATTGTATAGCCATCTAGAACACGCCGATGAGAGTTGGCGTTCTCAGCCAATAACATTAGTTCAGCTCGTCTTTTACCGAAACCGATATAAAGGGCAAGGAGGGTGGTAACAACATATAACCAAGGAGAGAACCTGTCAACATCGATGAGCACTACACCTGCTCCAACACGCAGGACGTAAAAGGAAGCGAGGACAAGCACATCGATAATGGCGTAATGTTTTAGCCATTTCGAGTAGGAAACGTTAAGAAATATGTAGATTAGAGTGATGAGGGCAAAGGCTGGTGAGAGGAGGTATGCAGCGGGTAACGCAATAATTGGTAAAAATATTGCAATGCCAAGAGCAATTGATATGGGCAGTTTTCCGGATGCTATGGGGCGATTTCGTTTTATTGGGTGTTGGCGATCCGCTTCCAGATCGGCAATATCATTAATAATGTAGACAGTGCTTGCAAGCAAGCTGAAAATGACAAAACCTGATAGGATGTCCAAGAGTGCAGGGAGGTTTGTCAGTTTGCGGTCAAAAATCAAGGCCGCAAAGATGAATATGTTTTTTGCCCACTGTTTTGGGCGCAGAGATAAGATTACAGCGCGCAACATGGGTCTATAATAGCATGGTTTTGGGGGTTATGAATGGAAAATTACGATAATGATAGTGATTTGGGATTTACCCCTAACACGAGTTACACAAATATTCCATTCCGATAGATAATTTCTCCATCAACTAATATTTCCGAGTCCGTGTGAAGATCGCAGATCATATCCCAATGGATCTTACTCTTGTTCTGGCTTCCAGTTTCTGGATACCCCGCTCCCAAAGCCATATGAAAAGTTCCGCCAATTTTCTCATCGAATAGGATGATTCCCGTGAATCGGTTAATGTGATAATTGGTTCCAATCGCGAATTCCCCAACAAATCGAGCTCCAGTATCGGTCTCCAGCATCTCTAGAAGAAAATCTTGGTTCTTTTTTGCACTTGCTTTGATCACTTTTCCATTCTCGAAGGTCAGTTCAACCCCCTCTACGACTCGTCCTGCATAAATTGCAGGATATGTATATCGTACCCAGCCACTGACCGAATCCTCGACAGGGCTAGTGTAAATTTCTCCGTCGGGCATGTTGTGCTTACCGTAGGAGTTGCGAAATTTCCTGCCTTTGATTGAAAGGGATAAATCTACATCAGATCCGCGGACAATAATCTGATCATGACCCTCAATACGATCGACGATTTCCTGTTGTTCCAGTTTTACACCTTGCCAATAAGATACAGGATCAGAGGTTGCAGGGTCAGCATGACAAGCACTAAAAACGAAATCCTCGAATTCCAAAATTCCCATCTCCGCTTCCATAGCGTAAGCTGCAGTAGGATAGAGCGTACTGACCCATTTGAAAGTTTTCTCAGCGCCACGTATCATTTGTGTTCTCAAAATGGGGGCATGAGCCTCTTGTCGTTTTTTCTGACGACTAGCATCTATATTACTTAGCGCCCGAGTATTGGTACTAGAGGATATTCGAATGCGTGATTCGAATTGTTCATATGCCATCTCACGAAAAGGATGGATATTTGATAATTGTTTTTCATTCCCATAAGTAAAAAGCAATTCTTCTTCATTCTGCAAGGATAATAGCGGGTAAGCGTAACCTTCGTTTTTTAGAATTTCCGCTATAAGGGCTCTAACGAGTGGTTCAGCGACCGTGGTAGCTTCGATTGCCACACGGTCGCCAGCTTGAATAGAAGCAGAATGTTCAACTAAGATTCGAGCGAGTTTTTGAAGTCGTGGATCTATCAAGGGATACTCCAGGTGGCTTTATCGGGCTGATTATATCATGACGTATGATGCAATCAGGCATCACTGGGTTTGGTCAAATTGTGGACCTGAGGGGCGTGTTTAAATATGGATGAATTTCTATTGAGTTGCGGTATACTGATTAACATGAAACAAATTTTACAAAACTTCCGAACGGGGAAAACGATAATCGCAGATGTTCCAATTCCTAAACCAAAACCAGGTAATGCTTTAATCCGTACATGTGCTTCCCTGGTCTCCGTGGGCACTGAGAGAATGTTGATTGAATTCGCTGAAAAATCACTTTTGAGTAAAGCCCGTTCCCGACCAGATCTGGTTAAACAATTATTAGATAAAGCTCGCAGAGAAGGGTTATTAACTGCCACTGAAGCTGCTATTAATCGATTAGATCAGGCAATTCCTCTAGGTTACTCATCCGCGGGAACTATTATTGAGTTGGGAGAGAATCTAGAGGGGTTTCATGTTGGTCAGCGGGTTGCGTGTGCCGGTGGAGGGTACGCTGTCCATGCTGAGTTCGTCCTTGTGCCCCAAAATTTGATAACTGCTCTTCCAGATAATGTGGAATTTGAGTCAGCCGCTTTTACTACTGTCGGGGCAATCGCTCTACATGGATTCCGTTTATCAGAGTGTCAAATTGGCGAGCGCATTGCTGTTATCGGATTGGGTTTATTAGGCATGTTGACAACCGGAATTGCTCTTGCCTCCGGCTGTCATGTAATTGGGATTGATCTCAACCCCAAGCGCGTGCAGTTAGCACAGATTTTTGATGGTCAGTTTGTTACACGGGATGAAGCCGAACAGGCTGCACAAAGTTTTTCTCGCGGTCGCGGTGTCGATGCAGTGTTGATATGCGCAGATACTCCATCCAGTGACCCTGTAGAATTGGCAGGGATTATCGCTAGAGATCGAGCTAAGATCGTCGCAATCGGTGCCGTAGGGTTGAAAATCCCACGAAAACAATATTTTGATAAAGAACTGTCATTAATTAACTCTAGATCATATGGTCCAGGGCGTTATGACTCCGATTATGAGGAAGCTGGTCATGATTATCCGTTGGGATATGTTCGCTGGACGGAGGGGCGTAATTTAGAAGCTTTTGTTGACTTATTGTCCAGTGGTCGGTTGGATGTTAAACCACTTATATCCCATCGTTTTCCAGTTGATCGTGCTTTAGAAGCTTATCGACTTATAAGCGAGAAGAACAAGGAACCTTACCTCGGGGTTATGTTAAATTATCCAAAAGAGACTGAAACGACTGACTTTGACACCAGTATTCAACACATTGATATAGATGCTCATCCAACGCAACATACATCTATTGTACGTATGGGGGTATTGGGGGCTGGGAACTTCGCTACTGCAATATTATTACCCATACTTAAAAAGCTTAAGGATGTAAAATTGATTGGGGTTGCTACACCATCTGGAGTCAGCGCGCACCACGCTGCAAGCAAGTTTGGATTTCAGTATGCCACAAGCGACATAAACAAGGTACTGGAAGATCCTTCCATAAATACCATTGCTATCCTCACGCGTCACAATTTGCATGCGGAACAATTGACCGAAGCGATAAGAAAGGGTAAACACGTATTTTGTGAAAAACCATTGGCTATCACCAAAGATGGGTTAGAAATGATTATTAATGAATGGCAACAGGTTATTGATAACGATTTATTGATCACAGTTGGATTTAACCGCCGTTTTTCCCCACTAGCTCGGCGAATGTTGGAATTTGTTCGCAAAGCACCCGAGCCTCTCTATATAAGCTATCGAATCAACGCTGGATATCTTCCACCGGATCACTGGTTGCACGATCCTCAACAGGGGGGTGGAAGAATTATCGGGGAGGCATGTCATTTCATTGATTTTTTAGTGTTTTTAGTAGGTGAAATGCCGAACAATGTTTTGACATCTGCCCTTCCTGATCAAGGTCGCTATAGGAAGGATAACGTTCACCTGACTTTTAAATTTCCTGGTGGATCTTTAGGCACCGTAACATATTTAGCCAATGGAGATAAGAATTTCCATAAAGAACGTATAGAAGTATTTACGGGGGGACAGATTGCCATACTTGAAGATTACCGCGTCCTGACAATGGTAAAAGATGGTCGCCGTACGGTTGAACGTACTCGCTTCCGCCAAGATAAAGGTCACCAAGGGTTATGGGAGGCATATATAAGATCAATTCAGCAAGGGGGACCTCCACCGATACCTAATAACCAAATAATTGGTGTTACCAAAGCATCTTTTTCTGCAATGAATTCCCTAAACAAAGGACAACCAGTCGATATCCGTTTGAGCTAGATAATCTTTTGATAGAATGCGGTGAGTTTTGTTGGGCATTACTTTTAACAGATAGGAAGATATGATGGATGATGGTAGTTAATTAAAATCCTCGAAGTTGGCTTTCCCAAGGGGGATCTTTTCCTTCTTTATATTCTTGTACACTTGGACCCCCAAGATTCTGTAATCTCCACGATCCATATAAATAACTAATCACGAGTAAAGCAATCGTCGCCGGGAACCCAGTTATTACGGTAAATATCCCCAATAACCAGATGTTACCATCTTGAAAGAGGTTTATGCGAACGAATGAACGTAAAAAGAAAAAAGACATCCAAATTAATGTTACCCCCGAATATGCAGGTCTAACTTTAGGGTGCCAATACCAATCTCGGGGCCAATTGCGACCAAAGTGGCTTATCCAACTAATAAGTGGTTTTTTAAAAATGATACTTATAAAGCAAGCAAGAGTGAAGGTGACTCCTTCGAGAATACCAGGTATAAAATATCCCTCTGCTCTCCCTAACCAATTTGCAGCTAGGATAGCCGCTATGACCACCCCCAATCCTCCCAAAGCATATAGGAGAGACTCCCCACGAAGGAGACGGATGATTGTGAAGGCAACAATAAACACGAGTGAACTCCATATCGCGTAATTTAAATTTACCAATGCATTAATGCTTACAAAAATGAGGGGGGGAAGGACTGTGTCAATCAGACTGGATCTTTCTTGAGTGATAATCTCAATTTCTTGATAGATTTCACGCAGTTTTTTCATTGATATTCACTTCGATTATTTTTAAAGACATCCCCAAACGGATAGTCGATGATAGAATTTTCAATTGGTAAAATGAAACGGAAAGGATACTAAGGTCCACTTAGTTGTCCTGTTAACTCAAGATGATTATGCTACGATGTTACTCTAAATTGGGGGTGAAAACCCATAATTTACAGTAAGATTGAATTACAATCAACAAAACAGACAGGATAAAAAAGCGGTGGATCGGTCTTCCGATATAAAAAATTGTGACTAGAATAAATAAATACCTCAAGGCATTCCTTCAACTTAATACTAAACAGGTTTTGCTTTATCTCCTTTACCAAGCTGGTTTACGGATTGGTTATTATCGTTTGTTAACCAAAGGTAATCAAAACAAGAAAGGCGTATCTGATCAACACTATCAATTTAATCAATTGTTGACTCTACCCAAACACGACTCTTTGGATATTGCCCTTGGCGAAAGTGGTCGTCAAGACTTGATGAATGAAGCAAATGAAATTGTTACCGGAAAAGCACGATTATTTGGGTCGGAACCTTCACCCTTGGTTTTAAGTGTTCCAAATGAATTGTATCACTGGACTGAATATGAAAAAGGCACTGTAGAACTTCCTCTTTCCCATCTTTCGATTCCGGATATTAAATTCATCTGGGAACCTGCTCGTTTTGGATGGGCGTTTATTCTTGGGCGTGCCATATATTTAAGTGGAGATGAGCGTTATTCAGAGGCATTCTGGAAATATTTTGACTCATTTTCCGATTCTAACCCTTCTAACATGGGACCCAATTGGATCTCGAGCCAGGAGGTTGCCTTGCGTTTGATCGCCTTTGTTTTTATTGGACAAATATTAATAGCTTCAAATGGTGTCTCAGAGCAAAGATTATCACGATTGACTGAAGCGATCGCTGAACACGCTGTGCGCATTGCTCCAACATTGTTATACGCGCGTGCCCAGAATAATAATCATCTGTTGGTAGAGGCGGCCGGATTAATATCTGCAGCTTTGGTTTTACCCAACCATCCAGAGGCGAGTCGCTGGGAGAAGTTGGGCTGGAAGTGGTTTGTAACCTGTTTGGAAAATCAGATAGCAAATGATGGTAGCTATGTCCAAAATAGCACGAATTACCATAGGTTGATGTTGCAAGTGGTCTTATGGGTGCTGGCGATCAATACTTCAGCTACGGGATATTCTAAGACAATTAAAAAGCGTTCAATCTTTCATAACGACTTTTGGGACACCAGATTGATTATATATGGTGATAGTTTCTCAAGAACTCTAGAACAAAAAATCCGCCTCGCTACGGAGTGGCTACTAAAACTTGTTGATGATTCAACGGGAAAAGTGCCGAATCTGGGCCCAAACGATGGAGCGAATGTTCTGCCATTAACTGTTTGTCCATTTCATGACTATCGCCCAGTTATTCAGGCAGCTGCTTACAGGTTCCTTGGAAAACGTATATTTGAGAAGGGACCATGGGATGAAATGGTTTTGTGGTTGGAAGGTTGTGACAAAGGCATAACACAGCCAGGAGCAGACGAAATCCTGGTCGTTGATAAAAAATTAGAGGTAAATAATTATCTCGGTATTCATCCTGTTCCTGCTATGGGCAAAGAATCAATCTCTCGTCCTATCCGGCTTTCATCAGGTGAATCGTGGGCTTATTTTCGAGCTGCTCAATTTGATTCAAGACCGGGTCATGCAGATCAATTACATTTGGATCTTTGGTGGCGAGGCATAAATATTGCTATTGATCCAGGAACATATTTATATAATGGGCCAACACCATGGAACAATTCACTTGTCCATACCAAAATGCACAATACCGTAACAATTAACCATCAAGACCAAATGACCCATGCTGGACGTTTTCTATGGCTGGATTGGGCACAAGCTGAAATTGTGTCAGCCAAGTATTCAGATGATGGAAATTTGGTGAGTATTACGGGAGCTCATGATGGTTATCATGTTTTAGGAGTGAGACACCAGCGGACAGTAATATATGACCGAGATATGAATTGGGTGATAAAGGATGAGCTTCTTCCACATGCCAGGTCAAAACCATGGCAAAAGGATCCTTATCAGATACGACTACATTGGCTACTGCCCAATTGGCATTGGCAAGTAGAAGACAAAAATGCAAAAGGGTGTTGTTTACAGCTAGAGTCGCCTTTCGGCAGGATCGGAATCCTAATCTCAATCGATGGCGATCAAATGCCTCCCATTAGCACAAATCTGCAAATCTGTCGAGCTGGAATATTAGAATATGGCACCGCTGAGGACGATATGCGAACGTTAGGTTGGATATCCCCCACTTATGGCATTAAAATTCCTGCCCTCTCAATTGCTTTTCATGCAAAAACTAGGGTCCCTTTTACCATAGTAAGTGAATTTATTTTTCCGAAGAAAAAGAATTGAAGATTGATTAAGAATATATTTTATGCATATCGTGCTCATTCACCAAGCATTTGCTGCATTAGACGAGCCGGGTGGCACGCGGCATCATGAATTTGCTCATTATTTAAGTGCCCATGGACATACTTTAACAATCATCGCGAGTCCGGTAAGTTATCTAACCGGGGATGCTTCACGAACATCCTCAACTTTTACTACAAATTCAAATCTTGGCAACCAAAAGGGAACCGATCATCTTGATAATATTAATATTATCCGTTCCTATACTTATTCAGCATTACATCGGAGTTTCCTTCATCGGTTAATTAGCTTTTTTAGTTTTATGTTGTCATCTTTTTACCATGGGTTGAAGGTGCGCAATGTAGATTTGGTATGGGGTACCTCGCCTCCTATATTCCAGGGTATAACTGCCTGGGCATTGGCACGCTTAAAGAAAGTACCCTTTTTATTTGAAGTCCGAGATCTTTGGCCTGCCTTCGCTGTAGCGGTAGGTGTTCTCAATAATATTTTTTTAATCCGAGCGTCAGAATGGCTTGAAAGGTTTCTTTATCGTCGAGCAGATAGGATTATTGTCAATTCTCCGGGTTTTATCAACCATGTAAAAGAACGAGCAGCAGGGGAGGTGATATTGATTCCGAATGGGGCCGATCCGCGAATGTTTAATCCCACATCTAGAGGGGTACAATTTCGGCGCTCTCACGGATTAGAGGACAAATTTGTAGTACTTTATGCCGGCGCTCATGGTATGTCTAATGATTTAACAGTCCTCTTGGATGCAGCTAATCATTTGAAACAATACTCTGCGATTGTTGTGGTGTTATTAGGGGCTGGAAAGGATAAAAAAGCGTTACAGAAAAAAGCCAACCTTATGAATTTGGATAATGTTCGTTTTCTACCCCCCATCTCCAAGACGATGATACCAGAAGCCCTTGCCTCCTCTGATGTTTGTGTAGCAATTCTAAAACCAATCGAGCTATACAAAACAGTATATCCGAATAAAGTATTTGATTATATGGCCGCGGGGAGGCCTGTTATTCTGGCTATTGATGGAGTTATCCGAGAGGTGGTTGAGTCTGCAAAAGCGGGCTACTATGTGCCACCGGGAGAGCCAGCAACTTTAGCCGAAGCAATTCACAAGGTTTATAGTGATCCTGAATTGAGGATAGAAATGGGAAATAAAGGCCGAGAATTAGTTGAATCTCGCTTTGATCGGGCTGATCTGGCCGAAAAATTGAGTAGGACTATAGAGGAATTGTTCGAGGCAAAGGCTGAATGAGACTAATGGGGTATCGCATGGCTGGATCTTTTGCGTTATAATCGCAGATAACATATTCATAGGGCTTTCTTTTTGTGAAAAGGTTATTAACATGGCAGAATTAACCAAATGGCAGATCGCTGATCTCATCAATCGCCCTGGTAAGCTCTGGTTGGCAGGATTTGACTTGAGTGGATTAAACATGGCAAGCGCTGATTTAACTGGTGCTGAACTGGAAGGAGCAAATTTAACAGGGGCGACTCTGACCCGTGCCGATCTAACAGGAGCGAATTTAGAGGGGGCAATTTTGGTCAATGCAAATATGGGTGGTGCCAACTTAACTCGTGCCAATCTGTATAGCACGAATCTGACTCGGGCAAATTTGCTAGGTGCGAAACTTGAAGGTGCTAATCTTCACCGTGCTAACCTATCTGATGCCAATCTTAAGCGCGCAAACCTCTATGGCGCGAATTTGCGACAAGCCGAACTTAGTGGGGCAAATGTGTCTGAGACATTTATCATGGGAACAACTTTGCCCGATGGTACAGTTGGTGTTTCCAAGGGATCAATCAGAAATGTCCGCGAACGACCATCCCAAGAGGATGCGGAAGATAAACGCGAAGATATCCGCAAGTTGATGTCTTCCTAAAAATTCCTAAGTATCGAGATAGGAATCAGCCTTAGTGCCCAGAAAAAAATCTCTCGAAGATTTATCTGTCGAAGAACTGCGCCGTCTGATTGTGGAGAAACGGCGTGCAGACCGTCAAGAGCGATTAGAGCGTTTCCGTAAGACTGGTCGCGCGATATCGTTAACTTCTGAATTTGATAGTCCTAGAATTGATGATCTGCGAACTGAGTCACCTGATGAGCCAGAAGGTGTTTCGTCAAAATCGGGTGTTCGCCGAATTCTCGACGGGTTTTTATTTCTTGTTGAAATATTAGCAGTTGTCGGGTTGGTATTAGTTATATTTAATGGATTAGAAGTTATTCGTGAATTAAATCAAGAGGTCGCTGATGCCCTTGAACAGCCAACCTTGACGCCTACACCGCTTATTGTTGCGGTGGTTTTGCCTTCAGGACACACACCACCCAATTCGCCTGGAGGCGCACAACCAAATGAGGCGGAAATTCCAGAACATCTCCGACCTTTAGTTCAGTCTCTTGCTCAAATCCCTATTCCTACTCAGGGTCCTAATCAAGCTTCTCGTGTACAAATTCCAGCAATAGATGTCGATGCCCCGGTAGTCCAAGGTGATGGTTGGGAACAATTAAAGAAAGGAGTAGGACAACATATAGGCACATCAAACCCAGGTCAAGATGGAAATGTAGTCCTATCAGCACACAATGATATATTTGGTGAGATCTTTCGGGATTTGGATTTACTTAATCCAGGCGACTTAATTGCTTTACATAGTTCTCAACAAGTTTATAATTACGTTGTGGTTGAATCTATGGTTGTTGAACCCACCAGAGTTGACGTTATGGATCAAACTGATGATCCTGAGATTACGTTGATTTCATGTTATCCATATTTGGTGGACAATAAACGAATTGTGGTACGCGGAGTGCTACAAAGCGGCAATTAGTGATTATTCTGTAATGAATTATCACGTACAGACTTTACTATTGAATATCTAAAATTTGTTTGGGAGTTAAGAAATGAGTAGAAGACGCAGGAGTTCGACCAGAAAAGGTGGCCGAAGGAGGGCCATTAAAAGTTCTCAACGTTATGATCCATCTAACTTTGACCCTGATTACACCTATGTCTTACGTGATTTAAGACAAATTGGTCTATTAGCAGGAAGTTTTTTGGTTATTTTAGTGATTATGTCCTTCATTCTAAACTAGTATGGTTGAAGACCGTCAAACCGACGTTCCATCACCCAAATGGGAGTCAACTACCAAATTGGTAGTTGGTTTGACGTTTGTAGCTATTGTAGGGGCACTTCTTGTTCGTTTTCGCACCATTATTGGTCCTCTAATTCTAGCGTTTATCCTGACTTATCTACTCCATCCTCTCGCTGCTCGTTTCAGGAAGGCGACTAATTTGTCTTGGCGAATGTCGGTCAATCTGATCTATTTGGTGTTGGTGGTAATTTTAGGGGTTTTGTTTACAATAGCTGGTTTGGCGGTAGCTCAACAGTTGGAGAGTTTGGTAGGGGTAGTTGAGAGATTCGTGACCAGTTTGCCCGACCAAGTTGAGAATTTTTCAAACCAGATATTCAGCTTGGGCCCATTTACTATTGATTTATCACGATATTTTGACCCCACAAACATAGAGTCAGTTATTCAAGAACTCCTCTCTGCTGTACAACCTTTACTTGGGAGAGCAGGTGGATTAGTAAGCACTCTAGCAACTGGCACAGCAGCCACATTAGGCTGGGGACTATTCGTTATTGTTGTTTCGTATTTCTTGCTTGCTGATGCGGGGCAAGTACCAGATAGGTTAGTTTCGATTGAACTCCCGGGATATTCTGCTGATATTCGACGACTGGGGCGCAAATTAGGCTCCATCTGGAACGCTTTTTTGCGTGGGCAATTAGTCATTTTCGTTTTATTAGTTGTGCTCTATACTTTAATGATGACGATTTTAGGTGTGCGATATGCAATTGGCATCGCCATCCTCGCAGGTTTTTCTCGATTCGTGCCCTATATCGGTCCACTGACAGTAGTAATAGTTATTGCACTGGTTTCATTTTTCCAGAAATCAAATTATTTTGGTTTAGAACCATGGCAATATATGTTATTGGTCGTCGGAGTTTCTTTTGTTGTTGACCAAATCTTTGATAATTTAGTAACCCCCCGATTTCTTGGTCAAGCCTTAGGTGTACATCCAGCGGGTGTACTTGTATCAGCTATCGTAGCAGCAAATTTACTCGGTTTAGTTGGTTTGGTTTTGGCTGCTCCCGCCTTGGCGACCTTGAATTTGCTTGGCCAATACACCATCCGCAAGATGTTCGATCTCGATCCTTGGCCTGATCTAGAAGAAGATCAGCAAGCTGTTGAATTCCCTTGGACGAGATGGCGTAAATTGGTCTTCAGATTTTGGAGATGGTTCTACAATCAATCCCGCGATCTTTGGCGAAATTTGCGAGAACGTTTTTCTTAATTAATCAGAAGTTACGTAGTCGGGGAGGTGGGGGGATTATTGAATGCGGATTGCTAATACGCAGACAAGACGACCTGACCGTATAATTGCTCCCGTATATCTATTAATTGGCGCCGTAATTTGTCGTCTCTTTCAAGAAGATCGGCGATTTTGTCACAGCCGTACATAATCGTTGTATGATCGCGACCGCCTAAGCTTTCCCCAATTTGTGGTAGGGATATATTCGCTTCTTCACGAAGGAGATACATAGCAATTTGTCGAGGCAAGGCAACATCTTTGGTTCGATCTCGGCCTAGGATGCGATCAATGGGAATATTGAACGTGTCTGCGACGGTTTGTATTACTTCATCGGGTTTAATTTCTTTCTCTCTTGGGAGTAGATCAGCTAGAGCGGATTCAACGAGTTCAATAGTGATTGGTAAGCCTCTCAAATCAGCATGTGCAACAATTCGATTCAATGCTCCTTCTAATTCCCGAATGTTAGATTGGAAACGACGAGCGATTATTTCAATGATATCGTTAGGGATTTTGTAACCTGCTCGATCACTTTTAAAACGCAAGATTGCAACTCGGGTTTCAAAATCTGGTGGTTGGATATCAGCAGTTAATCCCCATTCAAAACGAGAGCGCAAACGCTCCTCCAAAGTCACCATAGCCTTCGGGGGACGATCAGAAGTCATAACAATTTGTTTGTTTTGACCGTGTAGCGTATTGAACGTGTGGAAGAACTCCTCTTGAGTGGATTCTTTGCCAGCGATGAATTGAATATCATCGATTAACAAGACATCTATTCTACGATACTTGTCTCTAAAAGCTTGAGTAGTGTGGGCACGAATAGCGTTGATTAAGTCATTAGTAAATTCTTCTGAAGAGACATATAAAACACTCAAGCCATTGGTCATGGATTGATTTCCTATCGCGTGTAACAGGTGGGTTTTTCCTAATCCTACACCCCCATAGAGGAAGAGTGGATTATAAGCCATAGCGGGTTTTTCCGCGACAGCTAATGAAGCTGCATGTGCTAGGCGGTTGCTAGCTCCAACCACGAATGTATCAAAGCTGTAGCGGTTATTTAAAGTGGGGTTTGATTTTTTTTCGATAACAGTTTCGGGCTTTCGCGGCGCAATATCTTGTGGTGCTGGGGTCTTGGATTCATTATTCCACACAACAAACCTTGCTTCAACAGTCCTATTCATGATACCGGTTAACAATCGTATGATCGTACTAGATAATCGACTTTCAAGCCAATCCCTGGCATATGCATTTTTGACACCAAGAATGAATGTTCCGTCTTCGTAGGAGATTAGTTCGGCATCCTGTACCCAGGTGTCGTAGGCTGCTTTGGGCATTTCCATTTCTAGTTGACCTAAGGCAGCTTGCCATGCTTGATTGGCTTTCATAGTAATGCTCCTCCTCACACCCAAATTACCGCAAAATTAAAATTGTAGCAGGTTCCTCTAAGGGATAGCTACACTCCCACATTGGTTGACCATTGTAAGAAATACACCACACAAGTGGTGAGATTGTAGATCTCTGTTCGTAAAAAAAGATGGCGTAAGATGTTGTTTGAAGCTACACCTTAAGCCGATCTGATATGTTTGTAATCTGTCGCCGCCCCAAAAATATATGGTCGCAACAAGAAGCATTCTAACAGATGAGTACCAATCATTGCAATACGATTACCCTACGGAACCCTAAAAAATCTCAATACTTTAAGGGAGGTTTGTGTTAATAACTAACGCGCGTTTGGTGAACAATATTAGTGTTTGCAAAGTGATCATAGCATCCCCATAAACAGGGATACTCTAAAATCACCCCCCAATATATGGGGGGTTAATGCTCCTAATAGGTTCATTATCCCAGGAGTGGGGGGAGAAATCTTAAAAAATTCTCCTCAAATGATTTCAACATTACCTCACTGCATTAAGCATAATTGTGAATCTTGTCTTCGAGAATCATAAATTCTGGAATATTTTTTCAACCTTTTCAATGCTTATCAACATTACTATCTGTGGAAGAACATCAGTTTTTCGTTTTTACCAGAAGTCTCTCGTATTGTTTTTCTATCCCTGATGAGTCTGGATTTTAATAACCCTCATATAGGATGTTAACGCTATTCTTGCGAAGATCGGATATCCTTTTGTAAAGCTAATCCTATAAATTTCTTAAGATTGCAAGAAATAGATTTTTTGAGGTTCTATTCAGCTTGCTTAATTACTTAATAAGGAGACCATTATGCCTAAGATTATTGGTATAGATTTGGGAACCACGAATAGTGTAGTGGGGGTTATGGAAGGTGGTGACCCGACAGTAATTCCTACTGCTGAGGGTTCACGTTTGTGCCCATCGGTCGTTGCTTTCAATAAAAATGGTGAGAGATTGGTTGGGCAGACAGCGAAACGCCAAGCCATAGTAAATGCTGAAAACACCATATATTCTATAAAAAGGTTTATGGGTCGCCGCTACGATGAGGTAGAGACGGAACGGAAGATGGTTCCTTTCCAGGTTGTCAGTGGACCCGCGCAAGACGCACGTGTTAAGGTCCCGCTAACAGGAAAGGAATACAGCCCACAAGAGATATCTGCCATGGTTTTATCAAAATTGCGAGCAGATGCTGAGGCATACTTAGGGGAGAAAGTTAGCCAAGCAGTGATTACTGTTCCAGCATATTTTAATGATAGCCAACGGCAGGCGACCAAGGATGCTGGACGTATCGCTGGTCTTGAAGTTCTGAGGATTATCAATGAGCCCACTGCTGCGGCCTTGGCATATGGGTTAGATAAGAAAACAGATGAGACGATCCTAGTATTCGATCTTGGTGGTGGTACTTTTGATGTCAGCATCCTCGAAGTCGGCGAAGGTGTCATCGAGGTAAAAGCCACGAATGGTGATACCCATTTAGGGGGAGACGATTGGGATGAGAGAATTGTTGACTATGTAGCAGATGAATTCAAACGCGAGCAAGGCATCGATATTCGTGAGGATCGTCAAGCATTACAACGTTTGCGTGAGGCTGCTGAGAAATCAAAGATTGAACTTTCAAGTGTAATGGAGACGGAGATTAATCTTCCTTACATTACTGCAGACGCTTCTGGTCCGAAACATCTACAAGTGAAATTAATACGTGCTAAGTTTGAACAACTTACAGAAGATCTAGTGGAGCGTTTACGTCAACCCTTTACTGCTGCTTTAGAAGATGCCAATATGGATCCTAAAGATATTGACGAAGTGGTGCTGGTGGGTGGAGCCACACGCATGCCAATGGTCCAAGATTTGGTACGTTCCTTAACAAACAAGGAACCTCACAAAGGAGTAAATCCTGATGAGGTTGTTTCCATTGGTGCTGCTATACAAGCTGGAGTTTTAGGTGGTGAGGTTAAAGATGTGCTTCTCTTGGATGTTACACCACTCTCTCTCGGAATCGAGACATTGGGTGGGGTTATGACGACATTGATTGAGCGCAACACCACTATCCCGGTTAAGAAAACAGAAGTATTTTCAACTGCTGAGGACAACCAAACGGCCGTGGATGTTCATGTCCTTCAAGGTGAACGTCCGATGGCTAAGGACAATATGAGTCTTGGAAGATTCCGCTTAGAGGGGATCCCTCCTGCGCCTCGAGGGGTGCCTCAGATTGAAGTTACTTTTGACATTGATGCCAATGGAATTATAAATGTAACCGCGCAGGATAAAGCTACAGGTAAACAACAAAATGTCACCATCACAGCAACAACCAATCTCAGCGAAAATGAGATCGATAACATGGTCAAAGAGGCTCGAGAGCACGAGGCTGATGATCGCCGTTTGCGCGAACTTATCGAGGCTCGAAATACTGCTGATAGTCTAATTTACCAAACTGAGAAAACGATTATGGAGTTGGGCGACAAGGTACCTGATGGTGAACGTCAGAATATTGAGAACAAACTTGATGAACTTCGGAAAGCTAAAGAGAGTGATGATATCAACCGTATAAAACAGTTGAGTGAAGAAATTCAAAATGCTTTTCATGCGATCAGTCAGCAATTGTATGCCCAACAACAGACATCTGCCCCTTCCGCTGAAGGACCAACAGATGGGAACGGTAGGGGGCCATCCGATGGTGGCTCAGAGGATGAGGGGGAAGTTGTGGAAGGAGAATTTAGAGAAGCGTAAATCTCTATTTCATGGATATCATTAAGTCCGACCGACACTCTCATTAGCGATTTTTGATATCCAATGAAGAAAAAATAGAATATAGGGCATCTATTAAGGAAACCACATAATAGGTGCCCTTATGTTTTAAAAATGGTTCTCTAAATCCCCCATTTTTCCCTCTTCTATGGGAGGCTTTTGAGATATTCGTGTGTTAGAATCTTGTGAAGTCAAGTTGGAAGATCTCTCCATTAATCGGATTACCGAATCAATGAACAAGCAATATCATCCTGCTGTTATCTATTTTTTACCGACGGCGATTATCCTTTGTGTAATTGGCTGGGGTGGACTATTTCTTCTATTAATTAACACCTTACCAACGCTTGGACCGCGTTGGCTTTTCTTCTTCTTTGGAGTTCTGGCTTTAACCGGGACAGTTTTACCTGTGATGGCTTTTCTAAATCGTCGATTTCCGAGTCAACCTCCTGCCACACGAATGACAATCCTTCGACAAGCTCTTTGGTTTGGAATTTATGTTCCAACACTAGCGTGGCTTCAATTAGGTCGAGCCCTTACCCCAGCACTGGCTTTTTTGTTGGCAATTGGCTTTTTTTTAATAGAGTGGCTTCTTCGGCTTCGAGAAAAGAGTCGCTGGGAACCCAATTAGTGAAATATCGTTTATCGTCGTGGTTAAACATCCCAAACCAAACAAGGTGCCCTCGATGTCTGAGCTTCGCTCCTTGCCCTCAGTAGATAAATTATCACAATCTCCATTAGTGAGTAAATTGATCGTTGATTATGGTAGAAGAATAACCTTAGATGCCGTGCGATTAACCCTCGATAAGGTTCGTTCCGAATTTAAGAAGACTCATTGCATACCAGATCAGGAAGATATAATTTTACGGATAGAGTCGATGCTAAAGATTTGGACAAGGCTATCATTGCAGCCTGTAATTAATGCCACGGGGGTTATTGTGCACACTAATTTGGGTAGAGCGCCTCTAAGCATCAGTTCTTTGCAGGCAATTCATGAAGTATCTAATGGTTATTCTAATTTGGAATATGATTTGACATTAGGAAGTCGTGGGTCACGATTGTCCCATGTTGTGTCATTATTAACTCAAATAACTGGTGCTGAGGATGCACTTGTAGTTAACAATAATGCGTCAGCTGTTTTGTTAACTTTATCAAGGTTAGCCCGACGGCGGCGGGTGCTAATCTCTCGTTCCCAATTAATAGAAATTGGGGGGGGATTCCGAATACCGGATGTGATGAAACAATCTGGCGCAAAATTAGTAGAAATCGGGACAACAAATCGCGTCCACCTTCGTGATTATGAGAAAGCTCTCCATGAGCAACCCATATATCTTGTGATGCGAGCCCATCGATCCAATTTCCAGATTGTCGGATTCACAAAAGAACCGAAATTAGAGGAAATTACATCCATAGCACATAATAACGGTGTTCCTGTCTTGGATGATTTAGGTTCGGGTTCTTTATTGGATACTTCCCGGTTTGGATTGGCTCGTGAACCGATGGTACAAGATTCTTTAAATGCTGGTGCAGATCTGGTTTCCTTCTCGGGAGACAAATTGCTGGGTGGACCACAAGCTGGGATTATTGTCGGAAGAGCTGATTTAATCTTAATGTTAAAAAAACATCCCTTAGCACGGGCAGTTCGTGCAGACAAACTCTGTCTCGCAGCCCTGGGAGCAACATTGTTGCATTACTTAAAAGGAGAAGCTGTGAGAGAGATTCCCATTTGGCGGATGATATCAGCCAATGTTGATAAGTTGCATGAACGAGCCAATAAATGGATGGATCTGATTGGTGAAGGGGATGTCGTTACTGGAGAGTCAACGGTAGGAGGAGGAAGTTTGCCTGGAGAGTGCCAACCATCATTTTTATATTCATTAAAGGTATCTCATCCAGACCGATTCCTCTCTCGATTACGAAATAGTACTCCCCCCGTGATTGCTCGAATTAAAGAAGAACGCGTGGTGTTCGATCCTCGCACCGTTCTCCCAGAGCAAGATAATGTTTTGATAGAAATCATCAGACAAACAACCCATAGTGGAGATTGAAAGGTCGTCCAGAGACACGGGTAGTACTCAGATGAATTGAATGCCAATAAGAGGTGGTCAAAGGAAAGAGGATGGAATCACATTCAAATGTTTTAGAGGTTCTAGAAGATACTAGCCGAACTTTTTTCATTCCTGTATCACGGCTACCCATCAGTTTACAGGAGACCGTAGCGGCAGCTTACCTATGTATGCGGGCAATAGACGAAATTGAGGACCATCCCAACATCGATAATGGTGGCAAAGTCAACTTGCTTCGGAAATTAAGCCTGATTTTGCAAGCACAAACATCTATGAGTGACGCATTGTTAAAGGAAATCGAGGCCATTTTCCATAACTATAAAAACCTCTTACCAGAGGTGACATTGCGTCTAGGTGAGTGGGTAGGGCATGCACCAAAGACAATTTCTCCGCGTATATGGGATTCAACAGCAGCAATGGCTGATCGTATGGCTCAATGGGTTGACCGAAATTGGTATATCCATACAAGAGCAGATTTGGATGGATACACCTATAGTGTAGCAGGTGCGGTAGGTTTATTGATGTGCGATATCTGGGCTTGGTTCGATGGCGGGCAGATAGACAGGATGTCTGCGATCCAATTTGGTCGTGGATTACAAGCAGTAAATATCCTTCGAAACCGAAATGAAGATCTTAAGCGCAATGTAGATCTATTTCCAACCGGTTGGGGAATGGAAGAAATGCTGGAGTATGCTCGCTCCTACTTGACTTTAGCGAAAATAGGCTCGAATAGCATGCCTCATTTAGCATATAAATATTTTGTTGAGATCCCCTTGCTCCTAGCGGATGCTACACTGGACGTTTTGGAACGAGGTGGAGAGAAATTGTCTCGTAGCCAAGTAATTCAAATAGTTTATGGGGTTAGGACATAAAAACACAACAGTATTGAACCTGTTCTCATTTATTTATGTTTGGTTGTATGATGTTAGTGTGGTTGACGCGGGACCTT
Organism: Anaerolineales bacterium; assembly: GCA_050049875.1. GTDB lineage: Bacteria > Chloroflexota > Anaerolineae > Anaerolineales > UBA11858 > JASFVL01. The sequence goes on from JASFVL010000001.1 coordinate 34,450, forward strand.
CAGGGTCGTCGACCGTGCACCAAGAAGATTATTCATAAGGATATTTCTGTAGGACAATATAAAAAATTGAATAACATTAATGCATATTAGCTCAAATTTTTCACCTGGAGATAGTGGATGAGATCAGACATCGATAGACTCATGGAAGATCGCAACTTAGATGCTATACTAATAACAGGTCCGGTTCAGCATAATCCGGCGATGTACTATTTCACGGGAAAAGTCCATGTAACAAATGCCGATTTGATTAAGAAGCGCGGAAAACCTCCCATTTTATTTCACAACCCTATGGAGCGTGAAGAGGCTGCACGAACAGATATTCGTACTAAAAACCTTGCTGAATATAGACTCAAAGAATTACTCGAGGAGTGCGATGGAGATCACGTAAAAGCACTCGCTATGCGTTACACAAAAATGCTTTCCGAGTTGGAGATCACTCAAGGTCGTATGGCTATCTATGGAATGGTGGATGCAGGCAAATCATATGGGGTTTTTTCTACCTTGCAAGATATGTTGCCTGATCTCAAAATCATCGGTGAGGGTCAAGATTCTTTGATACTGAAAGCAATGGCGACCAAGGCTGAGGATGAGATTGAAAAAATTCGACGGATGGGTCATTTAACGACAGATGTGGTTAGCAATTTGGTCGATTTTTTAACCTCTCATCCGGTAATGAATGATGTGTTGATGAAATCCGATGAAACACCATTGACAGTAGGTGATGTGAAAAACCGTATTGATCTCATGTTGGCTGAGCGGGGTGCAGATAACCCAGAAGGTACAATCTTTGCGATTGGTCGAGATGCTGGAATCCCACATAGCGCAGGTAATCCCAATGATGTCATTCGTATCGGTAAAACGATTGTATTTGATATCTTTCCGAGTGAGTCTGGTGGAGGTTATTTCTACGATTTCACCCGGACTTGGTGTTTAGGTTATGCACCTGATGAGGTTGTGGCGCTATACGAGGATGTTTTAGCTGTTTATCAAAAGATAATGGCCGAACTCAAAATCAATACACCATGTCAAACTTATCAGGAGCGTACTTGTGAATTGTTTGAGGAATTGGGTCACAAAACTGTGAGAGAAGATCCAACAATTCAAGAAGGCTATGTTCATAGTCTTGGTCATGGACTCGGATTGCACGTTCATGAACGCCCTTGGTTCGGTCAAGGTGCTAATGAGGATGATATACTAGCTCCAGGTGTAGTCGTAACGATCGAACCCGGATTATATTATCCAAGTCAAGATATGGGTTGCCGCTTGGAGGATACGGTCTGGATGCGCCCTGATGGGCAACCGGAAATACTATCATCATATCCTCTGGACCTGATTCTCCCAATGCGAAGTGTTTAAATCAGTTTGTGGATGAATCGATCTAAGTATGCAGACATCATTTAGTTTCTTTCCTGATCAACAGCTTTCATTCATAGATGAAGATTCCCCCAAAAGGATCCTTGGGATAGAAACATCTTGCGACGAGACTGCAGCTTCCGTAGTGGAGAATGGGCGCCTTATCCTCTCCAGTATAGTGGCGTCCCAATCGGATCTGCATGCCAAATATGGAGGGGTATTTCCAGAAGTAGCTTCACGCCAACATATCCTAACCATTACACCAATTATTGAGCAAGCTCTCCGTGATGCTCATATGGATCTAAAGGAAGTAGACGCTATTGCTGTTACCCAGGGTCCTGGGCTACCTGGTTCGTTAGTAGTGGGAATAAATGTAGCTAAAGGTCTAGCTTTGGGGAGCCGTTTGCCGTTATTGGGGATTAACCATCTAGAAGGACATCTATATTCTGCCTGGCTTTATAAGACTGATGAAATTATTGATCAGACTTCAGTAGATGTGATCCCTGAACCGCGCTTTCCGTTATTGGCATTAATTGTCTCAGGTGGTCATACAGAGTTGATCTTAATGCGTGATCATCTCATTTATGAACGCCTGGGAGGCACTCTTGATGATGCTGCTGGAGAGGCATTTGACAAGGTAGCACGAATGTTGGGTTTGGATTATCCTGGTGGTCCAGAAATCGAACAATCTGCTAAAGATGGAAATCCGGATAGGTACCAATTTCCCCGTGCTTGGCTAGAAGGAAGTTGGAATTTTTCATTCAGTGGGTTAAAAACTGCTGTATTACGCACTATTCGTCGCATAGAAGAAAGGGATAAATTCCTACCTACTTCTGATTTAGCAGCAAGTTTTCAAGCTTCCGTAGTGGATGTCCTGGTTGAGAAGACGTTAAAAGCAGCTGAGGAATATCAAGTTGAGGAAATATTAATCGTTGGAGGAGTATCTGCAAATAAAAATTTAAGGCTGACTCTTCGTGATAAATCTCACGTTCCAGTTCATCTTCCGCCCCTAGAATTGTGCACCGACAATGCAGCTATGATTGCAGGCGCTGGGTATTATCGGTTTATTGCTGGCGATCGTGGATCCTTGGCGATGGATGCACTTCCCACGTGGCCATTATCCGAACTCGCGTGAGATTTGAATATCTTAGTTTGCATAGATAGTTAAGAGTGAATATGTACGATATGGAGGTTTTGCGATGGAAGAAAAAGCAGCAACGATTACTCACTACTTTAATAAGATAGGGGTAGCTGTCTTAGAACTGATTTCTGACTTAGAGGTGGGTGACAAAATTCATGTCCTAGGTTATACGACGGACTTCATCCAGGAGATTTCTTCAATGGAGATTGATCATCAAAAGGTTGAATCTGCTGGACCCGGAGATGATGTTGCCCTTAAGGTTATTAGACGTGTGCGAAAAGGTGATGAGGTATTTAAAATCATTGAATGACAATCATCAATTTCTCAGTGACGAATCATGGGTATTAGATTAACAAATCCAATATCCGTTTTGATTAATGTCCCCTTTGTCATCTTGACCCCTATAGATTGAGAAATCCAAAAGAATACTTTTTCAAACAACTATTATTGATCTAAAAGATATAGTGATTCTCTCGTATCTTAAACAACCATGCTGCGGCCAGAATTAACCCGCAGCACGGTTTGCATATGAGGAGGAGAATGCAAGCTACATTCTGACAAATTTATATAAATTTTATATGAATTATAGATAAATAAATGGTGAGACTTGGGGGTTTGAAGAAAATAGGGGGAGATGAAGTGAACAATCCGATATTATGCGCCAATATTTTGGGTTCATAAGGTGGACTTTGAATCCAAATTTAAGATTTGTGTAATACACACTTAATAGATTCGTAAGCTCTGATATCTATCATATTGATTAATCACATTCTAGATGTAAGTATCCCTATTCAATGATTTGTGGATTATGTTTAATAATGGAGGTTTGATAGTATTCAAATATATATCTGATCAGATGGCATAGGTTGGTTTTACATTCTCGGATTGTCAATTACTTGATAAATGAAGTTTGGAAGCGATTGGTAATAAAAGATCTTTACAAATAGGAGAAAATTATTATGAATAAGAAAAGACTAGTTTTATTTGCATTATTAGTTGTCAGTTTGATGGCGACTACAAGTGTAGCATTTGCTAAAAGAGGTGGCGAAGGTGGACGTGGAGATGGTCCTGTTATCTACGTAAAAGGTCAGGATTTGTTTTACGACTCAATAGTTACAGCCGACCCCCTACCTTTCAAAGGAAAATTCCAGAAGCTATATATGGGCACAAATGGTTTAACGACAAAATATGGACCTGGCGACCCCGGTTATTTAGGAGGTCGTTGGTGGGTTGACGCCAATGGCGATGGTGAAATGAATGAAGGCGATCATTTTTTCATGTGCCCGTTACTCGGTCCTGGCTTTGAAGGAGAGTAAGTGTTGCTTAGCTTTCTAACCGATTGAGATATTTAATGGTTCGGAACGAAAAAATGGGTTCCTTGAAAGGAACCCATTTTGTGATTTAAAATCACTTTCTTGTGCGCATATCACCTATTTGTTGAAGATCTTTTCGCCAGCGCGGATTGGAACTTTTAGACGGTTTTCGAAGGGAGTCAGTGGGCACGACCAAGCTTCGTTATATGCGCAGTACGGATTATATGCGAGGTTAAAATCTATAAGGAATTTTCCATTCGGCAGCGGTTCTGGCTCAAGATATCTTCCCGCTCCGTAGGTTTCTTTCCCAGCCAATAAGTCCACAAATGGTAAGAAGAAACCATGTTCATTGACAAACAGAGTCAATTCAGCTTTTTCTCCTTCTGCCTCAAAATTGAATTTGCCGTAACGCAAGTAGGTTTGTACATCACCCGTAGAAGTCTGGATAGGGTTTTCTACTTTCTCGTCAAATTCATCAATTTCTACTTCTAAACGCAAGGCCGGATTCTCTGGGAAATATTCCAAGCCGGAAAAGTCTATTTTTTGCTCAGTTGTAAGCGGACTCTGAGGATGAGTACCAAAAAACTGATCTTTACCTAACCGGAACTGCCTCAATTCACTCATTGTTGATCTCCAATTCTTACAAATTAAATTTACAAATCCAATGTCTTACTAGTTATATGATGTGTTGGGAATGTTTTATCTTACTCCTTATTCCTCAGACCCAAGGTTGCCTGTCATTAAAAAATCGGACTCAATATTCGGCATTGAAAGATAAAACCGCCCCGTTAGAGGATCAAATCCTTTAGGGGCGGTTATGTTGAGGAGTTGAATGCATATACCAGTATACAAGTTATCATGAAGCAAGAATGAAACCTGGATAAAAGATTGATTAGAAAAACCGCCTCACAGCCAAGAATATTGTGAGAAGGTATCCAAAAGCTCGGGTTATTTGTTGAAAACCTTTGATAATTCGATCTCAGAGATCGGACCAGACCGGAGTATTTTCAAATCAGGAGAGGTGCAATCGACAACTGTCGATGGAGTTCCTCCTGGAGTCTTTCCCCCATCCAATATAAGATGGATCCGCCCACCCATCTGTATCAAAACTTCATTAGCAGAAGTAGTGTTTTGTTTTCCAGACAGGTTGGCAGAGGTTACTGCAAGTGGACCTGTTCGATTTAACAGTGCTAAGGCGACTGGATGATCAGGTACTCTCACGCCTACGGTTAGAAGGGGCGAGAGTACTTCTGGAACATTTGGATGACGAGGCACAATCAGGGTCAAAGGACCAGGCCAAAATCTTCTTGCTAATATTGAAACACTTTTATTGATGTTTACCGCGACTTTATCCAGCTCTCCAGCGGAGTTTATCAGAACCGCGATTGCTCGAGAACTGTTTCGTCCTTTCACGACATATAATTGCTCAATATACTCAGCATTAAACGCCATCGCTGCCAGACCATAAACGGTGTCAGTTGGGAAAGCAACAAGACCCCCATTCTGGAGGACGTCAACCGCGTGAGGTAACGAAAAGGGATCATCAGCAGGCAGGACTTCTGTTTGCATAAAATGTCCTTATTTTGATACTGTCATTCGCTGAGGAATATTACTGTTATCGATCTTAACCACGCGGTCATTTCCCGAAAAGTCTTGTATGAGATGTATCCTGCTTTCAGGAAATGCATCCTTCGCCATGTTAATCACCAATTCGCCTTGATCGGCATCGATCTCCAACAGTATCAAACCCTTCTTAGAGAGAACGTATGGAGCAGTTTCCAGCAAGGATTGGATTTTATCTAATCCATTGAGCCCGCCGCTGAGTGCAATATATGGCTCTCTATTGTACACATCTAATGAATATAATGTGTTGATAGGGATGTACGGCAAATTAGCACATATCAAGTCAATAGATTGATCTCTATATATCGAACCGATAAGGTTTGTGCAGATGAAATTGTTGCGCATATGCACTCCATGTTCCCTGGAATTGGTCTGAGCAACTTTGAGTGCTTTAACAGATATGTCAGTAGCGGTCACTCTCAAGTTGTGGATCTTTTTTAATAATGTGACAGCAATGCATCCCGATCCAGTGCCCACGTCCATCGCTATCCGCTTATCAGAGTGATTTTGGAGCCAATTTAATGCTTCTTCTACTAATATCTCAGTCTCCGGTCGTGGTATGAGCACATCAGGAGTTAGTTTAAAATCGAAACCATAGAATTCCCAATGTCCAATTACATACGGGAGGGGGACCCCTCGTTCGAGCTGCTCCAAAGCTATCTTTAGATCGGTCAATTGGTAACTGGAAGGATACTCTTCAGGATGAGCCAGGATCCAGGATCTGGTTTTTCCCATAACATGAGCTAAGATTACCTGAGCGTCTAATAAGGAAGAATCACTTACGCCATCAAGTCGGCAAGCAATATCTGAGATGAGATGATGCACCTTATGTGACTTTTGATGATTAAATATAGACTTAATACACAAATTCATTATATTTTTGGGAATCTCCGGGATTACCTTTTTCATCATCCAGCCCAGCTGCGGCTAGGCGCTCGGCTTCGTCGCGTGTGGCTAACTCGTCGATAAACTCATTGAGCTCACCATCTAGAACTGCTGGTAAGTTATATGATGATAGATTAATACGATGATCAGTGACACGCGATTGTGGAAAATTGTAAGTGCGAATTTTCTCTGATCTTTCACCAGTACCGACTTGGGTTCGCCTATTCTGATCAATTTCTGCTCGTTGTTTTGCTTCTTCAACTTCGTATAGCCTTGCTTTTAAGATGCTCATCGCTCTCTGCCGATTTTGCAGCTGAGAACGTTCATCTTGGCATTGGACAACCATCCCGGTTGGAATATGGGTGAGCCGTACAGCGGTTGCGTTCTTCTGAACACTTTGGCCCCCTGCACCAGCTGATTTGAATACATCCATGCGGACATCACCATCAGGGATGTTTACTTCTACATCATCAACTTCAGCTAAAACGGCAACTGTAGCAGTGGATGTATGAATACGACCTTGAGATTCAGTTACTGGGACACGTTGAACCCGATGAACCCCCGATTCGAATTTCAAACGAGAATACGCCCCTCTGCCCTTGATAAGGTATGCAATTTCTTTGAATCCACCCACTCCAGTTTCATTTGAAGAGAGAACTTCTACATGCCAACCTTGACGTTCTGCATAACGGCTGTACATGCGGAAAAGATCAGCAGCAAACAATCCCGCTTCATCACCTCCTGTACCAGCCCTTATCTCCATGATGACATTTCGCTTATCCCAGGGATCGCTTGGTAACAATAGATACTTTAACTCCTGTTCTAAACGTTGAATTATTGGTTTTAGTGCCTCAATTTCCGCATCAGCCAGCAGTATGATCTCCTCCTCCTCTGAATTTTGCAATGATTTCGCTTCTTCATAATTGCGTAAAGTATTGCGATATTCACGGGCTTTATCCACAATGGGTTCCAAGTCAGACCGCTCAATTGCTAATTCAGTTGCACGTTGGTAATCCTCACCAACTTCCAGGAGTTCCTGGTTGATTTCTTGATATCTATCTTCAATTCCTTTAACTTTTTCTAGCATCATAGCTGTATTATTTGAATTTAAACATATTCGATATAAATTAACAAATTCTTACATAGAAAATGATCTTGTCATCTTCTTTTAATGAGTTTTTACCAAGTAAAACTACACTAAATATGGCGAACAGATTATACCATTCGGAACTTTTTTTCATGAAAAGTCGTCCATTACTTAATATGAATCATGCACTTGATTTTTATATTCTGGAGGGATCTCATGAAGATTAAACTATCCTTTGTTATGTTAATTGCTTCGCTCATTTTTTTGTTGTTCCCGCTGCCAGTTCGTGCGGATGGCATCATCATTCCAGACCCTCCTCCGGGACCGATTCCTGGACCTATTCCTATATCCCAACTCATAATCCGTTATCATCGGGTGGATGTGAATATTGAGAACCAAATTGCTGTTACTCAGGTGGATCAAGTATTTTATAATCCAAACGATTGGGTCGTTGAGGGAGAGTACATATTTCCAATTCCTGCTGGCGCTTCAGTTAGTGCCTTCCAATTGTGGATTGATGGCGAGCCGGTAGAGGGGGAAATAATGGATGCGGAAGAAGCCCGCGGCACCTATGAAGAGATTGTTCGTGAGATGCAGGACCCAGCTCTTTTGGAGTATGCTGACCAAGGGGCTCTTCGAGCCAGGATCTTTCCAATCCCTCCGGGTGGAGAACGTCGTATTGAGCTGGAGTACTCTGAAGTATTGTCTTCTGAGAAAGCCCTAGTGCATTATATCTATCCTCTCAACACAGAAAAATTTTCAACAGAGCCGCTTGAACAAGTAAGCATTAATGTGGATTTACGATCCGACGTTCCCATTCGAGCTGTCTATTCATCTTCCCATTCAGTAGCAATCGATAGACATAACGAATATCATTTATCAATAGGTTATGAGGAATCTCAAGTAACCCCGGATACAGATTTCAATATCTTCTACTCTTTAGGTGAAGAACAAGCATTTCACATTCTCTCTTACAGAGAACCTAGGGGTGAAGTTGATCCAGATGGTTTCTTCCTGCTTTTATTGGCTCCGAGACCCGATGCAGTAGAAGAAAACATTCCAAAAGATGTAATATTGGTATTAGATCGTTCTGGTAGCATGGAAGGGGAGAAGTTCCGTCAAGCTCAAACAGCTTTGAGTTACATTCTGGAACATCTAAATGATGATGATCGTTTCAACATAATCACTTTCAGCACCGGTGTCGAGACCTATGCTACACAGTTACGATCTGTATCAGAGGTGAGCGAAGCAATCGCTTGGGTAGGAGCAACCAGTGCTGCAGGGAGTACGGATATCAATCGAGCACTACTCGAAGCGGCTTCCTTTATAGACCAAGATAGACCAACATATTTAATATTTCTGACCGATGGATTACCTACTGAGGGGGTAACGGATAGTCAAATGATTATTAACAACCTGATTGAGTCCGCTCCTTCAAACCTGCGCTTATTTGCATTCGGTGTAGGTTATGATGTTGATACTTATTTGTTGGATTCTCTAGCAAAAGATCATCATGGAACCAGTATCTATGTTATTCCGGGTGAACAATTGGATGAAGTCCTCTCCAGCTTCTATGAAAAGATTAGTTCTCCTGTTCTGACCGACTTAGAGTTGAGTTTTGAGGACATAGTCGTTTACGATGTATACCCATCACCATTACCTGATCTCTTCGCTGGATCTCAAATAATTGTTGTGGGAAGATATCTTGAGGGTGGACTAACATCTGTCACCCTTGAAGGAGTCATTGATGGAGAAACCAATACTTTTGTCTATCATGATCAGAATCTTATAGAAATCTCTAATCAAAGTGGTCCTGAAACTTCGATCCCAAGATTGTGGGCGACTCGTAAAATAGGACACTTACTCAACAATATTCGTCTTGAAGGTCCCGACCAGGAAACGATTGATCAAATCGTTCGTCTCAGCATTCGATATGGGGTTGTTACTCCTTATACTTCTTACTTGGTAACAGATCCCATGCCCTTGGGGGCTGACGAACAAGATCGTATTGCTCGAGAGCAATTCACTGAAATGGAAGCGCAGCCCGATTCTCCCTCTTATGGGCGTGAAGCTGTCGAAATGGCTGCTGGGGAAGGGGAGTTGAAGGATGCTGATGCGGCTACTACTCCATCTGAACAGATCTCTAATGTAATACGTATTGTAGGTTCGCGAACGTTTATTTTTAATAATAAAATTTGGGTTGATACCGCCTATGATCCTGAAATGGATACGGTAAGGGTCGCATTCTTATCTGATGATTACTTCAATTTGGTGAATAAGCACCCAGATCTTGCGAATGCGTTTGCTTTGGGTTCTCAGGTCATTGCTATGGATAAAGGAATCGCATACAAAGTTGTATCAAGGGATATTCAAGTCGAGCCGCTCGATATGTTACCAACCGAATCCCCCTCGGACAAACCCGCGCCTGTGGAACTTGAGCCTACTTTGACTGGTCAAACGCCTACTCCAGATGAAAATGAAGGTTTGCCTCCAGCTCCTGGAACAATGCCTTGTATAGGTGGACTTATGGTGATATTATTACCCTCAATTTACTTAGCTGTAGTGCGAAGTGAACGATCATTTACTTAAACGGTTCGATAGCATCTTTTTTGATACCATGCTACTGATTTATCCAATAATTCTGCCATTGGAAGATTATGCAGCGAATTTTCCGCAAATTGCGATTGAACCCCCGCAATTTGCAGAAAAACTGAACAACAGCCCATTGGAACCTGGTGGGTGTACGAATTCATGGTTTCATATATAAATCATTGACTAAGCGACCAAGCTAACAGCAATTAATTGTTTGATAATTGATAATCAAAAAATACTTGCAGTCTGTATATAGGCATGCTATAATTCGTATATCAAAATTCCCCTTTGATAAAAACCTTCTTTCCCAATTCTACGTGTCGCATTTTTTGCTCACCTTTGCGCCTTCTTTTACACGCTTGGGGAGTGCACATATAATCTTGTGGTGGAAAGATTAGCGCGGCAAGAGCTGAATAAACTACTATTTGCCTTAAATAAGTGTGGGGGGCTGGTGTACCTGGATATTTGATCCCATAACGTTGAGAACTTGAGCAATAACATGAATATACGCGATTTAGAAAAACTTCCATTGGCACAATTACGTCAGAATGCCCTGGATTTGGACATCCCTCGGTCTGCACGCATGAAAAAAGAGCAGCTTGTTATTCGCATTCGCCAGGCGGAGGCTGCAAAAGAGGGATTGGAAGTGCGTGGTGGCATTCTTGAAATTATGAGTGAGGGGATCGGTTTTCTGCGTTCAGAAAATTATCAACCTGGACCAGACGATGTCTATGTATCCCAATCTCAGATCCGGCGTTATGGATTGAGGAGTGGAGATATGATCCTTGGTCATGTCAGACCACCCCGTGAAACAGAAAGACATTATGGTCTCTTGAAGGTTGAGAGCATCAATGGAATTGAACCGGACGATGCACGCAGACGTCCCACATTCGAATCCCTGACCCCCATATTCCCAGAGCAACGCTTTGATTTGGAAACTGATCGTCATACACTTGCGACCCGCCTGATAAATTTGGTCACACCGATTGGTCGGGGACAACGCGGATTGATTGTATCTCCACCAAAAGCTGGTAAGACTACCATTCTAAAGCATATTACCAATGCCGTGGCGATGAAGAATCCAGAAATACACTTGATGGTTGCATTAATCGGTGAACGCCCTGAGGAAGTCACAGATATGGACCGCTCTGTGGATGCTGAGGTGATTTCCTCCACGTTTGATGAACCAGTAACTTCCCATGTTCGTGTTGCCGAAATGGTGTTGGAGCGCGCCAAAAGGCTTGTAGAGATGGGACGGGATATAGTTATTACGATGGATTCGATCACACGTCTATCCAGAGCTTATAATTTGGTCGTAACGCCTTCTGGACGAACGCTCTCTGGTGGTATTGACCCTTCAGCTTTATATCCACCCAAACGATTCTTTGGTGCAGCTCGCAATATCGAAGAAGGTGGATCCCTAACCATAATTGCTACTTGTTTAATTGATACGGGTTCTAGGATGGACGATATCATTTATGAAGAGTTCAAGGGTACAGGTAACATGGAATTGCATTTGTCAAGGCAATTACAAGAACGAAGAATCTTCCCCGCTATTGATATATCCAGATCTTCAACTCGACGTGAGGAATTGCTTCTTGGCCCAGATATTACACAACTTGTATGGCTGATGCGACGAATGTATGATCAGATGACCACCTCTCCACCCCACGGAGCAGGCATGGATGCTGGTAATGCTACAGAAGCGATTCTACAACGATTATCCCGTACGAATAGTAATCAGGAGTTCCTAACCACTCTTAATGAGTGATAAAGAACCAACAAATGGGGGAGTTAGCTTCCCGAGTTTGGGAACGAAAATCTCCCAGCTAGATTGGATTTCCATAACGGGGTGGTTTTGCGCGCTTCTTATCGTTAGTTTTGCTGTTTTCACAGCATGGGGATATTTAACAGACCCAGTATTGGAAAATCATGATAGTCAATCTAATCTTGTTACACAAGATATCTCTTCTCAATTTGATGATCGTACAGAAGATTTGGATTTACCGGAATTCAATCAAGTTAGCAGCAGAAGAGCCATCGCGAGGCAGCTCAAGCTAGACACCATAGTACCCAACCGACCTCGTCAGGAGATCGTAGATTACACAGTTGTTTCTGGAGACTCGGTTTTCGCTATTGCACAAAAATATTCCATAACCCCTGAGACCGTGCTCTGGTCAAATTATGATTTATTAAAAGATAACCCTCATTCCTTGTCAATCGGAATGACCTTAACGATTCCGCCTGAGAATGGGGTCTTTTATCAATGGCTGGAAGGGGATAGTTTGGAAGCCGTTTCTAATAGGTTTTCAGTTAATCCCGAAGATATCGTAAATTGGCCAGGCAACAGGATAGATCTGGTCTCCCCTCAGATTGAGCCAGGTCAATGGGTTATGATCCCTGGGGGTCAACGCGAATTTCAGCAATGGATTATTCCCACAATACCGCGTGGTGCTGCAGGTGTTTCCGCGGGGATTTACGGTTCTGGTGCCTGTCCAGGGGGTTATGAGGATGGTTTATATGGTAGTGGTGCTTTTATTTGGCCAACGGTGAATCATACAATCTCGGGCAACGATTACTGGTCAGGACATTTAGCTATCGATATTGGGGCACCAACGGGTGAACCAGTATTAGCCGCAGATAGCGGTGTGATCGTTTTCTCAGGTTGGGCGACTGGGGGCTACGGATATACTGTAGCAATAGATCATGGCAATGGATATCAAACCCTTTATGCTCACTTGAATTCGGCATCTATCGATTGTGGACAGAGTGTGTCGCGAGGTCAACGGATTGCTTACTCTGGAAGTACAGGAAACTCCACAGGCCCACATTTGCACTTTGAAGTGAGGTACCAAGGTGGATTTGTTAACCCTTGGTATGTTTTACCCGCACCGTGATATACTCATTTTCTATATATCAAATTTAAACCTTGTTTAGGGAAATTTTCTTAATTAAATCGGGGAGTGGATGAAATGCTAAATGATCCCTCAGAGCTAAAGACTGAAACGCTCGCGGAAACAGAGAGTTATATCGCTTGGCGCGCGGAGGAACCCGACGGGGAGACAACTTATCACCTCGAGCTCAACTATGTTACAGTTCACTTCTTTAAAGAAGAATGGGAGGAGTTTTTAACGTTTTTAGGAGAACTAATCGGATAAAGTTAAGAAATTGAAACTGTTAACTACCACATCTTAGCGACTGATTGTATCTACATAATCGATTACGCTTGGGCAGGTCGAATCGAGTTCGTTTGAGACGTTTTGCCAATCCAATGTTGTTCCACTAACTTCCTCGACGGCTTCCAGCAAGCAACCAGGACCTGCATGGTAATTGACCAAAGTAAAGCGCCAAAGGTCTTCGTAACTGGATACTGCTCCTGGAATCTGATCTTTTGAATTGGATATAATTTGGCCTACCTGCTCGCAATTGGCTTTTAAGGATTGGGCAAAGAGATTTACACTAAAATCTGCATGGCTTAGGTCTATTCCTGCTGGACAATCGGCGCATTCGGCATTCACATCAGTAATAAGTGCACCGCGAAGGATAGACTGGTCCTCATCTTCAAGCTGCACATAGCCGAGTTGGCAAACGCCGGCATCAAGGATTAACGGGCAGAATTGTGAGAAGAATGATGGATTCCACAAGAGAACTGTATCAGCACCCAACTCGGTTAATTGCCCCAGACCATATTCTTCTATTTCGATAAAGGCGCCAGGCCAAAATTGGCTTTCCTGAGCGAACAAATTTTTAATTAGCTGGCCTGGGATATTCGTCTCTTTTGCCGCTTCGACTATTTTTGAGTCGAAACGATTTTGCCAGATCTCCACTTCGGAACGAGCTTTGTCTAATCCACATGTACTAGCATATCCATTTGACAACAATCCACCAGCCGGGCAGTCATGCGCATCAACAATACCATGAGTAATCAGTCGTCCAGCTAAATATACATAGGGTTCGTCAGATGCTAAAAGTTCTGGCCACTCTGGACTTGAAAGCCAGAGCGGAGGTCCACCGGGAGGTGGGAAAGCCCCCCAAATCTGAGCGCAGCTTCGTACCTGGTCTCCACGCCAACGAGAACTCATAATGTCCACATACCAACCACTTTCCCCTGGGATTGTTGAAATCCCGGTGTCGACTACTCGGATAAGGGCTGTATATTGACTACTTACGTCTCCGTAACTGGACTCTGCCCAAAATACCATCTCCGCTCCTTCAAGGCTTGTAGGTCGTAGTGGAAAATCACAAGGATTCTCATTGCACATGAAAGGTATGTCATTGAAAGTCCCTTGTATGCCGATAATGCTTTCATTGGGCAGTGGTTCTTCAGCACTAATCAAGAGACTTGGGATCTCGTTACAACGGTTGTCTGGAGGAAGCGGATTACAACCGCTTGTTGTTAACCAAACTTCAGGAGTGGGGAGGTCCACAGTTAAAGTTTTGGTTAGATTCTCAGAAGATACTAGGTGTAAATAATATCCAGAACAGTCACTGATATTGCCCCCCTGTTCAGCTTCAGGACATGCTCCTGTGTCAATCCAATCTTCGTAGATATCGTCACCACAATACACATATACATCATCACCGGTTGGTAGCCCATCATGATCGGACAATATTTGACATTCAGTCTGATTATCTGACCAGCGAATAAGCCACCATTGGTATTGTTTGTAGGAAACAATTATATCTGTTTGCCGAACAGTTTTTTCCGCGGCGAGACTGACCACCCCCATTGCTCCATATACAAAGAGAGCGCCAATTACGGATATTAATATTAATAAACGCCTGGATATCTCCATTAATTTGTATTTTACCTCAACTTCTTTAAGGTTCGATAGAAAAAATCAGAATTATTAAACACATAACGCAAGGTACTTGGTACTTACTTGCTACCAATCACTGCCCATGATACACTCTAATTGAGGTAAATATGCCGCTTATTTTATATTTAATAGATGGACATGCATTAGCCTATCGAACATACTTCGCACTCACTCGAGGATCTGCTGGGGGGCGTTGGACGACACGAAAAGGAGAACCCACTGCGGGGGTTTATGGTTTTACCAGCGTCTTGTTACGCATCTTAGAACAAGAAGAACCTGATTATTTGGCGGTTGCTTTTGATACTGGAAAGACCTTCAGGGATGATATGTATCCCGAATATAAAGCTACTCGTGAGAAGATGCCAGATGATTTGAGGCCTCAAATTGAACGTATTCGCCAGTTAGTTGATACATTCAACATACCGAGATTAGAGATGGAGGGGTATGAAGCGGATGATGTTCTGGGTAGTGCTGCCCGTCAAGCAGTTGATCAAGGTTTTGGGGTCAAGATTTTTACAGGGGATCGAGACTTACTTCAGCTAGTGGAAGATCGTGTGATTGTAAACTTGCCTGGACGTAGTTTGTCTGATGCAAAAGATTACTTACCCGAAGATGTGGAAATATATTTTGGTATCCGTCCAAATCAGGTGGTGGATTACAAAGCGTTAGTAGGGGACAAGTCAGATAACATCCCTGGTGTAAGAGGAGTCGGGGAAAAAACCGCAATAAAACTATTGAAGGAATATGATAACCTTGATCAAATCTATGACCATATAGAGGAGATAAAAGGACATATTCGCAAAAAATTGGAAGCCGGACGTGAAAACGCTTTTCTTAGTAGAAATTTAGCTTTAATCATTACGGACCTAAACTTGCACCTAGATTTGGATATGGCACGCCCAGAAAAGTTCAATCCGGTCAGGGTTAGAGATCTTTTCAGAGAGTTGGAATTTCGTTCTCTCCTCGACCGTTTGGAAAACTTAGAGCGAAAATATGGAAAAGAGATACCCTCAAAGGGTCATCAGCTCACCTTTTTCGATCAACCAGCCACTACGATGAATGTTGCAGATATCGTTGCGGAAGATGAACTGCTCGTGCAAGTGGTTGACAATCCGGAAGCCTTACAATCTTTAGTCAAGCGCTTATTGGGTGCAGACGTGATCGCGTTTGATACAGAAACAACATCAACGGATCAAATGGACGCTGATTTGGTTGGGATCTCCTTGGCAGTAAAAGAAGGTGTAGGCTACTACATACCAGTGGGTCACGAGCAGAATAAAGGCTCTCAACTTCCCATTTCGGATGTGCTTGAGGCTTTGAAGAAACCCCTCTCGGAGGTGAAAATACCAAAGGTTGGGCATAATCTTAAATATGATTTTGTCGTTTTGAACCGGTTAGGATTAAGAGTAAGTCCATTGGGTTTTGATACGATGATCGCGGAGTGGTTGACCAATCCCTCTTCTCGCAATCTGGGTTTGAAAAACCTTGCATGGGTAAGACTCAATCACCAGATGACAAATATTGTAGAGTTGATTGGGAAGGGTAAGAACCAACGAAGCATGGCGGAAGTACAGATTTCTGAAGCAGCTGCATATGCAGTGGATGATGCCTCGGTGACATTGCGACTAAAAAAAATTCTTGAAAAGGAACTAGAGAGGATTAATGTCTCTGATCTATTCAACAATCTTGAGATGCCTTTAATAACAGTTCTGGCCGATATGGAAATGGCGGGTGTAAATCTCGATACCGAATTCCTGAGTCACATGTCGGATGATCTGGATGATCGAATGATTGAGATTGAAAGGCAAATAACCAATGAGGTTGGAGAAGAATTTAATTTAAACTCCCCACAGCAGCTATCCCATGCTCTATTTGATACTTTAGCGCTGAAACCACCAGATCGTACAAAACGTACATCAAGCGGATACTATTCGACTGCAGCCAGTATATTAGAATCGATACGCAATAAACACCCGGTAGTTGAGATGGTATTGGAATACCGTGAACTTTCGAAATTAAAATCCACGTATGTTGATGCGCTCCCCCAACAGGTTAATCATAAGACTGGGCGGGTTCATACATCGTACAATCAAGCTGGGTCAGTGACTGGTAGGATAGCATCATCCAATCCAAACCTTCAAAATATTCCCATTCGAACGAGTATAGGTCGTAAGGTGCGACGAGCTTTTGTCGCTTCACCAGGGTATAAACTACTCGCGGTTGATTATTCGCAAGTTGAGCTACGGATAGCAGCTCACTTGGCGCAAGACGAGGCAATGCTTAATGCCTTTAGAGCCGGTCAAGATATCCATACGGCAACAGCTTCAGCGATATATGATATCGCCCTTTCTGAAGTTAGCAGTGATCAACGTCGTCATGCGAAAGCAATAAATTTTGGTCTAATATATGGGATGAGCCCTTTTGGTTTGACAAGAACCACGAATTTGACCTTAGCTGAGGCTGAGGATTTTGTAAAGGCGTATTTTGAGCGTTTTCCTGGGATTAAGCAGTATTTGGGTAGCATACGCCGCAAAGCCGCTGAAAACGGCTTTGTTGAGACGCTGATGGGGCGAAGAAGGTATTTCCCGGGGTTGCAGAGATCCTCAAATCGAAATGTTAGAAACCGGGAGGAAAGGGAGGCAATAAATGCCCCCATTCAAGGAACAGCAGCAGATATAATTAAAATAGCTATGCTCCACGTTCATAAGTCCCTCGCAAAGGCAGGTTTATCCGCGAGTATGTTGCTTCAAGTGCATGATGAATTGGTTTTAGAGTGTCCATCCAATCAACTCAATGAAACTTCTGACCTTGTAAGACGGGAAATGGAAGGAGCTTTCGAACTTGATATTCCACTTAAGACTGAGACGTGGATTGGTACTAATTGGGGTGAAATGGCACCCTTTGAATAATTGGAAATATTTCGGGATACTGGGATTAGGTAATATTATTCGAGGATCCAGAGGATAATTATGACTGTAAGTGAAGAGCGTTATCAGAAAGTCATTAATCAAGGACACTCAGCTGCCTGGGATATGGATTGGGGCAGTGCCGCAACGTACTACCGACAAGCCTTGGAGGAAAAACCTAATGACCTCCGAGCGCTTAATAGTTTAGCTTTGGCTTTATATGAATCAAGGGAATATAAAGATTCTTTAAAGACTTATTTGCACATATCTAAACTGTCACCCAAAAACCCTCTGCCGTTAGAAAAAGCTGCCAAGCTCTACGAGTTGATAGACCGACCCGAGCCCGCAGTGGAAATTGTTTCTCAGGCTGCAGAACTCTATCTATTGAAAAAGAATGTAGACAAAGCCATTGAATCCTGGTCTCGGGTGGTTAGTTTGGACCCTAAAAATTTGCGCGCTCACACGAAATTAGCGCTGATTTATGAGAAATTGGATCGTAAGGATCAAGCAGTTCGAGAGTATCTAAATATCGCCAGCTTGATGCAGCATGGTGGAGATGTTGAAAAGGCTGCACAAGCAGTCAACAGAGCGCTGATGCTTTCCCCTAAGAGTGATGAGGCGACGCAAGCGTTAGGAATGATTGGTAAGAACATCCTATTACCTGAAATCCCAGAACCACGTGGCGACACGGGACCGTTACCGCGTACTGATGGTCAAGAGGTTAAGAAGTTAGAATCACAATTATCAGAAGATTCATCGGATGATTTAGATCCAATAAGTGCGGCTCAAAAAGAGGCACTAATGGTAATTGCATCTGTTTTTTTTGAGCAACCAGAGGAGGAACAAAGACAAGAACATGATACCGGTCGTGGATTACAAGCGATTGTAAGTGGGGTAGGATCGCATTCACCAAAACATCTCGATTACACAAGCATTAGGCTTCATTTGAGTCAAGCTGTAGAATCCCAAACGAACGGAGATCTCTCCCAAGCAGCTGAGGAGCTATCAAGAGCTATACAAGCAGGTTTGGAGCACGTAGCAGTTTTTTTCAACCTAGGTTACTTATATGTTAAGAATGGCCGAATGCAAAGCGCACAGCGGGTTTTGCAACGATCTGTTACTCACCAAGAATATGCACTGGCTTCACGTCTACTGCTTGGGCAAACATTACGTGAGACAGGTAGATTAGTCGATGCCTCTAAGCAGTATCTCGAGGCATTAAAATTGGCGGATTCAATGGTCGTGCCGTCAGAACTTGCTGAAGGTTTAAGACAATTGTATGAACCTATAATCGAAGCTCAATCGCTTGAAGCCGACGAATCTCATCACAATGAACTCTGTGAAAGCATTGATGATTTATTAGTCCGTCCTAGGTGGGAAGAGCATTTGAGGGGTGTGCGGGAACAACTTATCACCCAGCCTGATGGGAGTCAACCACTTCCACTGGCAGAGCTCCTAATTCAGGCACGTAGCAGCCAAGTAGTTGAAGCTTTGAGTAATGTTGAAAAGCTTGCCCGTCAAGGATATTTAAACGCCGCGATGGAAGAAGCTCTCTTCGCGCTCCAGTACGCTCCAACATATCTTCCATTACATATAAAGATTGGTGACCTTTTAGTTAAATTAGATCTTGTATCGGAAGCGATTTCTAAGTTCATGACCGTCGCTAGGTATTACAGTGTACGAGGTGAAACACTACAGTCAATTGAAATCCTTCGTAAGATTGTAGAAATGGCCCCCATGGAATTAAATACTCGCCAATTATTGGTAGATCAATTGGTTGCACACGGTGATATCGAGTACGCTATTGATGAATATTTAAAAATTGCGGAGATCTACTACAATTTGGCCGATATAAATGAATCCCGCTCTATTTATACAGAAGCATTAAAATTAACACAGAAATATTCTGTTGATATCAATTGGAAAGTCAGGATCATGCATCGGATTGCGGATTTGGACGTTCAAAGTTTGGATTGGCGGCTTGCTTTGCGCATATATAAAGAGATCAGCAAACTCAAGCCGGATGATGCTAAGGCTCGCCAACGTATTGTTGAATTAAGTTTCCGCCTTGGGCAGGGAGCTCAAGCGATAGATGAAGTCAGGAATTTCGTCGCATTCATGCGGAAAACTTCAGACTTTGATCTGTTGTTAGAGTTTTTGGAATATTTAGTAAGTGAATATCCAGAGAACGGAATTATCCGGCGGTACTTGGCTGAGCAATATAGACATCTAGATCAAATTTCAGACGCTATAGCGCAATATGACACTGCGAATGAGATTTTCTTAGCAAATGGAAATCGTAAAGCTGCTGTGGAGACGATTACTGATTTATTAGAACTCAATCCCCCCAATATCGATGATTACCGCCAATTGTTAACTGAACTTAAATCTCAATAGAGGGGCAGAATCAATCCAGAAACGGACACCTTTTTTTAAATCTACGATAAATAAAATTGGGGGACCTAATGGACTACCACCATATCTGGAAGGATGTCCGAGATTGTTCCTTAAGTGTCTTATAGTTCACAGTTACCAAGATGTCTGCGCGTCCGAAATTATTAGTGAAAATTGGAATCGGTTGCGAGACACTAACCCCATATTTGTTGCTATTTTCCATGATATAGTTCACGGGTTTTTCACCTGGAAGCTGTAGGATAAAGTTTACATTCGCTCCGGGTACTGGTTGCATGGTATGGTCTTGGACGATTACGTAAACGATTTGTTGGCTTCCAGAGAAGGGGACTGTAGGGTGTTTAACAAAGGTATGAACTTGAAGTTCTATCGGTTGCCGAGGGCTGTTCCCAACTTGTGAAGGTGGTAATCGCTCTGGGTCTTCGCCAATTAAATAAAAGTATCTTCGTCCCAATTCCGTCAAAGTAACCCATTGACCTTTTGTATTTTCAGGGTGCCATTCAAAGCGGGCGCGTTGAAAATATTGGACGATTCTGCCCTCGTGAATCTCAAAATCTGATATTGGATAACCAAATTGAACAACTCCCCCATATTTATTGAAAAAATCCAGAAAGGCATAGCATACTTGATGATTTGTCAACTCAAATCGCTGACAAGCAGGAAAATTGGGTGGTATGGGAAGAGTATTTCCTGGAGAGTAGAGATACTCACCTAAATAAGAGGTTTGAACCTGGAGTTCAGGCGGTGCATTTGGATGGAATTCAAAGCGCGCATTTTCAAAATATTGAATCAACAAGCCGGTTAATTGATCTTCATACGCCTCAGTGATTGGGTATCCAAATAGTACTTGAGGATCTGAAACGCTGTAATACTTCTCTAAAAATGGTCCTGTTACCCAATGACCCGTTTCTGGAAAAAGCTGACCTTCTGAGTTTTGAGCATACGCTTTACCCCCACCTGTTGCGATAATCACCAGGAGTGTAAAGACCATACCTCCAAACACTCTCCTAAAACTCATGTAAGTATTATAGTAAAGAAATTGAAAAATGACAATACCTTAAAGAATCGAATAGTTTTACATTAAAGAATCGAATTTTTTAAGAACTTAAATCCTAATCTTTAACAAAAGAAAACGACTAGTTCTTTAAATTTCAATTGGTTATTATTCTATCGCGGGCTTATTTTTTTCGTTGAAAATCGCGTTCAGCTTGGAACACCCCCAACGCTTCAGTTAATTGGTCTGTACGATTTATTATTAGGTCTGATCCAGCTTGTCGCAATTCATCTTCCTCCCCAAATCCGCATAGAACACCCACTGATTGGGATCCAGCAGCTTTAGCAGCTAGGATATCAACAACAGTATCACCAATCATCAGGCAATGCTTTGGTTCTACGTTCATCTGTTTAGCTGCCCAAATAATTTGGTCAGGATAAGGCTTTTTGTGTGCACATGTTTGTGCAGTTGCAATGCATTGGAAGAATGATTTTAGTTCGAATTGCTCAATAAATCGATTTGTACTCCGCCTTCCTCGAGAACTAACAACTGATAGGGGAAATCTTCGATAGAGCTTTATTAGCATATCCTTTACACCTGGAATAATAATGAATGGTTCCGAAGCTGAACCAATACCCAACCGATATACGATATCTCCAAAATTTGAAATTATGTTATCAATTCCCAAGCGGTCCGATAACCCATACAGATAATTTCCTGGCGACTCAGTTGCCATTACTAGACGACGAGCAACGAGTACCGGATCATTTTGAGAAAATAGGTATCGTACCGGGCGAAGCAGTTTGGAAAGCCTCAAAACGAACTGGTCGTCGGTGTCACTGAGAGATCCGTCAATATCAAAACACAAAGCTTGAACGCGATTGATATTTAGAGACATATCGATGTATTCGGTTTTATTCAGGAATCAAGTAATCGGGGATTTGAACAGCAACAACTTCACCTTCGGCGCAGATTTCTCCTTGAACAGATAGTTGGATTGCAACAATTACTTTACGCCCCTTTATCTCTGTAGCCCGACCTCGTAATTCAATTGGAGGTCCAAGTGGGGTGGGTTTTAGGTAATTGACATGTAAAGAAGCAGTCACATAGCGTAATGGAGGATTAGTATCCATTGCGCGATTTTCAGCATGGTATGCTGCACCAGCGGCTGTGCCTGTTCCATGACAGTCAATTAAAGAAGCTATTAAGCCTCCGTATACATAACCAGGTATCGCGGTGTGAAAGGGTTTTGGTTTAAAGGTGCATATCGCTTCCGATTTGTCATCATCCCAATAACTCTTGATTTGTAAGCCATGCTCGTTTAAACGACCACATCCATAACAGTGACTCATATGATCAGGGTAATAGTCTTGGAATGCTTTCTGTGTCATGTTTCCTGGTTATCTTTAGTATGTTCGTCAGAATCAACGATCTCTTCTTTGGGTTGGAAGGATGTTGATAAGGAAGCCATGGCTTCATCTAAGGACAGTTGTTCACGACGTGTTCCAGGCGTGGGTGTTCCACAATAGGGACATAAATTCCATGGAAGCTCCATCAACCTTTCGCAGTTGTGACAGGATTTCTTCAGTTTGGTATGGCAATTTGGGCATACTACCCAGTCTTCTTTTGCGTGACGGCCACACCCTGGACACATAAGAGTCTCTTCGATGGAATAAAGTAGAGCCTCCTCTTCTAGAGTTTGCTGGTATTCATCCTCCAAGGTTCGATGAGGGCGAAGAATTAAATAGATCACTATTCCTGGTAGAAATAGGACAGCAACAATTAAAACAGCCAAAATTCGGCCTAATGGATCACGTGCCCTAGAACGGATATCTCGATAGGTCCATACGATTAGACTCAGCCATAGGGCTGCAATAAATGCACCACCCCAAGCTGTTAGAATGAGAAGAAAGGAGCTAAGAGACGACGGATCAAAAGTCATTTGTGATCCCCTACAGATTGGTTAATCTAATGATTATTATTCGCTGATTTGGAATGTTTGTTCCATAAATCGCATGTCAGGAGATTATAGCATGGATTTTCAACCCCTAAGATTTGATATTTTCCATAGCATAACTTAAAATGTTCTGATCTAGGTATCGTGTTCATAATGGGAACGTTTTCTTTCTATGGTCAGTTGAAGACTTTCGGATTGGGAGTTCAAATTCAGAGTATGATTACACGACAGAAGTGTATAGGAGAATGAGACATGGGCGCGGAAGCTATATCATACCGAATCACAGATTTAGCTATTAGTGAACGTCCTCGAGAAAGACTTGAAAACCATGGGCCACAAGCGTTGAGTTCTGCTGAACTCCTTGCAATTCTATTGAGAGTTGGGGTGTCAGGAGAGAATGCTGTTCAGGTTGGTCAACGACTTCTTCAAACTTTTGAAGGACTTCCTGGTCTGCAAAAAGCAACCTTTGCAGATATATGTAACCAACATGGGGTTGGTCCAGCTAAGGCTGCACAAATTCAAGCAGCCATTGAGTTGGGTCGTAGATTGGCAGGTGTTGCTCCTGAAGAACGACCAACTATTCACTCCCCGTCAGACGCTGCTGATTTGGTTCGGTATGAAATGACCGCATTGGAACAGGAACATCTTCGAGTAATATTATTGGATACACGTAATAGGGTATTAGATATCGTTGAAGTCTATCGGGGATCTCTTAACTCCTCACAGATTCGTGTGGGTGAGGTATTTAAGAGTGCCATACGAAGAAATGCGGCTGCGATCATTGTCGTACACAACCATCCCAGTGGGGATCCTTCGCCCAGTCCTGATGATATAACAGTCACAAAAGCTTTGAAAGAGGGGGGGCATTTATTGGACATCGAAGTGTTGGACCATATAATCATCGCGGGGGGTCGTTTTGTATCTCTAAAGGAGCGAGGTTTGGGATTTTCTTAGGATCTTTGCACAAGCAAGATATCCTGAATGATTATAATTATCTCATTGTGACAGGGAATCCCGATTTATCAATTGTTTTTCACATTTTTTTGAGATGCTAACGAGTCATTCTAACTTGAAATTCTTTGAATTCAGCTGCGTAATCATGCCACTCATATTTTACAGCAGTTACATTGGCTGAAGCAGGGCCTCGGTGGAGTTCCTTTATTAATGATTCTAGGTTTTTAGATTTGCCTTCAGCGACGACCTCAACTGTACCATCCCATCGGTTTCGCACCCATCCATTTATCCCAAAACGTCTCGCTGTTTGTGTCACGAAGTATCGAAAGTTAACTCCTTGGACACGACCTTCTACAATTGCGTGAAGCCGGCGATTCTCTATTTCATCCATTAATCCTCCTTAAAATCGAGTAACGATAGATTTTGTATGAAGTATAAAGAATGATCCTTCCAATGAATCTGTGGATCAATGCTATACTCTTGTTCATCTTTCCGGGATGGGTCTAGAGTTGTAACTACCCTCACGCTTCGATTTTGTTAGCGATAGAATGATAGGAGCCAACATGACAGCGATAATGAGGATTGTCCAAGGGAAAAATTGTCCTATAGCGTTTTGAGCCGCGTTTTCATTAAATCGTTCTTCACGCCACCCTCTTTCCAATTGCTGCAATGAGGTTCCCAAAGATACTTCTACCCCGCGTTCACAGCTCATACCCTGCGCGTAAACGTTGATCAAATCATGGATGCCGGTCTTTCCAAACTGTTGAGTCAGGTAACGAGTGAAATCTGTTGATTCTGCATATGCTAATAAAAAACTAGAAGCTTCCAAGGGGAATGAGTCACACAAATCAGCGATTGGAAGTAGTGATCCATTTTGATAAGATGTCTCTAAAAGTAGTTGATAATCAGGGTTTGGAAATAATTCAGCAATTGATGCTAATCCTTCGTTCAACCAGTTGGGGATATTCTCATATGCTGGACCGGTAGCTTGGTATAGCATGATATGAGTTAGTTCGTGGGGAATTTGCCTCCGTATCTCTAGAGATTGGTCCGGTCCAGGTGGTAGTGATACGAGGATTACTTGTAAATCCGGATTTGCGTGACCAGCAACCCAATTTTGCCCTGCCAGACGAAGAGTAGCTTGCATTTCAAGAGCGCTTGCATATGTATAGATTTTTATCGTTTCAGGTTTAGGAGCGTCGAAGTACTCATTAATTTTTCTAAGACCCTCCTGTGCGACATTGATAATGCTTTGTGCAAAATCTATCTCTCCTTCGTACCAATATAATTGGAAAATGTCAGATTCAAGTGATCGCCATTGGAAGCGATTATCTTCATAGTAGAAATCGTAAATTGGGCTGATGAATTCTTCTCCATCGTCAAATATGATTTGATACCAATATGTATTTTGGGAAAAAACTCTAAGGGGGCGCTCGTTCAAATCAAGGATGTGAACATACTCATCGGGAAGGTTCATTTGTGAGTGTTCGATGATTTCTATCGTATCGTTCTCGGTTTGTATAAAGAGGAAGACGTTATCAAAAGTTTTATCGGCTGATATTTCTGCTCGAAATATAATCTGCCCGCCAAAGGTATATTCAACTGATGGGTTTTTTATATTCACATGAGTTGTAGCTCGCGCAGTGCTATATACTCCACTAAAAACCAAGAATAAAAATATTGTTGTCAGGAGTTTACGCATCTCAAGCTCCCAGATAAGAAAGTAGGGGTGTGAGGGTTATGGGACTGAGAATAGTACTAAGAAATACAGTAGTAGTTACAAACCCAGGTTCTACATCATATTCGGTAGCCAGTACAGTGGACATCACAGCAGTTGGCATAGCAGCTTCAATCACACCAGCCTGTTGAGCGACTCCTTGCAAGTCAAGTAAAACGCTTAATCCCAAGGCTAATAAGGGTGCTACCAATAATCGCATGGATAATGCGAGAGATAAAGCTTTAATATGCTTGATACGATCGCGATGATGTAGCTGCAATCCAAGAACTACCAATAAGGCTGGTATAGCAGCATTCGCCATTAAATTGGTTGTTCTTTCTAGCGGAGTGGGAAGCTTCCAGCCAAATATTATAAAGCCAAACGCTAATGCCACTGCGTAAATCGCAGGTATTTTCAACAAGCCAATAAACGCTTGCTGAAGATTAGTTGTCCCCATTGAAGCGATGGTTACACCCAAAGTGTAAGTTAGAATAGCCGAGGTCACAAAAAAAATGCTGGCATGTGACAATCCCAACTCTCCAAAAGCGAAAAAACTAAGGGATAGTCCGAAATTACCAGCATTCACAAGCATTGTTGTTAGAAGGACAGCAACTAATAATCTTCGTTCTAATTTTATAATCTCTGCTATTACCCAGCTTAAACTACCGATAATGATTATATTTAAGGTTGCAAACCCCATCATGCGAATAAAATCACCATCGCTTAGATGATTGGTCGTAAGTAGATCAAACAATAAGAATGGGGCAAATACGTAGAAGACGACTTTGGAGAGAGGTTCCGGTTGAACCTTGAGCCATTTGCCCAGAAGGTAACCCAAGCCCGCGATTAGAAAAATCGGAAAGAGGTTTTCTAAGAATAACTTAAAAAGATCACCGATCAAGGCGATTAAACTAACCTCTTATCTTAATCAGACAGGTTGGTATATTTCGAATTGTCCTCAGAGTGGATTTCGTTTATCCACTCTTCGACATCCTGATCTTCTGGATAATCCAATATTCCGTAGAGAGGTAAGCCTTGAGTAAAAGCCAGATTATCCAAAGCTGCTTCTAAATGCTCAATTTCCTCCTCATTTTTGGATCGGAACAATATTATTTCTAGCGCTTCTTCAATTCCCGGCCCACCGATTTGGGAGAGTGACCAAATCGATGCTATATGCACATTCCAATCATCATCCTCTAGATATTCGATTAATATGGGCACAGCATCAGATAATTCTAACTCGCCTGCTGCCTTAACTGCTTCGTGCCGGATTGCTTCATTTTCGCTTTCCAACATCTCAAGAACTTTATCATTCCAATTTTTATTATATGAACGCCCCATAGCAAACAGTGCACTGATCATCCAATCAGTTTTTTTGGATATGTAGGCTTCTTCAATAAGCGGTGGGATTTCCTTCCTACTCGAGTACCCCAATGCTTCAAGTGCTCTCCTTCGCACCTCAGTATTGTCTGTTCCCTGAACCACCTTCAATAAACCATTTTCTATTAGACGAAGGTTATCTTTGGATAATTTGTCGATTTCTCCAAGATATACAAACTGTCCAAGGGCAGATGCTGATACTGCCCGCACATTAACATCAGGGTCATTCTCAAGCATATCTAGGTAAATGGACCACAGATCCAGTCCTTCATAGATCATTGTCGAACGAACAGCAAAAAAACGGACTTTTGGGTCATCGTCCGCTAATGCATATCTGCAAATTGATTCAAATGAAAGGAGATTGTTTATCTCTGCAAGATGTTCTAGATCTTCCATCAAGGCTTGGCGTCTCAATAAAGAGATTTTTGGCCAGGTTTTTTTGAGTTGTTCTAGCTCATCGCCTTCTAAGTCCGATAGACGGTATAAATATCGTGGATTGAGTATAGTCTCATCATCTTGGAGAGCGTTGAGCAATTCTCCAAAGGGGATTTCTTTGATTTCGGAAGGCGTTGTTCTATTTGTCATGGTAATTGAACTGGATTAGTGAAATCCAATAGGTTTATATAAAGGAAAAGAAGAATTAGGGCAGTAAAGCTGATCAGGTTGATCCAATTCTCAAGTTCGGGAGGTATTCGGCGTCGTAGAATGATTTCTGGTAATGTAAATACGATGCGGCCTCCATCCAGTGCAGGAATCGGAAGCAGATTTAAGATGGCGAGAGAGATGGTAATCATATTAACAAAGCCAAGTACTCGCAAATTGGCTGGGACATCAGAAAGCAGATCTCCCTCGCGAACCTCTTGATAGATATCGTACATACCTTTATATCCTACAGGTCTAGCCACTTCAGGAGAAACATTCCCTTGAATGATTTGCGCAGGCAGTGTGAGTAAAGCCATTCCATGATTGTAAGTTGCTGTTGCTCCCAAAGGTATAGCTTCAATCCATTTGACCGGCATCGTGGGGTTCCCCATTAAGATGCCGATAGCGCCTTCTCCCTCCGGTGGATTTTCCCTCGGTATTAATAATACTTCGACTGTGTTCCCATCCCTTAGATAGGTAATGGAGATCTCATCACCTAAATGATCGTAAATAGTATTATGAAGTTTTAGGCTGTCATCTATTTCCACTCCATTGACTTCGATGATTATGTCATCTTCTTGCAATCCTGCCATAGCAGCAGGGGAGTTGGATGCGACATCTAAAACCTGAACCCGAGTCGGGTCCGGAGCCCCAATTTGACTGAACATCGTTGTGTAGATTAAGACGCCAACCAACAAGTTCATGAGAGGACCAGAGGCATAGACAACTAATCTAACCCAGGGGTTGGCAGCTGCTAATCCTCCTGGAACATCGGCATCATTTTCACCTTTTGGCCGTACGAAACCACCGAAGGGGAGCCAATTTAGAGTGTATTTTGTCCCTCCAGCTTCAAAAATCGTCAGCATTCGAGGGGGAAACCCTATTCCAAATTCTTCAACCTCAATTTTAAACAGTCTGGCAGCCATAAAATGGCCTAATTCGTGTATCAGTATCAAGCCTGCTAAGACACCAACAAGCTGTAATATTGAACTAAATGTTTCCATAGTTCACCAGTAATTTCTCCATATCTCCGCGAACATCAAGATTAGATTTAGATTTTCTCTAATATGCTTAAAACATTGATGGATAAATGTAACTTCAAATTTACTATTATATTTGGTTATCATTATATCCTCTACTGGTTAAGACTACCAGTAAAGTAATAGTTAAAAATATGGTTCTAACAATGTTTTAACAAAGGTAAATGTCATCCAACTAGAACTATAATCTCCAGCTAACAGGATCATTCGATGATTCGGGCTTTCCCTCCTGGATAAGATGAAATTATTTTTTTTACATTCGGTATTGAAGAGAGTTTGTTTTTTATTTCAGCTTCGTTCTCATTTGGGCAGATTACATGCACATTCGGTCCGGCGTCAATGGTATAGAAGATAGGCATACCATATTGCCTCATAATCCTCACTTTATTGATAATCGTTACCGTAGTAGGTAACCAATAGAACAAAGCCGGCGTGCTGGTCATCATCACCGCGTGCATCATAATACAATCGATTTCTGAAATCTTAGCTAGTGCATCGAAGTCATGGTTAAAGATCGCATTGCGACATATGTTTAGCCTCCGAGGAGTATCCGAAACGCGCATCGATTGGAAGACACTAGTGTCAGCTAATTTATGACCTTCTGTTGAGCCAGTAGATTTATGCTCTTCAGCGACAACAACGATTAAATCTGTCAATTCCCAATGATCTGGGGATGCTATAGAGTGGGCATAGGATTCGCTATCGCCCGTCCCAACTTGCCACTCAACGAAACCGGATGGGACGGATCGACATGCTGATCCTGATCCCAAACGAGCGATCCTTGATAACTCTATCTCTGACAATCTCAAACCGGCTGCATAGGTTGAAGCGAGTGTGAGAGCGGCGAAAGCTGACGCTGATGACGCGATACCTGCTCCTATAGGAAAGTTATTTTCACTATAAATCCTAGCGAACAAGTTTAGACCACTAATTGCGCGGATGTGATTGAGATGTTTTTTTACCCTTCGCAGAATCCTCCCTGTTTTGATCGATCCATTAAGGGAGAACTGGTCCGCATTAAGTGAACTATCATAAGTCACTTTTGTCCGAGTAAAAAGTCCACCTAAATTCATGGATATTGAACCGTTGCAAGGTAGACGCAAATCATGATCGCGATTTCCCCAGTATTTTATAAAGGCGATGTTTGGATGGGCGATGGCTGTGGCAGTTTGCATGCTGCGAGTTTACCATATAGAATTGTGATTAGTTTGATATTAGAACACATTGTCTTTAAAAAACAAAAAAGATTCGATATATCCTTATCATTTCCTAGAAATACCATTTTTGAGAGACTCGATTTACGAAATCGTGGTGATCAGTGATATAAATCTTTACGAGCTTGCGACATACCAGATTAAAAGGAAGTCCTTGTGCCCTCGAAAATAACACTTCATGTCAATGGAAGAACCCACCACTTGAAAGTCAATCCCGAGACACCTCTTCTCTACGTACTGCGTAATGACCTGGGATTGAAAGGTGTCAAATATGGTTGCGGCTCTGAGCAATGCGGAACCTGCAAGGTGCTGATCGATCGCCATGATGTGCCAACGTGTAAGCTGCCAGTAAAGAATGTGATTGGAGCAGAAATTATCACCATCGAAGGATTGGGAACCCTTGATGATCTCCACCCACTGCAGGAAGCATTCGTTGAGGAGCAGGCCATCCAATGTGGTTACTGCACATCGGGTATGATCATCGCGGCTCAAGGACTACTTAACCGTACCCGCTATCCCACAGATAATGAAATCCTCGAAGAGATGGCCAAGAACTTGTGCCGTTGTGGCATCCATGACCGTGTGCGGCGAGCCATTAAGTTGCGAGTTGGTCGTTTGGAAGAGGATCCAATTTATCGAGTCATCCCCGGAGGAAAGCTAACTTCTTCAACCAGTGAACGTTCACGAAACCAGGATTGGCCCTCATCCTTATTAAAGAACCTGGAACTTGATTCCTGGATCCGTATCAACAAAGACGGAACCATCACTGTTCTAACTGGTAAAGTTGAGTTCGGTCAAGGAATAAAAACTGCGTTAGCCCAAATCGCCGCTGAGGAGTTGGATGTTTCTCTGAGTCGTATTCGTGTGGCGACGGTTGACACAGCCCAATCTCCAGATGAGGGGTTGACGGTTGGTAGTATGTCTCTGGAGAGTTCCGGGAGCGCCATTCGAATAGTAGCGGCTGATGTTCGTCAAATATTGCTCTCAATTGCCTTTGAAGAATTAGAAGCCCCATTAGAACGTCTATTGGTACGGGATGGCACTATCATAGACCCTGCTTCCAGGCGTAGCACGACCTATTGGGCTCTCTTTGGTGGTAAGCGTTTTGGGCGTCAGGTTTCTGGTTTGGGTCAACCCAAGTCACCAAAGATTTACGAAATTGTCGGCACACCTGCCAAGCGTCTCGATCTACTCGAAAAGGTCATAGGAAGTCCTGTTTACGTCCACGATCTGGAATTCCCCGGAATGCTTCATGCCCGGGTAATACGCCCACCTCATTACGGAGCACGCTTGGTCTCTATTGACTTGAAGAATGCCAACCAAATGCCTGGCGTGGTACAGGTAGTACGTGATGGTAGTTTCCTAGCTGTGATTGCTGAGCGCGAGGATCAGGCGATCAATGCCCATCAGGCTCTCCAATCCAGCGCAGAATGGGTAGGGCAACCTAATTTACCGACCGTTCAAGATATATATAAACATCTAATCAAAGCCCCTGCTGAATCATTCTTGGTTATCAATGGCACCTCTACTTTTAATCTCATTCCCCAAATCTCCATACCCTCCGAAGCAGCGCACACCATAAATGCCACTTATTTCCGCCCTTACCAGATGCACGCTTCTCTAGGGCCCTCCGCAGCTGTTGCTCAATTATTGGATGGTAAATTGACAATATGGGTACACAGTCAAGGAGTCTACCCAATCCGCGAGGTGATTGCCCCAGTATTGGGTTTGAACGTCGAGGATATCCGCGTGATCCAGAAGGAAGGATCGGGATGTTATGGACATAATGGAGCTGACGATGCCGCCTTGGATGCTGCCCTTCTGGCGCAGAGAGTGGAGGGCATTCCCATTTCTGTCAAGTGGATGCGAGCAGATGAACTGACCTGGGAGCCTTACGGTCCGGCGATGGTTATGAAATTGCAGGCTAGCCTGAATCCAGAGGGTGAAGTATTAGATTGGAACCACGATGTTTGGAGCTACCCTCACCTGGGACGCCCGCGCGGCGGCGGACGACAATCTGGATTATTGGCTGCCTGGCACTTGGAAAAGCCCTGGAACAAAGTTCAACTTAGACCCATTCATGCCCCGCATATCGGTAGTCATCGCAACGCTGATCCGTTGTACGCATTCCCCAAAAAGCGCGTTGTTAAACATTTTGTACCTGATAGTCCCTTACGGGTATCGGCATTACGCAGCCTGGGTGCTTATGGCAACGTCTATGCAATTGAATCCTTCATCGACGAACTAGCCAACACAATTGGGGAAGATCCTATTGTGTTCCGTATGCGTCACCTGAAAGATGAGCGCGCTAAGACCGTGATCCAGACCGCGGCGGATAAAGCCGATTGGTGGTCGAACCGATCTTTAGGTGAAGATCACGGTCGCGGAATTGCTTTCTCCCAATACAAGAACCGTCAATGTTATGTTGCTGTTATTGTAGATTTATATGTTGACCGCGAGAGTGGAGCCATTAAACTGGAACGCGCCATCATATCGGCTGATGCTGGTCAGATTGTTAACCCTGACGGGCTCAGCAACCAATTGGAGGGCGGCTTTGTCCAGTCCGCTAGTTGGACTCTAAAAGAGCAGATAAATTTCGATGAAAATGGAATTCTTTCCACGGACTGGGATAGTTATCCGATCTTGCGCTTCCCCGATGTGCCTATTATCGAAACCGTGCTCATAAATCGTTTAGAGTACCCCTTCCTGGGCAGCGGCGAGGCAGCGCAGGGACCTACACCTGCAGCCATCGCTAATGCGATCTTCAATGCTGTGGGTGTCCGTATTAGAGAGATTCCTTTTACACCGCGTAGAGTTAGGGGGGCGATTGACCGCTTAGTCACCTAAATCAAGGGTGAGAAGTAGGGAACTCGCATATTAGCCCCCCATGAATTGATGTTCGTTGTTCTATTTGATTGATAATCTCTTGAAGTTCTAAATTTGTGCGGATATGTTTTGGAAACAGTTTCAAGATTGTGGATGAATTATTTTCTAATAAGGTGTGGTTAACTCCCTGGCATAATGAAGATATTTTGTTAAATAGTTTTTTTGTATAACGAGGAGAATCCTGTCCCCATTTAATTGATGATTTGAATATAGAAGCATTAATCTTTGATAACTCTATACTTCTTGAACTGAGAATTATTCTTGATATTTTTGAGAGAGCGGTCTGGTCTGTAATTAGAATATCTGTCCACCAAAAATTTTTCTTTTCGAGTTCTTCCAAGAATGTTCTACTTAGATTTCCATATTTCGTCATCCTGAATGATCTTACGAGAGCATCATCTTGGTTCGTTGAAAACTCACTATTCGATGGGAATATTGGGATCAGTAAAATTCGTGGATTATCGGGGAATAGCAGAACGAGCCAGACACCCTCTAATTGAGGTGAATTTCTATCTAAACGATCGACACCGATTAATAAGAGATTCCGCTGGCCGTTAGTGGGTATCGATGAGTTAATATTTATTATTGGAGATCCAATGGCTTTACCGTCGATGCTATGACCAACAATCGCCCCAGCTGCAAAACCAGCCACTAGACCTGCCAGAAGAAATAGATAATATTTCGATAAATTCTTCATCCTTCGGGCATGACCATTTTGCTAAAAGATTTCCTCATGGATTTTCTAAACTGATCGCCATGCATAAATTCAGATTTAAACCTTCTTTTGATTCCTTGGCTTAATATTTCAAAAGCAGGATTAGGTGTTGAATCATCAAACACCAAACTATACTGGTGATAATCACTTTGATTACTAGGATTTGAAGGATTTAAGGGTTCAAAGAACGCTGCCCCAACGTATAGTTGTGCTCTCAACAAAGCGTAAGCTTCGGTTAAGAAATGAGTTTGATCTTTTATATCTGTCGTGCTTAAAGCCATAGACGAAGAGTGCGGCCATGTAAACTCAGTAATCCAAATTAAGCCATCTCTATGATCAAAATTCAACATTACCTCGCGAACTTCCTCATAATGCCTCAAAACAGGGTAGTTTGTCTTTCCTGGATGATCATAAGGTTTCCCTTCGACATTTGGTAAACGAAGACTGATGATGGGCATATAGGTAGATGCCCCAGCTGAGTAAAGTTCTTTAAGAAAGGATATATCGTCAATCTCCTCTGGATTATCTATTGCGAGCAGTGGAGTTAATCCACCTGCTACGAGGTGGACATTGTTCGAAACTTCTAAAATCGAGTCATGGACAGTTTTTAGGAGTTCCGCATAATTTTTGGGATTAGGTATGGCTCCCCATCCGGTTTTGGTATTAGCATTTGGAAAAAGTTCTAGAGCCAGCAGTGTTTTTGGATAACGTTGGATTAATCCTTGTATCAATTGGGATGTCCATTCTTTGTTTGGTCCCTTTGAGGATAATGCCCAGCCAGGAGCATTTGTTACCGATAAGAGGATTAAAACCCGATTTCGCCTTGCCTCTGCCATCACTAAATCAAGCATCTGCCAATTGGGATCACTATTAATTTGTGGCCACATACTTGCCCAATCATAATCAATAGCAATCCATTCAAAACCGAGTTTAGCTGATGTTTTTATCGCGCCCTTAATGTTTGAACCCCATAAATTTAAACGAGCGCCGTAGCCAAATTCGGCTGAAGATGGCAGACCACTGGTAGCTCCCACTGGATAGAGGGATAAACCTACCAACATTATCGTCAAAAGCAGACCGATAACTAGACGTAGATAGATTCGCATTGTGGTTTATATCAGGATTGTGCTGAACAAACCCAAGACAAATCCGATAGTAAGTCCTACGATTGTCCAGGTAATCTTGTGGTTGATCTGCTTGAGGGAAGACACCCAGCTCCAAAGGTTGTATACTCTTCGCAGCAGTGATCGCATAATACGTGATTCACGCATGGCTGGGATAGCTTTATTCCAGAATGCCAATTCTGTTCTTACATAGTATTCTTTAAAGTTCATAAAATTTGATCAAATCATTTAGATGTCGTGATCTTTATTATTTTTCCATTTTGATCAACAACAACTCTTACCCAACGCGGGATTTTGTTTCCATTGGAGCTTTTTACCGTGTTTCGATAAGTAATCAGGAAGGTTAATTTTTCCTCAAAGCGAGTATTTTGCTGGGAAGACTTAGCTTCTGAGAAAGGTCTTTTGTGTACTTTTGGTTTAACACCAAGCATCTCGGGAAACTTTTTCGATACCTTTTTGTTTATTGATTTTATTAAATCAGGGTCCATTTCAGCCTTTGAGAATGTGGTTGATCGCTGAACTTCAGAGAATCATGACCCAAGGGATTGTGCACGCCGTCGCATAAAAGCTGGAATATCCAAGTTGCGGACAGTAGCTGATGTTGGATTGGGTTCAGTCTCAGTCTGTTTAATGATCTGACTGGACTCTGCGCGAAGTTGGGCGATGCGATCTGCTCCTGGGATAACGTCTTCGATCGCGGGTGCACCTATTCCTGTTACGATCAAAATTACTTCAGCACGATCATGCATTCGATCATTTTGGGTAGTACCCATCACAATTTCTGTTCTGTCGTTGGTTTGATCATGCAAATGGGCTAAGGCTTCACTAACTTCGGCTAAGGTCAAATCATCACCAGCAGTGAAGTTAACAATCACACCTGTGGCTTGATTGATAGAGACATCTTCAAGGAGGGGATGGTTAAGCGATTGTTTTAGCGCATTTAATGCCTTTTCTTCACCCCTTCCATGCCCGATAGCCATCAATGCGCCACCCCCCAATAACATAAGACGACGAATGTGGGCGAAATCAACATTAATCAAGCCGGGCTCTGTGATTAACTCGGTTATGCCTTGTACTGCTTGACGTAGAACATCATCAGCAAGACGAAATGCGGTCTCCAGTGGAAGATCTTCAGGAGCTACTTGAAGAAGTCGATCATTTGGTATAGTGATCAATGTATCGGTATGATCTCTTAGTTTGGTGAGGCCATCGTTTGCATTTCGTTGACGGCGACCCATTTCGAAAGAGAAAGGAGTAGTCACAATAGCAATCGTTACTGCTCCTTGTTTTCGGGCGATCTGAGCTGCTATTGGAATCGCCCCTGTTCCTGTTCCACCTCCCATTCCAGCTGTCAAAAATACCATATCCGCGTCTGTTAATGCGGCAGCAATAGCCCGCCAACTCTCCTCAGCAGATTTTTGACCGATGGCAGGAATTCCTCCAGCCCCTAATCCACGAGTCGTTTTTGGACCAAGTTGGATCTTTACAGGCGCTTGACTACGTTTCAATGCCTGATGGTCAGTATTTGCTGCTATGAACTCTACCCCCCTTAAGCCAAGTTCTAACATGCGGTCTATAGCGTTTCCACCCCCACCACCCAAGCCCAATACTTTTAATACAGGTTGGTGTATACCCATCTCAGTCTGATCTCTTGGAATAGGAATGGGAAGTTGATTCATCTCTTTACCTCTTTGTTGGTTAAGATACTTGATCATTATCGGTTAGCAAGCTGTGTTGCAATACTTGTACCATTTCCGTCAATCCGTTCAACAAGCGAACCAGTGCGGCGAAGATCGCTCAGCACCATTTCAGGGTAGTCCTCAGTACTACCCACCACAGTAACTCGAACGGCATGTTGAGCCTCTTCGATGGAAAACCCAATTGTGGGCTGATATCTTTTAACAAATGGTCGGATAGCTTCAAGATGCCAATCAGAGATCCCCCAATCATAGCTGGGAAGGAGCAGATAGTGGGCAATTGGATGAGAATTGCTATGGTCACCATTATTGGCTTCCTTTTCATCAAGTCGTAGGGTCTGTACCCATTCCTTTATCTCAGAAACAAATGGTTTGGGCAAGCGATTTGATTTAAACCAGGCTTCAGAAACGTAAGGACTATCCACCGACGCGGACAATAACCAAAATGTACCTCCCAAAACATAAGAGGGAACGGATTTAAAGCCCTTAATTTGTTCTCCTGAGAGCAGCCGTGCTATTGTTAAAAGCTTTTCAGTTTTGTTTGCGGACTCTCCAGGTTTCGCTTGAAAATTTCCTCCTAAACCAATCCCAAATAGATAAATTGGCTTTGGCTCGATGAGTACAGCCATAGCAAGGGCCTCGTACCAATCATAGATGCGGAATCCAAGATGATCCTCACCATTTAGGGGTTTGTAGTATGGTCGAGCCTCAGGCCAACGCTCAGGACCACCACTACCCCAGTTCAGTGATCTATTTCCAATGGGTGTATAGGTACTTAAAATAAGATTGTCCAGCAAAGATTGATAACCACGACGTTTTATACCCATCAGTGCAGCTCTCAGAAATGATGTGTCCCAGTAATCCCCTCCCGGTTCAAGCGGGGGGAAGATGGGAATTAATCCAGCATCGAAAGCAGATTCGGCTAGGGGTAGGTAAATATCTAGGAAGCGTTCAACCAAATTCTCTTTTGTCCACGTTGAGGGTGTCCATGCTGATCTTGTATTTGGTCGATCAAAAAGGCAGATATGTTGAACTCCCCAACGGGAATAGGTATTAAAAAGTAAGTTCAGGTCGTTTGGAAATGGTTTTTGACTCGGTTTGATGGGGAAGTGAATAATTGGGTCAATATCTGATTCGATCAGACCGGATATAAAATATTCAGGTATTGCGCGATCCGTTGGAGATAGAATAATCAAATGAGTGGCATGGAGAGCTTGAAGTTCAGGGATCCACGTTTTGAGATCAGATTTGCGAAAATGATAAGTATCAGGAAAGTAATGGAATCCTATTCTGTTCATGTTTGTATTCTTCTTGGGGCGTATAGGTTACTGGGAGTATTAATATTCAAGCAGCATTCCAACTATTAATCTCTTCTAATGGATTGGTATTGTTGTCAGAAGATCATCCCTGAAAATATAAGATTTCGAATGTCAGGTCCGTAAGAGTAGATGCAAGAGATATGCCAGTGGTCTGCGTGCTATAATCCGACAGCCATGATTTTAATAACTGGTGGAACAGGTTTCATTGGGCGCGTTCTAATCCGTCACCTGGTGGAGGCGGGACATCCAGTTCGTATATTAATCCGACCATCAAAAAAAACCCCTAATTTACCTATTGGTCTACCCATCGATATCGCAGTTTCGAGCTTTAATGATGAGCGCGGTCTTAATGCAGCGATGATAGATATTGATATCGTCTACCATTTGGCTGGGGTGGAACGTCGAGGTGCTCAAGCGGACCTAATGGAAACGGATATTCAAGGTACTCAAGCTGTGCTAAAAGCTGCTGTAAACGCAGAAATTTACCGCTTTTTCTATATAAGCCATTTAGGTGCAGATAGGGCGTCTGCGTACCCTGTTCTTAAGGCTAAAGCCATTGCAGAAGAACACATTCGTCGTAGCGGATTAACTTACACAATTCTGCGTTCTGCCTTGGTGTTTGGTCCTAATGATGGATTCACAACGGGTCTGGCGCAATTATTACAAGCGATACCGTTTGTTTTTTTTATCCCCAGCGATGGTGAAAATTTGATCCAACCACTCTGGGTGGAAGATTTAGCAGCAGTTCTAACATGGGCGTTGGATAATGATGACACAATTAATCGCACATATGAGATCGGAGGACCGGAGTTTTTAAAACTAAAGGAAACCGTGCAAATCGTAATGGAGATGGTTGGAGTACGCCGATTAATTGTTCCAATTAGCCCTCCATATCTCAGAGCTATAACTGTCCTTTTTGAGTATCTCTTGCCATATACTCCTATCTCCGTTTATTGGTTGGATTATTTGGCAACTAATCGAACTTGTTCCATAGATACAATACCCCATGTATTTAACTTAATGCCGACTCGATTTAGTAAGCGCTTGTCTTATTTAAGGGATGTTAATTGGAGAGGGGTGTTATGGCGTTCTCTTATCAAAAGTAGAGGTTAATGACAAACGATATAATGTTATTTAATGACCCAGACTCAATCAATTGAAGTGATTGTGGAAAATACTTAAACGCTCTATCCGTGACCTAAGTATGTCAATGATTTGATAGGATGAAAAGAAAGCCCTCAATTAGTATGATATCAAAGTCAAAATATAATGGATAAATGGATCATAAAGATTCTCGACAATCCCGATGATATAGGTGAAATCGAGGATTTACAGAGACTAGTTTGGCCTGGTAGTGATATAGATGTTGTACCAGCGCATGTAATTATCACACTAGCTCACAATGGCGGAATCGTGATCGGTGCATATGCTGGTGATCGCCTTATTGGGTTTGTTTATGGATTTCTTGGATTCTCAACAACTCAAGAAGGACACCAACTAAAACACTGTTCCCACCAATTAGGTGTTCACCCTGATTATCGAGGACAAGGTATTGGATTTGCTATAAAACGAGCTCAATGGCAAATGGTAAGAAGTCAGGGTCTCGATCTTATCACTTGGACTTACGATCCTCTATTAAGTGGTAATGCCTATTTGAATATCGCTAAACTTGGTGCTGTCTGCAATTCATACTTAAAGGAATGGTATGGTCAGATGCGGGATGGTTTGAATATTGGTCTACCTTCAGATCGATTCCAAGTGAATATGTGGGTAAATTCAAAGCGGGTTCAGAGCCGTCTAAGTAATCACCCGCGTCGAAAGTTGGATTTGGCTCATTACTTGGGTGCTGGAGCTGAGATCATAAACCCGACCTCACTTGGCACTTCGGGATTACCAGCACCACCAACTTCGACTTTATTCCAATTAAGAAATGAACTCACTCCACTAAGTCAAGATACTGACGGAGAAAGCGAATATCACAGAGATATAACGCAAGCAGTTCTCTTGATTGAGATTCCTCCAGATTTCCTAGCCCTCAAAGAATTAGATTTCGATCTAGCGAAAAGTTGGCGAATACACTCTCGGGTATTGTTTGAAAATCTCTTCTCTCTTGGCTATTTGGTGACTGACTTTATTTTCCTGCCAGGGAAGCAACCACGCAGTTTTTATGTTCTCAGTCATGGTGAACAAACACTTTAAACATAATTTAATCTTGCCTAATTGAGAAGAAAGATTGGGGGTTCGAACGAGCAGATCCGAGGTAAATCAAAAATTAGCATTTAGAACATGGCAGTTTCTGATCTGTAAATCAACCGATAATTTATAAACCATCAACTATCATGAAAATTGAGCTAGTGAACCTCTATCATCTACGAATGCGCTTACAGGCTCCGTTTGAAACTTCCTTCGGACGAATTGAAACCCGGGATTGCATTCTTATTGAAGTTTTTTCGGAAGGACTGAGTGGTTATGGGGAATGTGTTGCCGATCGCGATCCCGGATTTTCGTATGAGACAATAAAGACAGCTTGGCACATCTTATCGGATTATATTATCCCAGCTACTTTACATCAATTTCTAGATAAGCCATTAGATTTTCAGGATAGAGTCCAGCATATTCGAGGTCACAACATGGCAAAAGCTGGGTTTGAGCTTGCTCTTTGGGATTTATGGGGAAAGGAAGAAGGTTTATCGCTTCGTGAAATTTTAGGAGGAGATAGGGAACGGGTTGAAGTTGGTGTCTCAATTGGGTTACAGGAATCTCCTCAAGAGTTAGTGTCTATAGTAGAGCATTATCACAAGTTGGGATATGGACGTGTCAAAATAAAAATCAAACCAGGCCGTGATGTCAATGAATTACAAGCAGTGCGACGTGCTTTTCCCAATAAGCAGCTACAAGTCGATGCAAATTCTGCATACTCACCGGATTCGGTACAGGCCTTATTCCCACTTGATGATCTCAATCTGTTGCTTATTGAACAACCACTCTCGGAGGATGATCTTTGGGATCATCACCATTTACAAAAGAACTTTAAAACACCACTTTGTTTGGACGAAAGTATCCGAACGCCACGGCATGCCCAGCAAGCCTTGGACATGGAAGCGTGTAGAATCATAAATATCAAACCTGGAAGGGTAGGCGGGATAAGTCAAGCTGTTGCTATACACAATATTTGTCAAGAGAGGGGGATTCCGGTATGGTGCGGGGGGATGTTAGAAACAGGTGTTGGGCGCGCCGCAAACTTGGCATTAGCATCTCTTGCAAATTTTAGTTTGCCAGGTGATATATCAGCAACGGATCGATATTATGATGTTGATATTACACAGCAGCGATTTACCCTCAACCATGACAGTACCATAACCGTTCCCATTTCCCCCGGTTTGGGTGTTGATTTAGATCAGCAGGCTATAAAAGAGTATTCATTGGTTTGCCAAGCATTTTCTTAAATTATTCGCAACAAATTTAGGAGCAGGATGAAAATCTACGATATCTCTCTACCAGTTTCCCACGAGCTACCAACCTGGCCAAGTGATCCGCGAGCGCAGATTTTTCGGGTTGGTGACAAGAACAATGGTGAAGACTTTAATGTCTCCCACCTATCGATGAGTCTCCATACGGGAACCCACGTAGATGCCCCATTTCACATTTACTCGGATGGAAACACTGTTGATCAGTTGCCGATAAAAAGTTTAAATGGGCGTGCTTATGTGGTGCATTTGCCTGATGTAGAACTGATTACATCTGACATACTTGCCAAAACTAGCATCCCGTTAAGAACCCGCCGAGTGCTTTTTAAAACCGAGAACTCTAATTATTGGTCTCGTGGTGAAACCAAATTCCACAAGGATTATGTAGCAATCAGTATGGACGGGGCCAGGTTTTTGGTTGAGCGTGGAATAATGTTGGTTGGTATTGATTATCTATCAATTGCGCCTTTTGATCAGCCATTACCTACTCACGAAATCTTTTTAAGGTCTGGTGTCATTATACTTGAGGGCTTGGATCTATCTGAAGTACCACAAGGACGCTATACTCTCCATTGTTTGCCGTTGAAAATCATTGGTGTGGATGGTAGTCCAGCGCGCGCATATCTAATTGGTGTATAGAAATTTGTAAAACTATGATGGTTGATTTGATCTAGAAAAACTCATCCTATGACATAATTGTTGGATAATACGCGGGTCGGACCTAAAGAATCGATCAAATTTAACCTTTGTGGAAAAAAATGTTAATGATATAAAACGCATATCCAAACGAAAATTAACGACAACAAACCCCCACTTTTCTTGGTGAAAAGTATCCCAATTAATAATTATATGTGACAATTTAAGGATCTAGGTCATGGATAGGTTATATAAATATATTGTCATGTTGATCTCGTTGGCAATAGTTCTTGTGGGTTGCCAATCTGAGTCAACTTCGACATCAATCTCTTCGATGGAGGGTGTATTAGAAATTATAGTTTCAAGCGAAGCATTTCAAGATGGGGAAACCATTCCGCTGAAGTATACGTGTGACGGTGCCGATCTCTCACCTCCGCTGTCTTGGTTAGGGGTCCCAGATGATGCCCAGTCAATTGCATTGATTGTAGATGATCCGGATGCTCCTGGCGGTACTTGGGTACATTGGGTTCTCTACAATATTCCAGTAAGTCGTATAAATTTACCTGAAGGGGTTGCTATATCTCAGGTTGTTGGCGAATTTGGAAGCGAGGGTCTTACAGATTTTGGCCGCACAGGGTACGGGGGACCTTGCCCTCCAGCAGGGAGTGCTCACCGTTATTTCTTTAAACTCTACGCCCTAGATGTGTATTTGGAATTGCCCAATGATCCGACCAAGGATGATGTTGAGATGGCGATGGAAGGGCATATCTTGGCGAATGGAGAACTAATGGGGATGTATCGCCGTTAGCAGGAAATACAGACAGATAATTATACTTATTGATGAAACCCTCCTTGATCTTTAACACAGAAAATTAGACCCCAGTCACAACACAGACTAGGGTCTTTTTAGATTTTCGTTGGTTCTCAGGTTAGTTATTTAAGGGCATCCCATCCTGCATACTTAGACAAATCACCCAATTCGGCTTCAATACGAAGTAGTTGGTTGTATTTTGATACGCGGTCTGACCGGGCTGGTGCTCCGGTTTTTATTTGTCCCATGTTGAGAGCTACTGCCAAGTCTGCTATTGTTGCATCCTCAGTTTCACCAGAGCGGTGGGAGGTTACCGAATGCCAACCAGCTTGTATACAGGTCTGAACGGCTTCAATCGTTTCAGTTAATGTTCCAATTTGATTTAATTTTACTAATAAAGCGTTGGCGGCGCGTTCTTTGATTGCCCGTCGAACACGCTTGGGGTTGGTCACCAATAGATCATCCCCAACAATTTGTACCTTATCGCCGATTTCTTGAACCATATGTCTCCAACCGACCCAATCATCCTGAGCTAAACCGTCTTCAATGGATACAATTGGGTACTGGTCTACCCAAGATTTCCAAAAGCCCACCATCTCCTCGCTGCTTAACTTTTTTCCTTCCGTACGCAAATTATACAAACCGGTGTCATCTTCGAAGAACTCAGAGGCGGCTGGATCAAGAGCGATGGCGACTTGTTTTCCAGCTGAATATCCTGCTTTTTCTATGGCTTCCAAGATGATTTCCACAGCTTCTGCATTCGTTTTCAGGGCAGGTGCATACCCACCTTCATCCCCAACAAGAGCTGTATATCCTCGGGATTTTAGGACTGTTTTTAAAGTATGGTAAATTTCTGTTCCCCAGCGCAATCCTTCTGAGAAGGATTGCGCACCCAAAGGCATCACCATAAATTCTTGGGCGTCAGTTGACTGCCACCCTGTGTGAGCACCACCATTAAGGATATTTAACATTGGAACAGGTAAAACATGTGCGTAAACACCACCTATATACCGGTAAAGTGGCAGGTCGAGTGCATTTGCTCCAGCCTTAGCAACCGCCAAGCTGGTTCCTAGGATTGCATTGGCCCCGAGATTGGATTTGTTTGGTGTTCCGTCCAATTCGATCATGGTAAGATCTATACCTTGTTGGTTTGTAGCATTTCTTCCAACCAGGCCTTTGGCAAGTGCGCCATTGATGTTCTCAACTGCTTTCAAGACACCCTTACCGCCATAATGTGATTTATCTCCATCTCGTAATTCCAAGGCTTCATGTATTCCGGTAGAAGCACCTGATGGAACTGCAGCTCTCCCCCAGCTTCCGTTCCGAAGAAAAACATCTACCTCAACGGTAGGATTTCCCCTAGAATCTAAGATTTGACGTCCAATAATTTTTTCAATTTTGTTTCCTTGCATTATCGACCTCCACGAATTGGTTTGAAGTTAATATAGAAAATCTATTCGATTTGATAGAGACATTGTAATATATATCACAAACGATAGGGAATATTTTAACTTGAATGGAAGAATAGCAATATCCCTTAATCACCCACTTCAGATATTTCAGATCTTTGTTGAATTGTTGCTTTTATTGTTTGCTTTTGTTGCTTTGCGGTTTCGATGAAAGTTAGGAACAATGGATGAGGTCGATTAGGGCGTGAAAGGAATTCAGGGTGAAATTGGGTTCCTAACATGAAAGGGTGGTCTTCTAATTCAGCTATCTCCACCAATCTACCGTCTGGTGATATTCCCGAGAACCGCATTCCTGCCTTGTTTAGAACATCGCGATATGCATTCTTGAATTCAAAACGATGTCGGTGACGCTCATAAATAATCTTATCTTTAGACAATTTTGTATATGCTGATTCTGCCATTGTACCCGGTTGGAGCTCACAAGGATAGAGACCTAAACGCATCGTTCCCCCCATATCGGTGATGGTCTTTTGA
This sequence comes from Anaerolineales bacterium, assembly GCA_050049875.1. Classification (GTDB taxonomy): domain Bacteria; phylum Chloroflexota; class Anaerolineae; order Anaerolineales; family UBA11858; genus JASFVL01. Next base: position 79,078 of record JASFVL010000001.1, read on the forward strand.
TCCGGCATTAAATCGATGACAGGGTGGGGGGTTGAGCGGTCGAATTCAGTAGAATTTGCTTCATCATTATCCAAAATGAAGCGAGTAAAGTCAACAACCATCAGTTGCATGCCCAAACATAGTCCCAAGTAGGGAATCTTATTTTCTCTTGCATATCGGGCAGCCTTGATTTTGCCTTCGATTCCTCGAGAACCGAAACCACCAGGAACTACAATGCCATCGGCTCGCTGAATCATTTCCCAACCTCTACCTTTCTCTAATTCAGCGGAGTGTACCCATAGGATTTCCACCTCGACACCTAAAGCCAATCCTGCGTGCTGTAAAGCCTCGCGTACGCTCATATAGGCATCTCGCAGTTCTACATATTTCCCAACTAGGGCGATATTTATATGAGGTTTAGGGTGACGGATTTCCGCAACGAGGTTTTCCCATGCACTCCAAACCGGTTGACGTCGTGCAGATAATCCCATTCGTTCTAGAAGATACTCTCCTACTCCAGCGTTCTCGAGGAGTAAGGGAATCTCGTATAAAATCGAAGTTGTGACCATTGGTACTACTGCTCGATCCTCAACATCACAGAATAGAGCTATTTTTTCGCACAACTCACCATCTACGGGGTGGTCAGACCTGGCGATGATTACGTCTGGAGAAATACCAATGGAACGCAATTCTCTTACGGAGTGTTGTGTGGGCTTGGTTTTTAATTCTCTTGTCGCCTCAATGTATGGCAGCCATGTAACGTGTATATATAGGCTATTTTCCCTACCTACGTCTCCGCGCATTTGGCGTAGGGCTTCTAAAAAAGGGAGCGATTCTATATCACCAACAGTACCACCAACTTCAACCAAGACAATCTCTGCCCCGGTGGTCTTAGAAACCAGGCCAATACGGCGTTTAATTTCATTTGTTATGTGTGGGATCACCTGTATTGTGCCACCTAAATAATCACCGCGGCGTTCTTTAGCGATCACTTCGGCGTACACTTGTCCAGTCGTTACGTTACATACCTGATTCAAACTAGTGTCGATAAATCTCTCGTAGTGACCAAGATCAAGATCTGTTTCAGCGCCGTCGTCCAGAACATAAACCTCTCCGTGTTGGTATGGACTCATGGTACCAGGATCAACATTAATATAAGGGTCGAGCTTTTGGACGGCGACTTCGAAACCACGCTCCTTGAGTAAGCGCCCCAACGCGGCGGCGGTAACACCCTTGCCAACGGAACTAACGACACCTCCGGTCAGAAAAATATACTTGGTATTCAAACTATACCTCCAAAAGAAGTGGGGAGGTCCTTTCAAGGCAGCCTCCCCACAAGGTTATACGCTGTGGATATATTACCAGTATAGATTCATCCCACAACACGTGTCAAATCCTCAGCAGCTCGCCTCATTTCCAAAAAGATGAGCCCTAATTTGGCTTCCTGCCGTGCAAGGGCGGTCAGCACGGCTTCTTCACCTACAGCGGTTAGGATGACATAACCATTATCACCACGGATATATACTTGTTCTAGCAGACCTCGACCTAATTCTCCGGATATACGCTCCCCAAGACTCAACATTGCGGCTGACATTGCTGATACACGATCTTCCTCAACTTCGGCTGGTAAAGCTGAAGCCATAATCAAACCATCTACTGAAACTACAGCCGATGCCTCTATCTCGGGCGAGGCTGCCTGCATATTTCGCAGGCGTTTTACCATCTGTTCTGTACGTGACATTCTCATAGAGTAAACCCCTTATCCTCAACTCTCTAAATAACAAAATACAGGAATTGACTTTCGTATTATAAAACACTGATTGATGATATGTTTGAAGACCAATTAATTTCAGTTTACCATAATTAAGAATTGTTTGTGAAATCGCGTTGTCATTGTTCAGCGATTCTGTCATCATAACTGTTCAACAGAAATGTCACCTTGACTTAGAACCTCGCTAAAGTATAATCGACTTTACCCCAAAGGAAGACGAGCA
>JASFVL010000265.1:0-5731 GCA_050049875.1 Anaerolineales bacterium
AGGATGATCTGGATGCTCCAGCCTTCCTGATGGGTTTTGACAGCATCCCTATTTTAAGCGAGAAGGCTCTCTACGATTTAGCCCTGTGGTGCCGCGAGGAAGAAAACCTATCTTCGTACTTGAAGGGAACCCCAACCAAGCAGATCATCCACGATTTAACAGGTCCGGTGCCCCCTAAAGATGTTGATATTAACGTGTGGGAAGAGTGGCAGCGTCACTTCCGCGCCCATCTAGAGGCTTACGGTTACTCGATTTACGACATAGATTTCGCCAAGCCGCTGCCGATGGACGAGCCCGGTCCCATCCTGGAGATGCTCAAGCTGTTCCTCAGCGGTCAAGGGAAAAGCCCCTACGAGCGCCAGGGTGCATACGCCGAGCGGCGCGAGCGGGCAGTGGAAGAAATGCGCTCGCGCTTGAAGGGCATCAAGCGCTGGGCTTTTGAAAAGACGCTGAATTGGGCTCAAAAGTTGGCACCTCTGCGCGAGGACGGCATCGCAGAGATCGGATTTGGGTACCCGCTGCTGCACCGCTTGCTTCGCGAACTAGGCCGCCGTTTCGCTGATAACGGCGCTTTTGAGCAGGCTGACGATATCTATTGGTTGAAGGGGAGCGAAGTCAAATCCCTGGTTTCAGCGCTGGAGCGTGGGGAGCGTTTGGAGAATATGGCGGAGAAAGTAAGCGAACGCAGAGCGTTATGGCGAGCACGTAAACGCGCTACACCGCCACCCCAACTGCCAGTTGGTAAGAAATACATGGGCTTCGATATGGAAGGCGTACTGGCCGGCGGCGAAGGTGGCTTGGAAGGCAACACCATCAAAGGCGTGGGAGCTAGCCCAGGACAAGTTACAGCCCCAGCGCGCGTGCTGCAAGGCCCGGAGGATTTCGACCAGATGAAACCCGGTGACATCTTGGTGGCCGGCATCACCACCCCTGCCTGGACGCCGCTCTTCGCCATGGCCGCCGGAGTGGTCACTGATATCGGAGGACCGCTCAGCCACGGCTCCATTGTGGCCCGCGAGTACGGTATCCCTGCTGTATTGGGCACAGGCATCGCCACCAAATCTATCCACAGCGGGCAAACCATCACTGTGGACGGCAGCAGCGGCACGGTGACGATCACGAACGGAGAAGGTCCAGCATAAACGACATCCCCTCAGCGATGCGGCGCATCTCCAGTAAACCCCACACGATACTGACATCGAAATACGAGATGCGCCGCATCTTAATGCGTAATACCTAAGAATCATTTTCAAGGCTCGCACCCCAAACAAGATCCGCAGCGGAGGGTAGATGATTTACACAAAAGGATTCAATCCCGAAACTGGAGAATGGAACGACAGCCTGACCGGGGATTTCCTATGGGGCAACACCAACATCGGCGAAACCCTATCCGACGTGATGACACCATTCAGCTGGTCAATGGTCAGCGCCTGCTTCGAGCAGATGAACGTTATGCCGGGATATCCCATCGTGGGCAATATCGGCGGTCGCGCCTACAACAATTTCAGTGTCATGATGACGGCGTTTGGCGCTTTGGGTACCAAGATTGAGGATCTGAACAAAGAGATGGGCGGCTTGCGCGACGAGTACAAGGAGCGTATGTCCGACATCGTCATTCCGCTGCCGAAACCGGCTTTCTTGCCCCTGCTGCTCAGAGCTCTGAAGCTGCGCAAAAAACAAAACGAAGGTCTCAAAAGGATTCCGGCGTTCTTGGACGAGAACCCGGAATGGAGCCGCGCCATGCGACAGCGGATAACCAAAATCAAAGGAAAAGAGGAGTTAGCCGCTCTCTTACTTGAGGAGCTTATCCCCTACACCCTGCGGGGTTTCTGGATGATTTTGGGAAGCGCGTGGCAATATGGTGAGCAAGTTGGAAAGTTGCGCGAGGAACTGACAGAATGGATTGCTCCCGATGATGTCGACAAACTTCTCTCCAACGTCAGCGCTGACGACGAATTGCTAGCCAGCCTCGGTCCAGCGATCGGGTTAGCGCGCCTCGCTCGCGGGGAAATCAGCCGTGAAGCCTATCTAGAACAATGGGGGCACCGCGGACCGCACGAGTCGGAGTTATCCACCCCACGGCCAGCCGAAGACCCCAATTGGCTCGATCAACAGTTAGCTGCGCTGGAGAGGTCCCCCGTGGACGCAGACACATTGCTGGCCCGGCGCCAGGAGGAGTTCGAGTCGGCTTGGGCGCGCTTCCAGACACGTCATCCACGCAAAACAAAAAGAGTGCGGCGAAGTTTGGAGAAAGCTGCGGAGGCAGCGCGGCTGCGCGAGGCCACCCGCTCCGAGTATGTGCGAGTTGTTTGGGTTGGCCGCACTTGGGCGCTGCTTGCCGGGGAGATGACCGGCTTGGGAGACGATATATTTCATCTGACTTCCGCCGAAGCGGCCGAACTGCTCTCCGGTGTGGATAAGTACACAGCATCTATACCCTCCCGGCGGGAAACGCACGAACGCTATAAAGCGCTGCCGGCTTACCCGTTGATCATCCGCGGGCAATTCGATCCCTTCCAATGGGCAGCGGATCCCAACCGGCGCAGTGACTTTTCCGATTCTCATGGCGTGCTCCCAAAAATTGTCGCCAAAGTTACTAAAGATGGAATAATCTACGGCGCACCGGGGTCAGCCGGTCAGGTTGAGGGGAGTGTTCGTCGCCTGGACAGCCCGGAGGATGGAGAGGCGCTTCAACCTGGCGAGATTCTGGTGACGAAGCAAACCAACATCGGTTGGACTCACCTATTCCCGCTAGCCAAAGCCGTCGTCACCGATGTCGGCGCGGCGCTCTCCCACGCCGCTATCGTCGCCCGCGAAATGGGCATCCCAGCGGTGGTCAACTGCGGCGACGCCACCACGAAGCTCAAGACCGGCGACTGGGTGCGCGTGGACGGGAGTCAAGGTATGGTTGAGATTTTACAAGGAGAAGGCTGATGTCCGGGAATCTGCAAGGGATCACTTCATCCGACGACGAGTGGAACGCCACGCTTCAGGGTGATTATCTGTGGTCTAATGTCAATTTTGGAGAAGCCGTCACAAAGGCGATGACGCCTCTGGCGTGGTCGGTGCTCCAGTTCAGCCTGGACGATTGGGTATTCATACCGGGATACCCAACCGTCGGCAACATCGGCGGGATTCCCTACCTCAACATCAGTGTGTTCGCCTCGCTGTTCCACGCCCTTGGCAGGAACCGCCAAGACCTGCTGAACACAATGGAAGCCACCCTGTACATGCACCTGCCTGAGGAATTGGAAATCGCCTGGATCCCGCTACCACCGAAAAAACTGTTGTCCAGCCTGTACCACTCGATGCAAATAAACATCAAACAGAAACGCGGGATTGGGAAATTAACGGCTTATCTGGAGACAAATCCAGATTGGTTCCAGAAAACACAAAAACGCATCCGGGCGGTGGAGAATAAATCCGAACTGATCAAACTTTGGCAAGATGAGATGGGCCCCCACATCAAGCGCGGTGTTTGGTGCGTTTTGGGCAGCGCGACCCATTCTGCGGACTACACTATACAATTACGCCGGGATTTAACCGACCTGGTTGGCCCGGATGATGCCAACATACTCATCGCCAACGTCAGTGAGGGCCGCGGTCCCTTAGCAAGCCTAGGGCCCCTGGTGGGTCTAGAAAAAGTCGCTCGCGGCGCGATGTCCAAAAGTGCTTACTTACAGCAACATGGCCACAGAGGGCCTCACGAATTTGAGATTTCCGTCCCGAGACCCGCGGAGGACCCAGAGTGGTTGGAAAGCGAAATCGCCAACTATTACGCCAACCCCGTTGATGTCACCGCCATAAGGACGAAACAAGAAGGACAGTTTCACGCCGCCTGGGAACGACTGCAATCCCGCTATCCTGGCAACGCCAGCACACTGAGCAAACGGATCGCGGAGAGCGCCCGGCGGGTGCGTTTGCGTGAAAACGCCCGCTCCGAGTACGTTCGCGATCGTTGGGCAGTTCGCCTCTTCGCCCTGCGTGCCGCTGAGCTGACCGGTCTGGGGGAGGATATTTTTTTCTTATCCCTCGACGAAGTGCTGGCACTGCTGGCTGGTGATGAGACCGGGGTCCAAGCGATCCATACCCGCCGGGAAAAATACCAAAAGTATAAACCCCTGCCTCCATACCCATCCGTGATACAGGGACGATTTCACCCCTTTGAGTGGGCTGCAGACCCCCAAAGACGGAGTGATATTTTCATCGAGTCTATTACCCGCTCGCAACTTGTTCACAAAACGGAATTGGGGATCATCAATGGTTCACCCGGTTCTGCCGGTCAAGTCGAAGGCGTCGTTCGCCTCCTGGACACCGCTTCGGGCGGCAGCCAATTCCAAAAAGGGGAGATCCTAGTCGCCGTGCAGACCGATATTGCCTGGACGATGATCTTTCCCCGGGCTGCGGGGATCATCACCGACGTCGGTGCACCGCTCTCTCACGCCGCCATCGTAGCCCGCGAGCTGGGTATCCCGGCCGTGGTCGGCTGTGGGGACGCAAGCATACGATTGAAAACTGGTGACCGGGTGCGCGTGGACGGAAGCCGCGGCCAGGTGGAGATCCTCGATCGTGGTAACTGACATGAATGCCAATAACAGCAAAAACGTATATATCTTAGCGTTTACCCTCGTGGTGGTCATGCTGGGGTTTGGAGTCGTCATCCCCATCATGCCCTTTTACATCGAAAATATGGGGGCTGGAGGAACTGAACTGGGTCTGCTGGTGGCTTCCTACGCAACCATGCGCCTGATCTTCGGCCCCATCTGGGGGAGTCTCTCCGACCGCTTTGGGCGCAAACCTATCCTGATGATTGGAATCCTAGGATATGGCATCGCTATGATTCTGTTCGGGCTATCCACCCAATTGTGGATGCTTTTTGCCTCCCGTATCCTGTCAGGCATCCTCTCTTCCGCTACCTCGCCCACCACCATGGCTTACATCAGCGACAGCACGAGCGAAGAAGGGCGCGGCGGTGGGATGGGCATTCTGGGGGCTGCGATCGGGCTGGGGACGATCCTGGGACCGGGTTTGGGGGGGCTGCTGGGGGGCGAAAACCTTACATTGCCCTTCTTCATCGCTGGGGGTATGTCCTTCCTGACGCTGGTGCTGATCGCCCTCTTACTGCCCGAATCACTACCACCCGAAGCGCGTCAACGTTCTAAGAAGGAGACAGACAAAATGGGGTTGCGCGAATTGTGGGCAGCCCTGTCCAGCTCCATCGGGAACCTCTTCTTCGTAGCTTTCATCTTGTCCTGTGGTCTGACCATCTTTTACGGAATTTTCGGGCTTTACGCGCTGGAGAAATTCGGTTACGGACCTGAAGAGGTCGGCACTACGTTCATGGTCATCGGCTTGGTGTCCGCCGTCGTCCAAGGCGCTCTGACCGGCCCGGTCACCAAGCGCTGGGGGGAGGCCGCGGTGATCAAGTTCGCCATGCTGGCTGCCGGCGTCGCTTACGCGCTTATGCTGCTCGCCGATACTTTCCCCACCATCCTACTTACCACCGGTTTCCTAATCTTCGCTACGGCGCTGCTGATCCCAGCGGTGACTTCTTTGACTTCCAAGCACACCACCACCAACCAGGGGATCACTATGGGGATGAGTAATTCCTTCATGAGCCTGGGGCGCATTGTGGGGCCACTTTGGGCTGGGTTCGCCTTCGACATCAACATAGCCTACCCTTATATAAGCGGTGCGCTGGTCATGCTGGTTGGCTTCATGATCAGCCTCG
>JASFVL010000266.1:0-5729 GCA_050049875.1 Anaerolineales bacterium
TTGGCGATCTCCCGTTCGACGCGCTTGAAGCGTTTGCTCATCGCATCTCATCCAGCAGAACGACAAAGGGGTTGGGGCAGGTGGGCCTCCCCAACCAGTCCTTGGGGGTCCTGGCTTTGGCTTGTTCCAGTTTCTCATCCTCCACTGCCACCGCCTCCCGCGCCGCCCAGACCAAAAGGGCGAAGGGATCGCGGGCTTCTTCTAACTGTGCGGCAGCGAAGATCCCTTTCAGGTTGGGCTTGCACTTGCGGCAGTCCCCTGTGCAGTGGCCTCTGGCTCCCATCGGCTCGCAGTAGTATTTGTGCAGCCGGTGGAGCACCCGTCCTTCGTGGAGACCCCTTCTCTCCCTGGGGGACAGGATTTCAACGTAGGCTTCTTTGGCTATTCTTTTTGTCATGTGGATAACAACTATTCCGATATGTCGAGAATTATACCATCGCTGTACCAAGTAGTCAACAAAATGGTTGACAGAGTTGCCATACTGTTGTAGAATAATGCGACCCGAATAATAAAATACAACAAGGAGAGGCATCATGCGAACAGAACTGCTTCGCGACGCATTGGACCAACGCAAACTGAGTGTGCGCGCTGCGGCGCGTGAGATTGGCATATCCCATACCACGCTCTTGCGGGCTTTGGATGGGGAAAACATGGACATCCCCACCATCGAGAAGATCGCGGAATGGATGGACATCCGACCGTCGCTGCTATTAGATTTAGAGGACGACGATTTGGTGCGCTCTGTGGCGGCCTTCATCCGCCAGGACCCGGAAATTGCGGAGGTATTCCAGCGGGCAATGAACCGCTTAGAGAGCGGCAAGATGTCGCCGTCCGTGCTGCGGGAGCTGGTGCGCTACGCGTCGTTCCTGATGGAGGATCGTGGGTAAAGGTTCGGTTTAAACATCCCCCTGAATTTGATTTGAAAGAAAGGCGAGGCTGCTGGTACGACCCAGGTTAAATAACTTAGGGTTGGTTGGCAGCCTCGAAGTGATTTAACCGGGACTGGTGAGGTGTTTCGGCACCGAAACACCCATTCGAAAGTTACTTAACATAGGGCGAATCGTAAAAAAGAGAGTTTGGATAATTGATTAAGAACATTTGGAACAACATCTGTTTATAGGATGGAGATAAGAAACAGATACTGTGTGCATTATGTGATCTCCGCACACAGTTTCTACAATTTTTTGTGTTCTTAAAACAATCTTAGAGGAAAAAGGTTTACATACCACTCCCCAAGCCCTATATTCTATCTGTTATTTTCGTTTTATTGTTCAGCCTCTTCTGTAGGATAATAAGGTTCGACGTTAAACCCAACAACCCAATAAGGTGGTTCTTGACATTTTAGTGGCAGAGTATTTAACAATTCTTCCCCTAGATGAAATGCTTCTCCACCCGATATATGTGCCCAATCCCCAAGGTTCAAAACAATCTCTTCACGCTCCCCTGTCACAATGCCAGTAACAAAGGTGATCTGATCTCCTTCGACACTTGCAAACGCATCAGGTGGAAAAACGAGCGTATTATCAAGGCTCTTGTTTTTTATCCGTAGACAGCCATCTTCTTCCACCACCTGTCCGACAACAAACGCAGTCATCGCTGTTGCTATGACTTCTGGTGACGGGGAGGGTATGGAAGTCCTGGTTGGTTTACAGGCTGTTGCAAGGAACAGCAAACAAATTAGAATTTGAATATGTATTGATCTCTGAATTCCACGATAAGGAAAAATATTTGTTGTGTCAAACAAGCTAGGAAGCACGGACAACATTTTCCACCTCCCTAATCAAAATGTATGATTGTTCCATGATCTACTCAATTGACGTTCTTTGATGCTACAAGTGGTCATACGATAATGAGACCACCCCTTTCGATACCGGAGTAACAAAATCCGTTCTTCTTTTCCTGATAGCCCCAGACATTTCCTGCGAAATTAAGGGTCAAGATGGATTATACTGCTTTGTGGATAGGTATGATCAGCCTAACCCTTTTACCTTGGATACCTTGACCAATCTGATTGGGGAGATGCGTACAACGCCCTAGTTACATTCGATTTAGCCGCAATTTCCATCGCTACAGAACTAGAACATAATACAACAGTGCATTCATCATGTTTCCATTCCCTGATCTCCCGCAGGGCATCATTGGGGCTAGGGAACCAGCAGCTAGTTTGTACACGGTGTGGGTTAGATAATCCACCCTGGTCCCGGCAGCGTGTTCAGGGACCAAGACAGAGAAGGTGTTTCGGCACCGAAACGCTAAAATGTCATTCTAAAAACGCTAGCCTTAAGGATTGACCTTGGGAGGAAATTAGAATTATTTTTTCTCAATTGAGGAGATCCCACTGGAGATCCTTAAACTGCATAAGGCAATTTTTCCATTTTTACGATTTTCTCGGGGGGCGCCAAGTTAGGGATACTCTTGTCCCGTGTTCAGATGTCGTTTTTATCTGTATGTCGGCACCAATAATCTCGGACCGCTCGCGCATTCCAACTAAACCATACCGCTTGTTAGCCAGCAATTGATCGTTATCCAGATACTGATGGCTTTCTATGCCGACACCATCATCTTCGATGATCAGATTGACTTGTTCTTTTTCTAACTCCCCATCAATCCGGATTGTCTTTGCGTGGGCATGATGTAACGCATTTTCGCAAGCCTGCTGAACGATACGGTATAGATGTTCCTCGACTTTAGCATCGTAACGAATTTCTGAAATCGGTATTGCCATTTGAATATTCAGATCCTTATTTACCCTGTCGGATAGTTCAACCGCCAACTCATTTAGCGCATGCCAAAGTCCATAGTCCAACATCGCTGGACGGAGACCTTTGATAATCTTTCGGATGTGTTTGGTTAGCGTTCGGTAGCTTGCGAGAAAAGTCGGGGTAGTATGTTGTTCATCAACATTCATGACAAGCGCAGCTAACTGATTGAGGATGTCATCATGCAAATCACGGGCTAAATCTTTGCGTTCCTTTTCTTGTCGTTCCACATTGGCTTGATAGAGTTTGCGCAAATTCCGTGATTGAGCGATATTGATCAGCGCGATAGCAGTCTGATTAGCGATGGTTTTGAGGACGGAGATTTCCGTTTGAGTGTAAACATCATCCGGATCTCTGCGCCCAAGCAGCCAGAGGCCGATTAGCTCCTCATCCACCTCCAATGGGAGAACAACTCGGATCCATTGGGAGTTTTTTGATTCTTGGCCCTCAGTTCTGGAGGTTGAATAATTACCATACCACTCCACTAAGGAATTTTGATCTCTAACTCTGGGCATATGATCTTCGATTACGCCGGTTGTGTAGATTGTTTCAATGGTGTTGCTCTCAGTGAGGTTTAGAAGAGCCGATTGGCGAATGAGCAGGCTGGGTAGGATCTCGTCGCGAAGCAGGTGGACCAGGTTGGTACTGTCCAAGCTGGTCGTGATTTTATCAGAATAGGTTTCTAACAAGTGCCTAGGTGGGAGCGGCATCCCCAGTATACGGTGCTCAACAAAGCGCTGGAAGGGAGCATATCCAAGCGCGGTAATAATCCCCACAGATAGTGCGGTAGCTACACCGAAGATGCTGACATCCCCGGTAAAATCCAGCCATATGTCAATAAGGAAGATCAAGCTGGAATATGCAAGTCCAACCAGGATCAAGAATAGATAGAGGGAAATGAGCCGATTGGCGCGCAGTTCTAATTGACCGGGATCTCTGTTGTGATCAAAGGAGGATCCGACCAGAGCCGGAAGGCTGATAAAGGGAAAAAAACTGGTGATTGCGATAATCCCTGCCAAGAGTACGCTGGCGAAAGCATATGGAAGCAATGATCCCTCCAAGTCAAGTCTGCTGCTGAAGAGCGAAATCAACAGAATGAGCAAAGTACCAAGCATGATGGCGAGCAGATACACAATAACCAAGCGTCTAGCACGACGTTCCATCCCCCCGAGTTGGCGTCGATAGACAGCATAGAAATAGGCTCCTGGTATTGCAGGTACAGCTAGAAAAGCACCTCCTTGGACGAATATGGAAGGCTGGGCTCCCAATAGGCGAGCAATACCAACACCGAGGAGTGGCAAGAAGACCAGGGCTGATCCACCTATTAGAAGTAAGACATCACGACGATAGGTTGGTTGGAGGATGAAGTGGGCGACAAGCAATAAAAGGCTGACGATCACAGCCAGTAGAAACCCCCAGTAAAAAGTCGTTTGTGACGGGATTTGAAACCACTGCGCGAGGGCCAATACACCTGCCAATACGTAAAGCGCTCCCCAAATGAAGGCTGGCAACCGCTTAAAAGGTTTTGGAAAAACCCAATGGAAATGTAGATACACCGGCACACACATCCAGACCGCGGCCCGTAGCACGATAGCGCTCTCCCCAATATGCCAATGGGATGGACCGCTGCCCGCTGCCAGCCATATAGCCGTTATGAAGTTAAAGGCAACCAGCAGCAACCAGCGTGTGTCTCTTGGACGGATAAAGAGAGCGGTAGCAGTTCCAGCCAGCCAGAATACGTAAGCCATCCACCACTGACTTCCCAAACGTTCGAGAATTTCTCTGAGGGTTGGTCCGGGATATTCCCAATCGACGGATAGAACCTGTCCGCCTCTTTCAACGATCAAAGTGACAATATCGCCTGGAACTGCCTTGTCAAATAATCTCAGCCGCAGGTCATTCTGGAACTCATCCCAGGGAACCGATCCTACTTCGATTAATCGATCATCAACTTGAATGGAGTCGAGCTTTTCGGGTGGGGAGAAGATGGTCGATATTGTTTCACCTGCAAATTCAAAACCTGCATAAGGGATTTGCACAAACACCCCATAGGTAAAGGTAACCAATGTGGCTAACACGATCCAGGGGAGGGCATACTCAACGAGCATCCAGCGGTCGAAACGGCGTATCACTGATGACTCTCCTCAGTTCATACTTATCTATTGATCGTAAATTTAGTCTTGAAAAAGAGGCAAGATAATTATATACCAGATGAAATCGTTCTCAGATTGTAACCTCGATTTCTTACTAACAGAAGTTACGCAGTTTAGGAGGTAGGGGGGATTGTATGTCTTTATCTAATAATAAAGGTTACATGGAACTTAATAGATGGTATTTGTACAACAGTAGAGAGATCGTGTTATTCATCAGACATAACACGACTAGTGTCCATCTTTCAGCTCCAGGTCCAGTTAACTAGGGATCTATTTTCGGTTCCTGAGGGGTAATCAAACCTAACTGTTTCGCTTTAACCATCGCCGCCGTTCGACTATGCACGTTCAGTCGTAGGTACGCTTCGGATAGCAGGTTGCGCATAGTGGAGTGAGCTACCCCTAACCTATCTGCCAATTCAGCCGTGGTTGAATCTGGATAAGCAGCACTTAGGGATAAAGCCTGCTGCTGCCGGGATGTTAGTAAAGACCCCTCGGAAGATTGATTGATTAAATATTTGTAAACTTCCCTGCTAAGGTATACGCCCCCTTGTGCAACCGTTCTAATTACACTATCCAGTTCCCGAATTGTAGCCTGATCATCTTTAATGATATAACCGCTAGCCCCAGCCTCCATGATGGCTTTTACGAGGGTTCTAATGCTGTACATCGAGATAACCAAAACGGAGAGTTGTGGATACAACTGGAGCCATTTTGGTATCGCTTGTAATATTGGGAAGGGGTTTGGGTTATCCGGTGAGGTGGGAACAAACACATCAAGGATCAAGACATCGGGTTCATAGCGAACCAGCAAAGGATC
>JASFVL010000267.1:0-5725 GCA_050049875.1 Anaerolineales bacterium
TCTCCATAACAGCACTTTATCACGTCAGGAGTTTTTGGACTACGTTGCAACGCTCGGGTTGAGAAAAGTTGAGTTTTTCAATTTCAACGATCGAGATTCAGACCCGCTGGAAAAAACAAGAATAGAACGGTTAGAAGGTGTGATCACAAGAATCACACAGCGTGCGGAAGCGGTAAGCGGTTATAAAGAACTAAAAGAGCGAGGAGAGCAGCTACGGCAGCGACTACATCAGATCGGGGCCCAGAGAGAACCGATACTCATCGCAATTGGCGAGAAGTAAAGAGAGGAGATAATGGTGTGGGGTGGGATCAACCTGTGGCGAGCACAACGAGCCCTTACGGCAGGCCCTGCTTGAAGAACGTTGAATCAAGTAAAAACCATACACCATCCAACCACCGCCGCAGCCGGTCTAACATCTTGATTTCATGTATTCTTACACAATGTTGACTTAGCGCATGTATATCTATATAATAAATAAGAGAAAAGCAGTCCGAAAAGGATCAGAGGTCAAAGGTGTTTTATGCAAATCTTTAGATCCAGGCCAGCAATTTGATTCGTTAAGACTGACGCAAATATAAAGGAGGTGAGGCCTTTTTCCGTTGTAATGAGGTATTCGTTGTAACCCCTACCACAGCTGTGGTACAAGGTTCGAAGCTGCACGTAGAGTAGTCTCGGAATGTGTACGCATCCAATAGTCTTGACGATCACGGCAGCTTGATATCAAAGGAGGCAGCAATGAAATACAGGAATGTGGTATATCGGTTTTTGCGTTTGTTTGTCCAAATGACGATCGTTTCGGCTTTGGTAATGGGAACGATCGCGGTCGCTCCTGCAGTAGCTGAAGAAGGAGCGCCCCCCCCACCCGAGAGGATATACCTGCCGCTTGTGAACACAGGAACATCCATTGGGTGGAACGTAAAGCTGAGTGGGATCAACCTCCCAGCCGCAAATGGCAATCTCCCTGGCGGCACGCCCATCTCCGTGGACATCACCGCACCGAGTGACGGCGCGGTGAAAGTGTACCCACCTGGCAGTATCGACCTGGAAGGCAGCGCGTCTGTAGGTGAGGGGGTCATTATCAAAGACACCACGGTTGTTTACATCATGGACGTCTCCGATAGCATGAAAGACGACGCTGGCGTGGACTGCGATGGCGCCGCCGGCAGCGACCCCCGCTTGTTGTGCGAGAAGGAAGCGGTGAAGGCAGCCAATACCGCCGCTAAGGCGCCCACCTCGTCGGTGGATCAGACCGGTCTTGGCTCCTTTCATGGCAACTATACTGATAATATATGCATTAGCACAGCGCACGACGTAGACCTCGGAACAGCAGGGGACCAACTGCTCGTCGATCCCGGGTTGGATGGGGACAGCAACGCTAACCCGGATATTGAGGATGTAGCTTTAGGGTTAGGTACTGGAGGTGCTACCTGCTACATTGGCGGGCTTCAAAGAGCTGACGAGATTCTGGCATCCAGCACTAACGCCATCAACCTGGTCTTCTTCATGTCGGATGGTTTCAACAACACCGGTGCGGATGTCTCTACCTTCACTCCGTCGAACTTCGGCTCGAACACGAGGATTTATGCCTTCGCCATGGGAGCAGCTGTGGATTGCAGCACTGACAATTTCGGAATCGGCAGCCTCAATGACGTGGTGGCTCAGTCGACTCTCGCAGGAGGCGAATGCCAACAGGTTACCGATCTCTCTACGCTAGCCGACTTCATCACCGAAGCCATCGGCTCCACTTTGGACTCCATCGAGCGCCAATTCGATGGTGGCGCCTTTGTGGATATCTCTGCCAGCGCCAACCCACCCATCCCCAAGGATGGTCCAACGGGAGTGGTTACCTTTAACGAGGCGGACATCAGCGCTGCACCTGGCATCCACGAGCTCTGTGTCAGGGCGAACGGCACCGACGGCGGCGGTTCGGGCTCCGTAACGGACTGCATCGAGGTGACAGTCGCCACCATCGACCTGCTCCCGGAAACAGCTACCAATGAACTCGGGGTCAGCCCGCCTCAAAGCCACACAGTTACGGGGTTTGTAGAAGCAGGAGCCGACGGAGGGGTTGAGGGTGTGGTGGTGAACTTCGAGGTCCTTTCCGGACCCAACGCTGGCGCAGTTGGTTCTGACACTACCGATAGCAACGGCGAGGCCATCTTCACCTATACGGCCGTCCAAGGGCCTTCCGGCATAGGCACCGACGTCATCGAAGCCTGTTTCGGGCCAGATGAACAAGGCGATTCGGCTTGCGATACCGCCGAGAAGGAGTGGATTGACACTACGCCACCAGTTGTGCAATGCAATGAAACGGTGAACCCTGGCGGGGTGAACATCCCACCCGCGCAAAACGAGGATGGCTTCTTTGAGTTGTACGCTGAGGACGCCGTTGACCCCGACCCAGAGGTTTTCGTGGTCGACATCGGAGCAGATGACACCTATAGCACCGCTGACGACGTTGTCTATGGACCATTCGCTAGCGGTACCAAGATCAAGTACACGGAAGCCAATGGCATCACTCCACCGGACATTAAACCGGGTCCACGCGGCATCGATTGGAGAATCAAGGGGCAAGGCGACGCCGAAATCATCGCCGTGGACGGTTCGGGGAATGTGTCCGATCCCGCAGCATGTTTGGTGCCGCCGCCACCGAAATAATGCGCGACTTCGCATAAACACAATACGCTTGAGGCGGGGAGCAGCATCTCCCTGCCTCTTTTATTATGGCAGATTGTGCCGCTATTCGCTATAATTCTTTCCGGGAACAACTCATCGCTCCAACATGCAAGTGTAGAATATATACTCAACGCTACAAGCCTAGTTTCCAGTAATAATCGGAATATGTTCTACCAAAGCAACGACGACGAAGGTGATTAATTCACTATACTGGCGAACACCATTCATAGAAGTAATGATGTCAATCTCCTTAAATCAAATTTCATATAATGCAATCCTCATTTTCAAGAAGACTTAAACAGACAATTCATCTTCCAATTCTTCAGCAGATTCCTCTCCTTGCTGTTACCTTCTTCCCTTTAGCACGTTTCTTATGGGACTGGAAAAAAGGGTTTGAGTATCTAATGTACCAATATCTGGTTGACGATGCGTTCTATTACTTTGAGATTGCCAAACACATACCAGAGTTCAACACTTGTATTGCAAACAGCGGATTTCATCCATTATATGCATTCTTGGTTTCCCCACTTCACACGTTCCTCGCTTATCAACTAGCCATTCCCCTAAGTTTAATGATTCTGATCATTTCAAACTGTGTGGCTGTCTTTACCCTTTACAACCTGCTTTCACTTCATTGGGACAACCCTATCCCAATTATTTGCGCTACTGCTTGGGCACTAAGCCCTAAAATGTACAGTCTGTCCATGTCGGGTGTCGAAACTATCCTCGCTGCTACAATAGTGCTATTATTCTTCCTACAATTTATTCAAATCGCAAATGCTAAATTTGAAAATTTATCTGGTTTAAGATTGTTTAGTTTGGGGTTTACAGGAGGAGTGGCTTTTTTGGCAAGGATGGATTCACCTTTGATCTTAGCTCCAGCATTAGTATATTTAACTTTTATGCTGATACGTAGGGGACGAATTACATATACTATCTTCTTACTTTTACCAGCGCTTCTACCCGCATTAACTTGGATAGCTTACATAAGTCAACAAACCGGACAAATTTTCCCAACAAGTGGTGCTGCTCTTCGAGTTTTGCGAGGTATTGACAGCAATCTTATTGCCACCCCAGAGCTTATCTATAAATCGTGCAAATATCTCGTAGCGGTTTTTGTTGATTTCTTCGTGACAGTTCCCCGCTTATCAAAAATTATTCTTCTGATATTTTTTTTCCTCGGGGGCGTAGTGGCTATCTTGTTTAACAGACGCTACCAGAAAAGAATTACTAAACAATTCGAAGTGCTTACCATTGCCGGCTTACTACTCTGGTGTGCTTACTACATTCTTTACCAAGGTGGTTTTCGACAATGGTATCTCCTGCAACTCGGGATTGGCATCTATGGAATATATCTTCCTTTGTTGCTCCATACCATATTTTCCTTCAACATGGCAATTGAATACAATCAAAAACGGACATGGATAGTGGGAACGATTCTAATCGGTGTTATTGCTATATTTTCCCAACCAAAACCACAAGCTCCACAAGAGTATGATAAATATCATTCTGCATTAGCAGCCAACGAGTTTATACCGTTGATAGAATCCAATGGCAAAATCGGAGCCTTCAACACTGGTATATACAATTATTTCATGTATATAGATGTTATTAATCTCGATGGGGTCGTAAATCCCGACGCGATGAAAGCTTTACGTGATAATCAACTTCCCAACTACATTCAACAAAAAAACATCCGGTATTTGATCGAGCACGATAGAGGTAGTTCAGCTAACTTCGATCGTATTTATGAAAACCCTAATTTCGACGTTCAAAAATGGGTTGATCTAACAGAGTTTTACTACGGTTATAACGGATTGTATACGAAACACACATATTTGTGGAAACTTGAATTCAAGGAAAAGTAGGTTCAATTAGACACTAGTAGCTGACCAACCCCAACCAAATAAATATGCAAAACTCTCAAAATTCCCATCCTCGCAGCAAGCTAACAGGGTATTATGGAATTTTGCCCCTTCGGGTTGAGTTTTGCTCAAACGTGTGAACCACGTGGCAAGCCACGGGGTATTCTCGCTGAAATAACCAGTAATTACTAAAAACAATAACCCATCACCCAAAGGAGACCGCCACGGAAATCCATCATCTCAACTGCGGCACGATGAGGCCGTATGGTCTTCCCCAGGAAGATGGCACAGGGGGTTTGCGCATACGCGGAACGGCGTCAACCACTGCCTGCTGGAAGCTCGCCAGCGTGATTCAAATGCAGATGGGTCATGAAGATGGAAAAAATTTCTAGTCAACAACCTTATGTAACCTCTATCAATGGGAAAAGAAGATTCGCCTGTTCACCCGTTGCTGTTATGGCCTTCATTGTAAATGAGCGCCAAGAGATCCTCTTGATGAAACATCCCGATCAGCAGGAGGGATGGCAAGTTGTAAATGGCGCCATGGAAGCTGAAGAGACGGTTCTGCAAGCCGTCTTAAGGGAGATGTATGAGGAAGCAGGTACAGATCTGCGCGTGCGCCCCCTCGGAACGGTGCACATCTCAACATTTCATTACGACGAGAATGTCCGCTATATGCTCAGCGTGGGGTACCTTTTAGCTTACGAAGGTGGGGATATTAAACCGGGCGATGATATGGCGGGGAGCGAGTATCGCTGGTGGAGCTTGGAGGATTTGGCGTCCCCGGAAGTCAAACTACTAATTCCCCCAGGGGAGAAGTGGCTGGTAGAAAGAGCCGTTGACCTGTATCGGATGTGGCGGCAGGAGGATATCGCCAATCAACCCGGTTTCGATTTATCTGTCAGGGGAAAGACAAAGTAGTGACCGGCTAGTCGAGCATCAATTCAGCCAGCCCAGATGAAGAAGAAAAAATCAAGAATGATGCTGTTCTTTGATGATCTTGGTGAAGTGAAACGCCACTCAGAGAGTCGACCAATCTTCCATCCAATAGCGGTCGATCGGAGAAAAGTAGCTATGGGAATTGAAGGCCCCTTTGCGCCTGTTCTCGATCAATTTCAATAGTTCGTTCACCGCCTTTTTTCAAATACACCTCAAAAAGCACAGTTGGACAAAACCCCTCAAAT
>JASFVL010000268.1:0-5687 GCA_050049875.1 Anaerolineales bacterium
ACATCGGCGATTAAACTGGTCGAAAAAAGAGTTTGCGTGACGGCATCGTGCAGGTCGCGCGCCAACCGGTCTCGCTCAGCTGCCACCGCGCTCTGTTCGGCTCTGGAGCGCAGTTGGGCGTTTTCGATGGCTAAGGCTGCTTGATCCGCAAAGGACGTTGCTAAGCGAAAAGCTTCATCAGAAGGTTCCTTTGATGCCCGGTAGTACAGTGCGATCGAGCCATAGACCTCATCCCTGACGATCAGCGGTACCGCTAGCAAAGCGTTGAAGTACTCCTTAGCCATTTCTACAAGGGATGGATCCTGAGATGTCGCCCCTTGCACATCCAGTGAGTGGGCTGAAATATCGGGTATAAAAAACGGATGCCGACCCAAAATGGCTTGCTGACCGGGTATCGAACTCAGCTCAAAAGAGACGGCTTCCATGAATTCAGGGGACAACCCATCAGCAGCCATAATCCTGACCCTTCCCTGACTAGAATCAAGTTGGTAGATCGCGCCGGCATTGGCATCCGACAGCTTGACCGCTTGGGTGACGACAAAATGGAGAATCTCGTCCAAGGGGCGGTTAGAATTGAGAGTACCGAGTACATCCCGCAGACTCTCAGCTACCTGGCGACGGCGCTCAGCGCGCTGACGCTGGTGGTGCTCCTCTTGGTACAAGCGTGCGTTCTCCAGCCCAATGGCCGCGCCGGATGCCAGCATGGGTAAAACGCTTTCATCGTCGGCATCGAAGGCGTCCGGTTGCTCATGCGTTATGGATATCACCCCGATGGGTTGGTCCTCAACGATGAGCGGCGTGATAAGAAGCGACCTACCGCCAGCCCTTTCGATGAGTGCTTTCCGCTGGGGGTCAGATTGAACAGCAGGATGGGTTTGTGTATCCTTCACGTAAACTGTATTTCCAGATGTTATCGCCGCTTCAATCAACGAGCCGCTGAGCGGGATGTCCAGGTCGAGGAAATCATCCGGCGCCCCCTCACCGGACACCACCGCCATACGAGCTTGAGCGCCTTCCAGGATGAACACCGCTGCTCTGGAAGCTTTTGTGAGGGCGCGGGACTCATCAGCGATCATCTGCAACACAGCATCAAGGTCAAGGCGGCTGATGATCGCCCGCTGGACATCGAACATGGTCGCCAATTCGCGCGTGCGCGCCTGTACCCGCTGTTCGAGCATCTGTCGGGTCATCATTCTTTCGGTCACATCGCTGATGAACCCTTCGAGCGCTGACAGTTTCCCCTGTGGTGAATAGACACCTCGACCTCGTTCCCATACCCACTTCTGCTGACCATCATCGCTGGTAATGCGGTAGGTCAACTCAAAGGGTTCTCCCCCCTTCAGAGCGGCTTGCACTTCCTGCCAAACTTTATCCTGATCTTCGGGATGGATCAGTTCCCCATAGGACACGCTCCCACCTATCATAAGCTGTTCGGGGGTATAGCCAGTCAATTCGACGCTGCCCTGGCTGACATACTCCATGGGCCAATCCGGTTCATTTTGGCAGCGGTACGCCATCCCCGGCAAGTTGCTGATCAGGGTGGAAAGTCTACGCTGGCTCTCCCGCTTAGCTTGCTCGGCTTCAATTTGGTCAGTAACATCCGTTGTAACTTGTAAAATACCGAGTACTTCACCGTGTTCGACGATGGGGGTGATAACAGCATCCCAGTAAGAGGTGACACCCCCGGCGTCCAAACGGAAAGCTTTCTGGCGCAAAGTCTCGCCATTCAGGACACGCTGGAAAACCGGCCCCACAGTGTCCTCAATTCCAGGTGCCAACTCCATAAAGCTAACACCCGGAGTCGCCGGCGCGGCGGATGGGGGCCTGTAGCGGTCCACAAAATCTGCCCAGGTGGGGTTGAAGCGGCGAATTCGCAGGTCCTTATCGAGGATGACGATCCCCATGGGCATGCGGTCGAAAAGGATTTCCAGCAGATTGAGCTGTCTACCCAAAGCCGGATCAGGATCGACCGCCACAACCCGATTGTCCTTATTATGGCTGGCTGTGAGCGGTTGGAGTTCAAAACGGCAGACCTCATCCCCCATGGCCTGACACGCCCGTTCCACACAGATGATGTCCTGCCGCTGCACTAGAACATTGACAAATCCCACCAACACGCCAGCAGAATAGGCACAAACTGCCTCATCCGTTGTGCGCCCATGCTGCCTCACAGCCCAAGCTTCAAATGTGTCTCGAGCTCGAATTTCCACTTGACCTGCGCCTTTATCCTCTTCCAAAAAGGGATGCAGCGTCTCAATGGCGAATTCCCCAAACCCAGCAGCTTGATAGGCCGCCAGGCATTCTCGTAAGGTTTCAGCGAAGTTTTCTCCCGCTAACTCGCCGATGAAAGAACTCGCAAACGATGCGCCGCCGTTCGCTCCAGCTTGCTGGAAAACCGAATCAGCCAGGCGCTCCCCCACCAGGGCCTCGATCTGCCTGCGCAGCCCCCAAAATCCAGCTGCGATATCCAGCAAAGCCATGCGCGCCCCACCAAAGCAAAGTCTGCCTGGTTTTTCCTGCGAAATCAGCGCGTCAAAATTCGGTGTTTTTGGTGTCTCGTACAGAAGAAACTCCCTTCACATGTAGCTTGGTTACGTCTTAGTTAATTATAGGATATGATCATTCTTGTGCAAACCAGCCTCGCGGGCCGATAACCAAACTCACTTTCCAATCAAAGTAACGTTCACCTTTGGTAAGATTGAAGACAGCAACAAAAAGCGAGGCGATTATGGTTATCACCCTGTCCATTTTACTCATCCTAAGCGCTTACCTGCTAGGCTCGATCCCCACCGCCCAGCTTGTCGCCCACTGGGTGAAACGAATCGACATCCGCCAGTACGGCAGCGGCACAGTCAGCGGCTCGATGGTCTGGGAGCACGTCGCTCGTTGGGCGATCGTGCCGGTAGGTCTATTTGACATCGCCAAAGGCGCCTTTCCGACCTGGCTAGGCTTGCAGTTGGGTCTAGAAGGGGGGGTAGCCGTAGGTGCCGGTCTAGCCGCGGTGATCGGGCACAACTGGCCGATTTATCTGGGGTTCATCGGCGGACGAGGGTTAAGCCCCTTTGCAGGGACGCTATTGGTGATGTTCCCCTGGGGAGTCCCATGGGTGCTGGTGCCTTTAGCTGTCGGCTACTTGCTGGGCGACTCGGCACCATGGGCTTTCGCCAGCTTGGTCACGCTGCCCCTGCTGGTCTATTGGCTGGACGGGCAAGCAGCAACTTATTGGTTGACAGGAGGTATGCTGCTATTGACCATAGTGAAACGCTTGGAAGCAAACCGCAGGCCCCTTCCACCCTCTGGAGCGGAGCGGCGCGAAGCGCTGCTGCGCCGTTTGTTCTTCGACCGCGACATCGCCTCCCACCCCGATTGGATCAATCGCCGACCTGACTCGTCGTAATCTAAAAGGGGGATACGAAGTTCGCTCCGGGCTATTCTCCCTTAGGGCGAAAAGCAAACACCGGCACCAACCGCGCCAAGGCCCGGTAACCCTCCCCGCCGTCCTCCATCTGATAGCCCATCAGTCGCAGCAAGCGCGGATAGCGCCAGGCGTAGTCCAGAATTTCACGCTCAGCATATTCCTGGGATAAAAACTTTGCAACGGCTTCCGTCCGCTTGCGCCCCGCTTGAATGATCACTTGGGGGTCTTCTGGATGTTGAGTTACCAGAACCAACGACTGCCAACAGTGGTGTTTTACACCTTCGGAGTAAGCTTAAGCCAGATGAACAATGGCATTAAACAAACCCCTGGGTAGATGAAGATGTACAATCACGCCGCATGGAGCAAAAATCCTGACATGGTAGGAGTTTCCCAGACTCATCAACCGCTTGTGTTATAAACACGCCTCCGTAAACTATTGATTCCTTTCAATAAACTTGATAGAATTCTATGAAAAGACTGCTTCAATAGGGGTAGATTTAGAATATTTTACAGGTATACAAGTTTAGAAATTTAATATCAGGTTACCACTGGAACAACGCTGTCGACAAGCAAGAGGAGGCGAGCAATGAAACGATTATGTGTGGTATCCACGTTAGGTATCTTAGCAGTGCTGCTATTCTTCGCAGTCTGTAGCATCCCCGCGGCGAGTGACGCCCTACTGTTTGAGGCCTCGCTGAAAAACGGCGACTACGGCGCTGGTTCAGCCGTTAACACGATGCCCCCTGACCACGGAGGGTCACCAGGTGTGTTGGGCATTGAGGATTCGCCCTATGGCGTTACCTACACCTCCACTGAAACCGACGACCGCTCCAATGCCCTGATCAACTGGTATATTGCCGACTCGGCCGACCGCCTTCAATTCCGCAATGCGGGGACCGTGTCCTTCATGTTCAAGGCAGACCGGGAGACACATGTTTCCGGTGCAATCTTTGGCGACAACTATGGCTTCGGCGAGTTTCACAACGGGCAGAGCACCATATCGGCTTCGGCTAGTCGTGTCACCAATGGCGAAGGTACCGAGGACGACCAGGTGCAAATTAGGTGGTCGACGACCGATGGCACTGGTCCCTGGTACTGGCGAGACCCAGTCATACTGGAATACGATCAATGGTACCACCTCGGTCTTGCTTGGGGCGGTTCTGTAAACAGTCATGAGACTTGGGTCTGTGGAGAATTAGGGGCTTATGATTCAGAGGGACCGATCCCGTGGGGCGTATCGTGGGGTACAGGTAGTGCTACCAACGTCGGCCTGGGCGACAACCATGAGCGTGGTTATGACGCGTATGGTAGCGCAGCTGGGGTTACGTTCGCGGACATCCGCATTTGGACCGAGTACCAACCTCAGGGTGACACCAAGCCGTGTGATGAGCCCATTTTGGGGCTCTCAGCGATCAACAATAGCCCGACGGTTCTGGGACAGTCTACCATTTTTACCGCTACCGTCATATCTGGCACCAACGTGGCTTACAACTGGGGCTTCGGAGATGGGGAATTCGGCGAGGGCGCTGTTACCTCCCACCAGTACGAAGCCATCGGCACCTACACAGCCACTGTCACGGCGACCAACAGTATAAGCGAGATGACGGCGGCGACGACCGTCTCCATTGAAGCGCAATGTTGCTACATCTATCTCCCGCTGGTGGTGCGTGAGTGATGTGAACGAGACTCCTGGGTAATGCGCTCTTGCTGGGAGAGCCTAGCCCACAAATGCAGTACTTTGTATCACAAAAGAAGAAGGGATTGGGAGCCAGCCTTTTAGCGCTCCAACCCGACTCTCTATCGGTTTCAACCGAAACGGCTGCGCGATCATCCATCCCAGATACGGGATGTTGATGTCTTTAGCGGTAGACTATTTGCTGGGCGACTCGGCTCCGTGTGCCTTCGCTAGCCTGGTTACGCTGCCCCTGCTGGTCTATTGGCTGGACGGGCGAACAGTAGCTTATTGGTTGGCAGGGAGCATGCTGCTGTTGACCGTAGTGAAACGCTTGGAAGCAAACCGCAGACCCCTTCCACCCTGCGGAGCGGAGCGAAGTGCTGCGGCGCCGCTTGTTCTTCGACCACGACATCGCCTCCCTTCCCGATTGGATCAATCGCCGATCCGACTCAGCGTGATCTAAAGGGGGATACGAAGTTCGCTCAGGGCTATTCTCCCTTAGGGAAAAAGCCACCACCGGCACCAGCCGCGCCAAGGCCCGGTAATCCTCCTCGCTGTCCTTCAGCTGATATCCTATCAGTCGCATCAAGCACA
>JASFVL010000269.1:0-5686 GCA_050049875.1 Anaerolineales bacterium
CACCTACCCAGGACAGCCTCACACATTTAGAGGTGAGGGAGAACAGCTCTTTATGCATCGAGCTGTAGATTTTTTTGATACTTATGTGAAGGATAAATAACAACGCCTATGATTTATAGTCGATTCTCGGCGATGAGGTTGAGAAGAATAAGTTGGAAGTTGGTCCATCTATGCTCGATTTTGGAGGGATGGATATGAACTGTGTTCTAGGAAAATCTCACACTTTGGATTCCGTGAGATTGGCGATTACATTCACTCAAGTAAATACTCATTATGTATCATATTAGGAGGCCACTACTATGAGATATGAAATCAATAACGCCGTGGTCATCGGTGCCGGTACGATGGGGGCAGCTTTGGCTGCTCACCTAGCTAATGCTGGTGTTCGAGTGACCTTATTGGATATCGTCCCTCGGGAGTTAACCCCAAAAGAGCAAGAAAAAGGGTTAACATTAGATGATCCGGAGGTGCGCAACCGGATTGTAAATCATGGGTTGCAGCAGGCGATAAACTCTAGACCAGCCAGTTTCTTTGCTAAGGAATTGGTTGGGTTTGTGACAACTGGAAATCTGGAGGATGACTTCAATGCAATAGCAAGTGCGGATTGGGTGATCGAAGCGATTATCGAGAACCTAAAGATCAAACAGGACTTGATGGCTCGAATAAACGAAGTTAGATCTGAGAAGTGTATTGTAAGCACGAATACGTCTGGCATCCCAGTAACTTCGATCGCTGAAGGGCTCTCGGAAGGTTTCCGGCAGCATTTTCTGGGAACACACTTCTTCAATCCACCTCGTTATTTGAAATTGCTGGAGATCATACCCACGAATGACACACTACCCGAAGTGGTCGACTTTATCAGTCATTTTGGTGAATATCGACTCGGTAAAGGAATCGTCCCATGTAAAGACACGCCCAATTTTATCGGCAACCGCCTTCTATCCGGGACAAATTCCTTCGCTCTTCACTATATTCTTGAGAATGATTACACCGTGGAGGAGGTGGATGCAATTACAGGACCACCGATTGGTCGTCCTAAAACGGCGACCTTCCGTCTGCTCGATCTAGTAGGGATTGATGTTTTAGCGCATGTCACTAACAATCTTATACCAGCAATCCCTCATGACGAACATGCGTTGCGATATCTTAAGTCTGAGAAAGTCAATAGCATGTTTGAAACGATGGTTGAAGAAGGGTGGTGGGGAAACAAAACTAAGGTGGGTTTTTATAAACAAATCAAGAAGAACGGTAAGAAGGAGTTCTGGCCCCTAAACTTGCAAACGTTTGAACACGAACCACCATCCAAGCCGCGCTTTGATTCGATTGGAAAGGCTAAAGATCTTGAAAGTGTGGGGGAGAAGTTGAAGGTGTTCCTTGAAGCGGAAGATAGGGCAGGACAGTTGGTCAGAGCGATAACCTTCCAAACTTTTGCTTATGCATCAGAGTTAATCCCCGAAATCGCTGATACTCCAAAGCCCATGGATGATGCAATGCGTTGGGGATTTGGTCATGAAGCTGGTCCCTTTGAGACCTGGGATGCATTAGGGATTGCTGATATCATTTCCCGAATGGAGGAAGCAGGATTCCCTCCCGCTCCTTGGGTTAAGGAGATGCTCGAAAATGATTGCGAGTCTTTCTACAGCTACGAAGGTGAACGCAAGGTGGGAGTTTATAACCCTGAGAGCGGTGAATATGAAGCCATTGAGCGCTCTCCAGCGATTATTGTTCTTAAAGAGCAGAAAGATGTTGGGAAATTGGTCAGCCAGAATGCCAGCGCGAGTATCGTTGATTTGGGCGATGGCGTGATCTGTGTTGAATTTCAAACAAAAATGAATGCTCTCGATGAATACATCATACAGATGTTAAATGAAGCTCTTGACCGGACAGAAAATGGCGAATTTGAAGGAATTGTCGTTGGAAATGATGGCGATCACTTCTGCGCGGGGGCTAACGTGTTCGCTATGGTCATGGCGGCGCAAAATAATCTTTGGGAGCAATTGGATGAGACCTTGAAAAACGGTCAAGACACTTTCATGCGCATGCGTTACTTCCCCAAACCGGTCTTGGTCGCACCAGTAGGCTACACTTTTGGGGGTGGTTGCGAGATCGTCATGCACGGCAGTCGGGTTGTGTCGGCTGGGGAGTTGTATATTGGACAGACCGAGATCGGTTTCGGTCTCATCCCCGCTGGGGGTGGCATTAAAGACCTGCTCCGCCGGATTGTCAATCCGGCGATGCGAGTGGATGATGCTCCAGTTCTACCATTTATGCAGAAAGTCTTTAATTTGGTTGGGCAAGCACAAGTTGCTACTAGTGCAGTAGAAGCGCGCCAATTCGGATTTTTGGATCCTGAGGATCGCATTGTGATGAATCGCGATCACCTCTTAGCTCAAGCTAAACGTGAAGTGCTGCACATGCTAGCTACGGGTTATCATCCGCCGATGCCTGAGAAGATTTACGCTGCAGGACGAGATACGTTGGCAGCTCTTCGAGCTGGCGTGCATATGTTCAAGGAAGGAAAGTATATTACTGAATATGAATCCCAAGTAGGCGAGAGAATGATAAAGGTAATGACCGGAGGAGAAATGAGTTCCCCTACATGGGTTGATGAACAATACATCCTTGACCTCGAGCGTGAAGCATTTCTTTCGTTGTGTGGCGAGGAGAAGACCAGAGAGCGTATTTGGCATTTCTTACGTACCGGTAAGATGCTTAGAAATTAGGAGATATTAACATGACGAACAAATTAGATTCTTCCCGTGATCCTGTCATCGTCGCTGCTGTTCGAACCGCAGTTGGTAAAGCCAGGAGAGGAAGCCTGGTCAGTGTTAGGCCGGAAGATATGGCTGCAGCAGTGATCCAGGAGCTGTTGAAGCGAGTGGAACCTTTAAAGCCGGAAGAGCTCGACGACTTGGTAATCGGCTGTGCGTTCCCAGAGGGAGAACAAGGTATGAACATGGCTCGCTTGATCGGTTTTCGAGCGAATCTACCAGTGTCTGTCCCGGCAGAGACCATCAACCGCTTCTGCACTTCAGGCTTGCAGAGCATTGCTCACGCAGCATACGCCATCATGGCAGGTCAGATTGAGACCGCCATCGCCGGTGGTGTGGAGTCAATGAGTATGGTGCCCATGACGGGTTATAAATTTGCACCAACTCCCCAGCTCGCTGCGGAATACCCGGAAGCCTTTACCAGTATGGGCTTGACTGCGGAGAATGTGGCTGAGAAATATGGTGTCAGCCGAGAGGACCAAGATGCTTTTGCACTACGCAGCAACCAGCGCGCTGTTGAGGCGGTTACTTCCGGTCGTTTTGATCCCGAAATTGTCCCATTGGAGGTCGAAGTAATAAAGGCTGGGGATAATGGTGAGCCAAAGACACACACATTCATCTTTAAGCGCGATGAAGGTCCACGAGCAGATACCAGCCTGGAAGCTTTGGGGAAGCTCAGACCGGCATTTAAAGATGGCGGAACCGTAACAGCGGGGAACGCATCTCAAATGTCTGATGGAGCTGCTGGAGTAGTTATCATGTCCAGGGCTAAAGCCGAAGCTTTGGGATTGAAACCACTGGTCCGTTTCGTGGCTTTCGCAGCTGCCGGAGTCCCCCCTGAGATAATGGGGATTGGACCAGTAAAAGCGGTTCCAAAAGTACTAGATATAAGTGGAATGTCTTTAGATGATTTTGGGTTGATTGAACTAAATGAGGCCTTTGCGTCCCAGTCACTTGCTGTGATTCGCGAGTTGGGATTGAATGAAGAAATCACCAATGTGAATGGTGGCGCCATAGCTTTGGGTCATCCTTTGGGTTGCACTGGGGCGAAATTAACCACTCAAATCATCTACGAGATGAAACGCCGTGAGGTAGAATTTGGGCTTGTCACCATGTGCATTGGTGGCGGTATGGGGGCAGCAGGCATATTTGAAAATATGAATTAATCGAACTGCAGCGGCAGTTGGATATAAGGATGGACTATAAGGAGAAAAACATGACTGAATATACGATGGAAGAGTTGGTTTTCAACCACGAAAAGGCTTTCCGGCCCGAGAAAGCAGCCGGTGTAGACGCCGTAATCCAATATCAACTTTCTGGGGATGAGGGGGGCGATTACGTAATTACAATCGCGGATGGAAAATGTACGGCGGAGAAGGGTAAGGCAGATAATCCAACGATGACCTTGACAGCTGATGCAGAACTTTTTAAGAATGTCCTGCTCGGGAAAGAAGATGGAATGAAAGCCTTTATGGAGGGGAAAATTCAATTGTCTGGTGATCTAAATTTGGCTATGAAACTAACTAGCTTCTTCAAGATGAGTTAGATAGTTTTTTATAGAAAACGCAGTGGACTGGGTGGTAATTTACCACCCAGTCCACCTGAATAGCTTCACAAGCGAGAAAGCTAAGCAATATCAGTATAGGGTTTTCGAGGGGGTACCTTCGAAGAACCCTTTTTTAATTTAATTATGAGTTCATCAGCCGAGGTAAGATTTCGAACTATATCTGCATCAAGTGTATTGAAGGGCATATAATGAAGGTAAAGTATTTCGGGCTAATTCTTCTATTTCTCCTCCTCTTAAGTGCTTGTGCCCCCAGATTGGAAAATAATGATGGGGGCACAAGCCGCGCCCAAAGGACCCCTTCTTTAACTAAAACCACAAAACCTACTCAAGTAGAAATACCAGCACAATTAACACCCGTGAACATCCCTGGTTACCACCGTATGATCCCATTTGATGGGATTGCTCCGATATACAATCCCCAATTTGTGACTGCTGGTGAAGCTCCATATCAGGAGGACGAATTGGTGATTGGTGTGGCATTGGAGGGTGAAGCTAAGGCTTATCCCATCAGTGTTTTGCGATTTAGGGAGATGGTCAATGATAAGTTGGCTGGAACTCCTGTTTTGGTGACTTGGTGACCGATTTGTTACACCGGTCTCGTGCACGACCGGCGCATTGATGGAGAAACCATCCTCTTTGGAAATGCGGGTGGATTATACATGAACGCGATGACCTGGTGGGATCATAAGACCGCATCGATTTGGTCCCAACCGATTGGAAAGGCTCTGGCAGGACCTTTGGAAGGAACGGAACTGGAGTTGTTAGCCGCCCAAGTTACCACTTGGGCAAACTGGAAGGATGCCCACCCGAACACCTTAGCAATGACAAACGACGTCAGCCGGCTTAGGTTCAGCAGGCAAGGTTTTGATCCAGATTTTGTTATTGGAGTTGTAATTGCGGACCAAGCCAAGGCCTATAATTTTACCGATGTGAAGGAAGCCGGTGTGATTAATGATACACTTGGGGAGTTCCCGATTCTCGTATGGGCGAAGGATGCAGACTTTCGATCTTACTCGCGAATAGTCGATGGAAATTACCTTACTTTTAAGTTGAAAGATGGTGAGTTGGTCGATGAGAAAACTGGCACGATATGGGATGTCAGGCAGGGATTGGGGCAAGAGGGCCCATTAAAGGGGAAATCCCTGCAACCATTACCAAGTCTGACGTCTTTCGATTGGGCGTGGAAAGATTTTTACCCGCAAGGGGAGATCTATAACCCGTAGCCATTGCCTTGCTTACATATTTAATGAATTTGAAACATTTAGTGGAGTGGATGGGTATTGCCCGTCCACTCCACATTAATTCCCTAACAGCGTTCCTTTTCTAATTATCCGATCTATTCGTCGAA
>JASFVL010000270.1:0-5684 GCA_050049875.1 Anaerolineales bacterium
TCCTTAAACGTACAGCCAGGTGAGATATTTGGTTTGTTGGGCCCAAATGGGGCGGGGAAGACAACCCTAATCAAAATTCTGACCACTCTACTGCTGCCTACATCGGGGCAAGCCTGGGTAAATGGCTATCATATCCAGCGGGAGGAAAACTCAGTTCGCGCCACCGTGGGATGCATGTTGATGGGTGAACGCGGCTTGTACTGGAAGCTGACAGGACGGGAGAACTTGGAGTATTTCGGAGCTCTCTACCACCTTTCCCCAAAAGAGCGGGCTCACCGCTCAGAGGAGATCATCGAGCTGCTTAATCTAAGCGAATTAGCCGATCGCACGGTTGAGACTTACTCTTCTGGACAAAAAATGAAACTAGCGTTTGCCAAAGCCCTAATCAACGATGCACCGCTGCTTATCTTGGACGAACCGACCAACACACTAGACGTCCCCTCCGCTAGTGAACTACGAGCCATCGTGCGCAACCTTAACACCGAGGGTAAGACGGTGATCTATACCACCCACATCATGGCAGAAGCCGAGACATTATGCAACCGGGTGGCAATCATCGACTACGGAGAACTACTCGCAATGGGAACCGTGGATGAATTGAAAGAATCCTTGAAACGCGATCAAATCATCCATGTGGAAGGGATTATCCCAGAAGCGGCCGTCTCTGCTGTTCGCCAGCTCCACCCTGTCCAGCGGGCAACACGAGCTGCTTTCAACGGCGGTAACCGCTTGGTAGTGGTTGTAGACGAAGCACCTGACATGCTCCCCACGCTGATCACATCTCTCACAGTTGCCGGTGCGCACATTCAAAAGATCGCCCCTGAGGAGATCACCCTAGAAGACGTCTTCATCGCCAAGACGGGTAGAACGCTGGCGGAAGACACTCGCAAAAGATAGCGATGACAGCGCACAATCCCTCCTTACGGGATTACCT
Source organism: Anaerolineales bacterium (assembly GCA_050049875.1). GTDB lineage: Bacteria > Chloroflexota > Anaerolineae > Anaerolineales > UBA11858 > JASFVL01. The sequence goes on from JASFVL010000270.1 coordinate 935, forward strand.
ATCTGTAGTCCTAGCCAGCGCCCGGATGCGAATGCTCACCATCAGCCGCTACCCCGGGCAACTACTCTTGGACGTTTTTACACCTATCGTGCTGGCGTCCATGCCCATCTTGTTAGGAAGGGCCACGGCGGGTGAGGGGGCAGCGGCGGCATTCGCCGCCAACACCGGTACCAGCAACTACATCGCTTACATGCTGCTGGGCTCCAGTTCCTTTATCATCGTCTCATTAGCTTTTTGGCACGTGGCAAACTGGCTGCGTTGGGAGATGGAAACCGGCACCCTTGAAGCCCTTTACCTCAGCCCCACGGAGCGCATCTGGGTGGCAGCGGGGACAGCCTTATACAGCATCTTGCGCGGAATTTTTGCAGCCGTGTTGGCTTATCTGGTGGGGTCTTTTATTTTAGGCGTGAATCCCTTCCAGGGCGAGATTCTACTGGCATTAGCTTTCATCCTGGTCGGTGCGATCCCCCTCTACGGGATGACCTTGCTTTTTGGCGCAGTGGTGCTAAAGGTTAAGGAGGCCAACGCACTGATCAGCTTAATGCAGTGGGGTGTAAGTTTCTTGATGGGTGTGTTTTTCCCCATCACGGTCTTCCCCTCGCTGATTAAAACCTTAGCCCTGCTGTTCCCGCCCACTTGGATGACCAACGGTGTGCGATCATCCATCTTGGGAATCGGTTTCTTCTTCGAAAAATGGTACTTTGACTTAGCTGTGCTATGGGTTTTCACCCTTTTCGCACCTTTGTTTGGTTATTGGGTCTTTTCCAAAGTTGAAACCGGTATTCGAAAAAATGAGGGCGTAGGAAGGTTTTAGATGACCACATTCTGGGCAATGGTGCGAAAAGAATTTACCATCATGCTACGCTACCCGGTAGAGTTCGTCGCCTCTTTCGGACAAGTATTTCTCATCGTGGCGATCTTCACATTAGCGGGACTGACCTTCAGCACCTCCCAAGAAGGAATGGGGGGCAGCGGCACCTCCGGGTTGGTGGTTTATGGGTTTGTACTGTTCATGTTCATAAGCGATACTTTATGGAGCCTGGGCTACCGGGTGCGGCACGAGCAGGTCCAAGGAACTCTTGAGCAGCTGTATTTAAGCCCGGCGAGTAAATTTGCCAACCTGGTCTCGCGCTCAACCACCGTTCTACTGTGGACGGGATTGCTAAGCGTAGCTGCCGGCGCCCTGATGACCACCATGCTGGGGCGCCTGCCTTTTGAAAATCCCTTACTAGGGCTCTACCTTTTGGTCATGTCTCTATCCGGTACATTCGGGGTTGGTTTCGCCTTCGCCGCACTGACTTTGCGCATAAAAGAAACTGCCCAAACTATGGCGAATCTGCTTCAATTCTCTTTCTTAATTCTGTGTGCTAATTTCTTCCCATTCGCGGCGCTTCCCACTGCACTGCGAATGGTCTCCCGTTTGATCCCCTTAGCCTATGCTGTGGACGCCTTTCGCTCCACCCTGATGGGCTACCCGCCAGGATTCCCAGAGTTAGCACCCATTCAAGTGGAAATCGTCATCGTGAGCGCCTTTGGTGTGCTCATGCCCCTGCTAGGTTACTACCTCTATAGGCGGGCAGAGATCCAAGCTCGCCGAAGTGGAAGTTTGGCCGAATACTAAGCCAATGAAACTGCACCACCCCCACCCGTGGAACCTAAAGCCGCAAGAAGCCACCCAACTGCAAAAAGAGTTGCGGACTTATATGGAGATACGACCTCTGATGGATGACGACATTCATTGGGTGGCGGGTGTCGATGTTGGGTTCCCTCGTGGCAGCGGGACTGCGCGCGCTGCGATCGCTGTGCTTGACTTCCCATCCTTGCAGCTTGCTGATCAAACCACAGCGGAACTGCCAACACCCTTTCCCTACATCCCTGGTCTGCTATCCTTTCGAGAAATCCCTGTAATTCTTGCCGCTATGGAGAATCTCCTGGTCACACCCGACGTGCTGATGACAGACGGGCACGGAATGGCGCACCCGCGCCGCTTCGGCTTAGCCAGCCATTTGGGGGTATTATTAGACCTCCCAACGATTGGCTGCGCCAAATCGGTGTTTATAGGCGAACATGAGACCCTCCCTGAAGCTCGGGGCAGTACCAGACCCTTAGTGGACGGAGGGGAAACCATCGGTATGGCTGTGAGAACACGTGATAAGGTGAAACCTGTATACGTATCGATTGGTCAGTATGTCGATTTGAGTAGTGCCGTGCGAGTGGTGCTGGCATGCGGGGGTGGATACCGCCTGCCCGAACCCATCCGGCAGGCAGACCGTCTGGCCTCCGATAAAGGATAACTCCAACACGAAAGATGAGGACTTAAGCAGTTTAAATGGAGTGGAAATTAGCTGATTGAATGAATGTAGCTCCTCAAATTACCTCTTCATTATCCAAATGAACAATTGGGGAGGATTTGAAACCTTTGGCGATTTAATTCGTTAAGTATAATAGACGATATGACCATGGACCATAGCTAACATAAAAGGGAGTATAAATATGAACCGTTTCTTCATCCGCTGGGCGATCAACGCCATAGCACTGTGGGCAGCTATTCGCCTCGTACCCGACATTCAGGCTCAAAACACCCACTGGCTCGCAATCTTGGGCCTAGCCTTGATTTTTGGACTACTAAATGCCCTGTTACGTCCACTGTTAAAGATTCTCACCTGCCCGCTCATCGTCCTCTCTCTAGGTTTTTTTACACTCTTGATCAATACCTTGATGTTCTACCTCGCTGGTGAGATTGGGCAATATTTTGGGATTGGCTTCGAGGTTAGTGGATTTCTACCCGCATTCCTGGGAGGACTGATCACCAGCGCGGTCAGCATCGTGCTGAGCTTAATTCTGAAGGACGAATTAAAAAAATAAACCCCGAATCCTGTTGACTTTAAAAGTGAGTCGGCTTATACTGAGGGTGTTCTGGAGGCAAACCCCTTTATGAGAGAAGTAGTAGCAAAAAATTTGATATTACCAAGAAATTAAAAGCACGCGCGTTCCGCCGCGTGCTTTTTGCTACCGGTTTCATCTTCTCCAGAACACTACAGGATTATCGTGATTTACTAAGGATCTATCAGATGTATAATCGAAAGGAGAGAGACTATGGATTACGGTATGATTGGAAAAATTGATAAGGCAAAGCGCTACGCCGAGGAACGCGACCGCATTCGCATTGACACCCTAAAAGTGACGTTTAATGGTGAGAACAACCCCCACGTGACTCAACTCCATGATGGGGAATGGCAATGCGATTGCGGGTTCTTTCAGACCCGCGGGCGCTGCAGCCACACCATAGCTTTAGAAATGATCCTGGAGGGGATGATTCCAACACCAGTAATGCAAGATTAACATTCAGCTTCAAACCTTCCAAGAAAAACTGTGCGACGTGCTAAAAAAAGCACGTCGCACTTTGATTAATTGCTGCTAGGTGGGCCATACACTACATTGAGGTAATCGAAGGATTGGTGCGAATAATTTACCCGCACAAAAATGGTAAACACAGTCTCAAAATTCATTAATCTCTACTCCAATTTGTCCATGTTATAATTTACAAGGCTGAAAACCCCAATATAGGGGTTTTCCTGTTCTATATTAGAGACTCGATACCTTATAAGGTCTTCCTAATCGAAAATAAAGGTGCACTATGGACGAAGATAAAGAAATCCTGCCCTCCCCTTCCGAAGATACTGATGATCCTGTAGATATTGAAACCATCGAAGAAGTGGAGGGAGCTGAAATTACAGAAGTCGCTGAAGACAAAGAGAGCAAAGATGATTTGATTTCCTTCAAGCGATCCCACCTGTATTCCGTTTTACTTCCGGTTGCTTTTGTGGTCGGATTGAGCGTCGGGTATTTATTTTGGGGCAGAGAGGCTGAAGTCAGAGTAGTCCCAGCAGCTCAAACCAACACCCAATCCCAGCAGCCTGCGTCCCAAGCACAAAGCCAAGCTCAGGATGCAACCCAACAGGTAACCCGATATAACGTACCCATCGATGATGACCCCATTCTGGGTCCATCGGACGCCGATATAACACTGATCGAATTCAGCGATTACGAGTGCCCCTACTGCCAGAGATGGCACGAAGAGGTCTATTTCAGGCTGTTAGACGAGTATGAAGGTCAGATACGTATCGTCTATCGCGACTTCCCGCTCAATTCAATCCACCCCAACGCGGAACCTGCCGCTATAGCTGCTAACTGCGCCGGCGAACAAGATTCGTATTGGGAATACCACGACAAATTGTTCAGCTCAGAACTTCCCTTGGGAGACAGCGCTTACCAGCAGTATGCCAGCGACTTGAATCTGGATCTCGAAGCATTCAACCAGTGCCTGGAAAGCGACCACCAAAAAGATGAAATTCAAGCTGATTTCGAATACGCATCCAACCTTGGCGTGCGTTCGACTCCAACCTTCTTCATCAATGGGATTCCTTTGGTGGGTGCCCAACCCTTTGAAGTTTTCAAACAGGTAATTGACAAAGAGCTCGCAGGGGAGATTCCGTAAACCGTGGGGGCTGACCAAATCTAATCAGATCAGACCCTTCAGGGATCTCAATCGGTGCTAGATTGGGATCCCTGATTTTTTGCACAGTAAAACAAAGAACATTTCCACTATTGCTCCCGAACCGTGTAACATCTGATCCAATTTAGTATAATTTAGACATCATCAAAACAACGAGGGCGCTTAAATGTTGTCAGGATGAAGCCTGCGGGTTTGGGCGGCCATTTGTACAACTCCAAATCAGTTACTCCCTTC
>JASFVL010000271.1:0-5661 GCA_050049875.1 Anaerolineales bacterium
TTGGTGAGGTAATCGGCAATATAAGTTTGACTTCCGGAGAGGTCCTGAATGTATTGCGAGGGATTTATTCTATCCTTCAGTGCAAGGGAGATCATCTGTAATGCAGCCGCCCAACCATCAGCTCTGTCTACGAGTGCCTTTATATTGTCAGCGGGGAGCTTTAATCCCTGGATTTGGTTTAGAAGAATTTCGCCTTCATCAACGGAGAAGCGAAGCAGGGAGGCGCGAATTTCGGTCATCTGACCTCGAGCTCGCAATCGAGCTAGAGGGAAAGGGGGGTCCCCACGAGTTGTGATGACGAGATGCATGCAAGGGGGAGAGTGATCCAGAAAAAACGTCAGCGCGTCATGAATTTCATTACTTTGGATGAGGTGGTAGTCATCCAATACGATGGCGAAGTTCTTTTGCGTACTGGAAATCTGGTTTATCAGGGGGATGAGTACGTTTTCAATTTGGGCCTGTTGGGGGGACTGTATGAGGGTGAGGAGTTGCTCATCCACATTGACATCGATCGATTGAAGACTGGCGATGAAATATGCCAAAAAACGCCCAATGTCATTGTCGCTCTCATCGAGAGTTATCCAGCAAGTTGGGACATCGCTTTGTCGGACCCAATCTGAGACCAGAGTCGTTTTGCCAAACCCTGCCGGAGCGGATAAGAGCGTGAGCTTACCATCCACGCCTTCGTTGAGGATGTCAATGAGATGGGGGCGCGCCACGATTCCCGCACGGGGTGGGGGAATGTAGAGTTTCGTGGTGAGAAGCGGAGCGGACATGGAATCGGCTTCCCTCAGGTGGGGTAGATATCTGTAATCATACCACTCACATGGACCGCCTGAATGCTCCCAATCTATCCTTTACAGCCCGTCAGCGATTGAGCAATGTGGTGAAAGTTTTGATGCCGCGCTAAAGGTGCTCTTCAATCCTCTTGACCGAGGTCGAGTTGAGGGGCGATGCGCGCGACAGTCTTCAACCTTCTGGCACCTTTGTCGGCCTCCGGAGAGCCTGCATCGAGATCACGGGCAAGCCGATCCACAGCTACGATGATTACCTGGGTCTTTGTTAATCCAAAACCCGCTGCCAGATTGTTGATTTGAGTATGGGTCAGTTGGGGTAGACGGGCGTTAAACTGACTTGACGATTTGCGTTGTACGGAGTCTGAAGAAGCGTTATTTGGCATATTATCCTCATTTTGTTGCGGGTTATATAAATATTATATAATTATGCTATACACTTGTCAATGGTTGGCGTGGTTTTTATTAGCGTTAATCTGTAGCTTGTAGATAAGTTCTTTGGCCTCTTTTTGACAGGTACGCTAAACCTGATTATTGGACAGCTTAAGCTGTATAATGAATGGAATTTAGAATTGGAATCTTATGTATATCGAGGATTTGTGTCGTCTATCGCCAGGCCATCCTCCCTCCCCGTACAGCTTCCTTGTGCCACTGCAAAAGGGTGATCAATGGGGATATGGGCTGCTTCCCGAGGGCTTGGTTCTATGCGCAGTCGGCTGGCTTGGGGATTTCGTTCCCAGCGAAGGGGAGACACCCGCGGAATGCATTTCCCGGCTTTGGAACGCCTACAAATCAAAGCAGGTTGTCTTTGATGGCACAGCTGGATGGCACGACTGCGAACTCTGCCATGGTGAGGAGGATTGGTATCCTGGCGGCCAGGTTGGCCCGATCGTCCGATGGCGATTGAGGAGGCTGAGGGTAAGGGGCTATGGTCACTTTTTGGTTCAAAGCGATAAGATCGTGTATATTGCCCCGGTTCTCATATTACACTATATTCTCGATCACAAGTATCGGCCGCCGGATGAATTCATCGAGGCTGTGGGGCAGGATGAATTCTTGAAACCAAGTGATCTCATATGGGTTGATGATTTAGAAAATTAACCGTTCACTAACCTTACCAGCCAGGCTGCTTGGCGTACGATAAGGAAGAAAGGGAGTTTTCCTTTTGGACTTTAGGATCCTGAATTGCGCTACGTTTCGCCCCTATTTCCCCCCAATTGCAAGCACGACAAACTGCCTGCTGGTGCGATCAGGGGGCGACATGCTTCTCGTCGATACCGGTCTTGGGGTAAGAGACCGCGTTACGCCTACGAGATTCATGAGTTGGTTTTGTAGGATTGGCAGGGTGCCCTCAGGTCCGAAGGAAGCCGCTGTTCACCAAATCCAAGCACTCGGATTCAACCCAGCGAATGTAAAGCACATTGTGTTAACCCATCTGCATGTAGATCATGCTGGGGGGCTGCCGGATTTTCCTGAAGCGAGAGTCCATGTTTACAAGCCGGAGTATGAAGCCGCGCTGAATGCGTGTGGCCTCGCTCAGATACTATATCGTCCAGAATATTGGTCGCGCGGACCTCTCTGGATCGTTCACGAGATGAAGAATGTGAAGGGATGGTTTGGTTTCGATTCCATCCCTATACTGTCAGATGGATTATTTGAAGTCCTGCTGATCCCTCTGGTTGGGCATTCGGCAGGTCATTGCGGTGTGGCGATTAAGGGAGATTCGAAATGGGTCCTGCATTGTGGTGACGCGCTCCCCTTTGGGGGTTTCGAAACGAACCCACCGGAGTGGATCACGCGACGATTGATTGGCCCGTATGTCGAGAGTCTGAGACGCCTTGCCCAAGAGCATCAAGATGAAATTCGCTTCGTTTCTGCCCATATGCCCTTGAGCTTAGGAGCGCCTCAAAGTTGGTTCAGTTAACCTCTCGTATCCGGCGCAACCGGAGGGGTGCATCTCTGCACGCCCCTCCGGGTTTATATTTTATCGAATTCAGAGGTCTTTTATTTCACCGACCCAGTACCTGAATCATCCAATCGGATGAGAGGTAGGTAGATTTCGGAGATTGATTTCTCCACGGTGACAGCGTCTTCTACCACGATGATGTCGCTATAGCCCAAGGAGTCAGTCACCGTGAGGCTGACTGTGAACTGACCCTCTTCAGCGTACGTATGGACAGCTTTTTGGGTATACACTGGTGTGCCTCCGTCCCCAAAATCCCATTCCCAAGTGCTGATGGGCAGCCCATCCGTCGTTGATGTATCTGTGAAGTAAAGCATTTCACCGATCGAGGCGAGTGTAGCGCTCTGCTGGAAGTCAGCGAGGAGATTAGGCGGGTGCACTACGATGGGAGTCTCCACAATCGTGCTGTAATCACAGGTATCCGTGGCTGTGAAAACGACCGTGTAGTCGTCGTCTTGTGTGTACGTATGGGAGGTTGATAAGCCTGTGCCAGTAGAGCCATCACCGAAATCCCATTCGAATTCAGTCAAGGTTGATCCGTCCGTGCTTGCTTGGGCGCTGAAATCAACAAGGTCACCTGCCACGATGTAAGGGGGTGATACATCCACATTTGCAGTGATCGTCGGCGTGAGCACATCGAAGGAGACGGGTGTGCCCTGTGCGCCATCCACACCCTGATCGCTGCTCACGACGCGATATTCCTCGTTGATGACTTGCCCAGCGCAGGGCAGTGTGGCCCAGAACCAGCCGGTGGCAGTGCCACCGTTGGGGGCGATGCTGGCGAAGTTCCAGGTGACATCGGTCCCGTCGAAGGTCCCATTACCACCACCATAAGTTAAAACCGAGGGCAGCGTGTCGCTGAGTAGGACATTGGTTCCGGCTTCAAAACCGGTGTTTGTCACCGTCAGCGTGTAGGTGACCAGCGTCCCGGCCACCTGGCTGCTCTCATAGACCTTGTCGACTTCGAAGTTGGGCAGCGGTACCACTACATCTTGGCTTTCCGTGTTGTTGTCATAATACGGCTCGGTATCGCTGACCGGATCCGTGCTGGCGATCTCCACCCAGTTGGTAAAAGTGTCACCGCCCAGGGCTGTTTCGGTCACCCGCACGGTCAGTTGGATCTCGTACATCTCACCACTGCTGAAGGGCCACATGTGCCAGCCGAGTTTGTTGTCCTCCACATTAGCTGGGAAGCTGCACCATTCTTGTTCGATCCACCCGCACCAGCTCAGGCTAGAGGTGATGTACTCCAAACCGGAGGGCAGCGTGTCGGTGATCAGCGCCTCGCCTTGCATATTCCACCACCACTCGTGACCGGGGCGGTCGTTGCTGAAGTCCAGGCTGAAAGTGATTAACTCACCGGGCAGCACCTCCCCAGCCACCAAGCTCTTTTCGATGGAGAGGTCAGGGCCAGTCGTAAGGATTTTTTGACCCACATTATCATCGGGGTTGGTGTCGTCCGGGGTGAGGCTCACTTCGGCGGTGTTGGTGAAGATCAGACCCAAAGGCAGCGGCGAGGTGTCAGTGATGGTGCTGAAATTGATCCAGGTGCCTTCACCTGGGTCCAGCCCCTCGAAGGTGGCGGTGAAGTAGTGGCTGGCAGGGTTGTCAGACCAGTTCAGGAGTCGCCATTCTTCTGTGTTAATCTCACCTTCTAGGTACATCTTGCTGTCGTAGGTGTCTGTGATGGTGAAGTTTTCGACGCGCACATCGCCTACGTTTTCCACGTTCAACCAGTAGGAGGCGCGGCGGGTTTCCTCGCCCCAGTCATCCCAACTCCCATCTTTGCGTATCCGCAGGTTAGGGCCGTGATCGAAGAGGGTCTCCAGCCACTGGTCCTCGTTGTCGCTGTAGTCGTCCTCGTCGGGCTGGGGGCTGATCTCTATCGTGTTGAGCATCTGGGTACCGGGAACGGCCTCGGGGTCGAAGGCTAGTTGTATCTCATAGTTCAAGTGGGTGCCGTTCTCGATCGATTCCAGCTCCCACACCACAATTTCGCCATCATACAGCACTGGCGTGACTTCGGTAAGGTAGTTCCAGTTGCGGTCGTAAGCCCAGATGCCGATCAGCGTGGTGCTCACGGGCAGGGTGTCGGTGAGGGTCACGCCGCTGACGGGGACGTTGCCGTTGTTGTACGCGTCGACGGCGTAGCTTGCCTCGCCGCCAGGGACCAGTTGACCCCAGTTCCACCACTTGTCCACGCCCAGGTTGGTGTGGGGCTGGCTGACCTGGATCCAGTGCTCTGTGTAGTTATCGTCGCTTTCGATGTCATTGCTGGCATAGATGGTGGCGGTGTTGGAGATGCTCATACCGTGCCAGGCATTTGGGTCCAGCAGCAAGTTTAGGTAGACCTCGCTGCACCACCAGCCTGGGATGGAGGGTCGCGAGACGACCAACTGTGCGGCGTCCTTGGATACTTCGCTCCAGCCGGGGTGCTGGCTCCACCAACCCAATAGGGTGGTGGAGATGGGCAGGGTGTCGGTGAGGGTGACCTGTGAGCTGGCAGTGCCGCCGTTGTTGCACAGGTTGACAGCCCAGACGAACTCGTGACCTGGAGCGGGGTCGCCCGTCCAGGCGTCCTTACCCAGGTTGAGGTGAGTGTCGTTGGGGATAACGTGACCAACCCACTCGGAGACCTTCTCCTCTGGGTCGCCCATGTCGTAGGGGTTACTGGTGGCGATTTCAGCGGTGTTGGTGATGGTATCGGAAGCGGATGCTGTGAGCTGGACAAAGACTTCAAACTGGACCTGTGTTTCAGGTGGGAGAGTGCCCAAATCCCAAACAAGGGGTTCTCCCGGCGTACCGCTGCCTGTGGATGGTAGACCGGAGGTGTCAGCGATGTAGGTCATGCCCTGCATCGTGTCGGTGATGACCACGCTCTCGGCGTCAGCGTCGCCCTCGTTG